>CAMDDF010000065.1 GCA_945890885.1 Candidatus Kuenenia stuttgartensis | reverse complement strand
GAAAAGGCCGACAGAGAAATGTGCTTTGACAAGATAAATCCCAAACTCAGGATGCCTGATAAAAACATGCACTTTCCCAAAGCCAATCTGGCAAAGTATATCGATAGCTATGATGGCGTAAGATGTGCGGTAATGCAGGGCGGCCAGGGCGATACTGCCAGAACAAAGCTCACATGCGGTAAACTTCGTCTGATGCAACTTAGTCCCAACGCCACTTACGTGCTGACTGCCAAAGAAACTGCTGTACAACGACAAAAAACTGACGATCAAGGAATAGTCACATTCACTCTGCTGCCTATAGTAAAAGGAGGTGAGTTGCGAATAATTGTGTCCAATTGTTCAGATAAATAAAATATGGTATAGAATCTGATTTTGCTTAAATGCATTTGATTAGTGAAATGTTTTTTGTTACACGTGAGCAATAGAGGAGTTTTTGATGAGGAAGGAATTTTTGTGGCCTTGATGAAACGGCATGACGACGTAAAGAGATGGCGAGTATTCTGGCACTGTTCAGGTGCCTGTGAGCTAACGCTCGTGCATGTTCAATTCCTGTCGTCCGCATTTTTTTACTTTAAAAGTGGGGGTTTTGATGCCGTTTACATCATTCGATTGAGGCAAAAATTTCATCCATTGTCGGAGCTTTTATCTCCCATGTTTTAATTACCTGGCCATCGACAAGCAAAATAATTCGTGGGGTTTGTATCATCCAATTTTTGCTCTGGTCGAGCTTTCCAACAAGAGCGGTTGTATTATCTGAAACAATTGACTCTGAAGGGTCGCCATAAGGAGGCACCTCGATAAATGCAAAGCTGATACTGTCCTTATAAGCGGGAGCAATCTTTTCGTATTCCGGTATCGCTTCCTTGCAATTTGGGCA
This sequence comes from Candidatus Kuenenia stuttgartensis, assembly GCA_945890885.1. Classification (GTDB taxonomy): domain Bacteria; phylum Planctomycetota; class Phycisphaerae; order Sedimentisphaerales; family CAMDDF01; genus CAMDDF01. The sequence continues at coordinate 11,493 of CAMDDF010000065.1, read as the reverse complement.
GTCATTATGGTAGAGCAGCACAACCCACATGCCAGAGGCAAGTTTTTCGGCAACGTCAATATGTTGAAGTTTGTCCCAAAGCTGGCCAGTTTTTTCTATTGGCTCAGGTTCAACCGGTGGCGAGGCCAGGAGATACGCAGTAATTCCAATCAGCAGAGCAAATGTTGGAATAGCCACAGCGAAAAAATGTTTAGCACTCGGCCAGGGCGGTGGAAGCAGTTTTGAGCCTCTTGGCCAGAATATCGCCAATAGCAAAACCGCAGGGATATCAACGGCTATAAGTGTTATAAGCGGATTTATTTTTACAACCCCGAAGCAGCCGCAATCGGCATAGCCGTGGACTACTTTGTAGCCGGTAACAAAACAGAAGAACGCGAACACAATTATTCCGGCAAGCCATGCTGCCTTGCGAAACAGGCTGCAGATGAGCCAGATGCCAAGCCCGATTTCCAGCGGCACATGAAAAATTACAAACTCCCGGCAGTCGAGCATTCGCATTAAAAATTCAAAACCGTTGTATTGTGTCTGTATCTGGGCGAAGTTGGGAATTATGGTGGTCAGTATTTGATGAACCTTGAGTATCGCCGCCGCGATAAGTACAAGGCCGATGATACTCATTATCATTTTGTTTGCGGTCTTCATAGTTTTTAATCACTCAAATTGTATGTCGCTTAATATAAACTCAACGCTGAAATTTCCATTGTACGTGTTTATCTGCGGCTGATATGCGATATTGAAGAAATCTGATTCGATTATTTTCTTTTCGTAGCAAGCCATATTGAAGCCGACCGCGCGGATGGTTCCGGTTTTGTCGGCAAGGCCAAGCTGAATATGTTCGCTGCGTGAGCCTACCGTGCGAGGCTTAGCGACAAGGCGGACACCTTTGCTGGCAAAGATGGGTTTCGGATTGCCCTGTCCGAATGGAGCAAGCATATTCAATTCCTTAATGATATGATGATTGAAATCGCCTATCGAGCAAAGTGCATCGATATCAAGCGTGGCAGCAGTGGCGATGTCTTTAAAGTTGTTTTGGGCGTATTCTTCGACAGCTTGCGCAAAATCATTTATTTTTGATGTTTCGAGGGTTACGCCAGCGGCCATATCGTGTCCGCCGAAGCGAATCAGATGGCCTGCGCCGCTGTTGATCGCATTGAGCAGGTTAAAACCTTCGATGGATCTGCCAGAGCCGCAGCCTGTGCCGTTGGTGGTGTTTATGAGAATCGTCGGACGATAATATTTTTCGACGATTCTTGACGCGACAATTCCGATTACGCCCTGGTGCCAGTTATCACTTGAGATAACGATGGTTTTTCTGTCGGGATGATCCAGTTTAAGAACGGAAATTATTTCACATGCATTTTTGAATATATCGCGTTCGTGTTTCTGGCGAAGTTTATTTTGCTCTTTGAGGTATTGCGCGATGCGGTATGAGCGGACATCGTTGTCGCAGGTGAGCAATTCAACCGCAAGGCGGGCGTGTCCCATTCTGCCGGCGGCATTTAACATAGGTGCAAGCAGGAAGCTTACATCCTGGCTGTCGATGGCTTTGTCCTTTATCTCGGCGACATCTTTCAAGGCAACGATGCCTGGCAATTGGCATTTCGTCAACTGATTCAGGCCGAAACTTGCGATAGCGCGGTTTTCGCCGGTAAGACTAATTACGTCAGCTATTGTGCCAAGGGCCGCGAAAATTGTGGCATCCAGCAGGAATTGCCGGGTCTGGTCATCAATTTTGCCTCCCTTTTTGAGTTCATTTGCCACTGCCCAGGCTAGCTTGAAAGCTACCATAGCGCCAGCACAGATATTTTTGTTGCCGTGTTCTTTCAGGTTGGGATGAACAATAGCTGTCGCACGGGGAAGTTTTTCGCCAAGCCGGTGATGGTCTGTAATGATAAGGTCCATACCGAGTTGTTTTACTTTTTCGGCTTCATCAATGGAAGTTATTCCGCAGTCAACAGTTATGATTAAATTTGTGCCTGATTCAGCAATTTGTTCGATAGCTTCGGGATTTAGCCCGTAGCCTTCATCGATTCGGTGGGGAATATAAAAATCTACATTGGCGCTGAAAAGCTCGAATAATTTATAGAGGATTGTTGTGCTGGTTATGCCGTCAACGTCGTAATCGCCGTAAATCGTGATTTTTTCTTTGTTTTGTACCGCTTTTATGATTCTTGTAACGGCATCCTGAATGCCTGGTAGCGATAGGGGATCGGCAAGTTCGGTAAGTTTAGGGTTTAAAAAGCTCATGCCCTGCTGATGTTCGCAAATCTTGCGGTTTAAAAGAATATTTGCTGTAAGTGATGATACTTTAAGCACTTTGGCAAACTGGTCAGTCTGTGGATGTACAGGTTTTATGTTCCAAAGCCTGTTTTGCTGCGTCCGTGCTTTCATTCGCATATTCAAATACCGTTTAACTGTAAAAATCCGACTAACGGAGCATTATACCAATACATCGGCAAAATTCAATCAGGATAGCCAGAAAAGATGCAGCAAGTGAATCGAAATAAATTGAATTTTTAGCCAGTTCGATTAGAATAGCGTTTTGAGTGCGAAATTCAGGTTGTCGCATGGACAGGATATATTAAAATGATGCAAAAATACGATTTTAGCGTAATTCGTTCGCTACGGCGACGGCTTAGTCTGACATTGCACAAGCTCGCAGAAGAAGCGGGGCTGACATATACTACTGTTGAAAATATCGAAAAAAATAAGGCGTTTCCATCATTGAAGACCCTTGATGCTCTTGCGGGCGCATTGCAGGTCTCCGCAAGTGATATGCTGGCTATTTGCGAAAAACATATTGTCCAAAGACGAGTAGCTAAACCGATAAGCACCGATGAACCATCCAACAGCGAGGTTGGCCTGAAAAACTGTTTGCTGGCCTCATACGACAAGGCAAAGGTAATCCGTGTTTATGCTGAAAAGGGCGATAAAGTGAAGTCTCTCAGGTTGCACGAAGACTGTTTTGAAATATGTTTTTGCCTGGCAGGCTGTCTGGAACTATGTATCGAGGAAAATGTGCATCGGCTTGGCCAGAACGAAACCCTTCTGTTCGACGGAATGCTTGAACATTCATACACCCAGATTGAAGACGGCCAGTACATTACCGTCCACATACCTAAATCCAGCAATGTACTCAAAGCGATGGTACATTCCAGGGATTAAATCCTATCTTTTCGTTATCTTTTTGGCACCTGCCATTAGCGAATACAGGAAATTTTTTAAAAAATAATAAAATTATGAAAAAAAATATTGACCATTTAGTCATTTATGACTATATAGTCATAGGTATAAATATAAATAAGAAGATTATATGGATTTTTCACCAGAAAAAATGCTTTTTGAAGTAGATAACAGCGATGAAAGTTTCGCGGGAGGAGTTTCTCTTGCAACCAAACCGCGCGTCAGAAAGCTCACTAGCCGTACTGATAAACGAGTTGCTAAGACCAGAACTAAGCTTTTAAAGGCTGCGTTGGAAGTTTTTAGCGAATATGGAGTTGACGCAGCGACAATTGATGATATTACCGAGCGGGCAGACCTTGGCAAGGGTACTTTTTACAGGCACTTTGGCGACAAAAGAGAAATAATAACCTGCCTTGTCGGAGATGCAATTGAGCATCTTATAAGTTCTCTGAACAATTACAAAACAAAGTCAAATACGATTGAGGATGTTCTCGAGCAACTGCTTGATGTACATTATAATTTTTTCATTGAAAACAGTGAGGAATTTATATTATTGTTTCAGGGTAGATTGCTTTTGAAACTTGACCGTAAAATTTCAGAGCAGATGGAAACGCCGTTTAATAATTATCTTCAACAAATTGAAAACCATATTTCACCGTTTGTGTCGGAGAAAGTAGATATAATTCGGATACGTCGTCTGGCATGTGCCGTTGCAGGATTTGTGTTTGGCTTCTTTTCGTTCACTATGATCGGGATAGGAACCGATGAGATCGCAACGAGTATTAAACCTTTACGTCAGAGTTTTGTTCGAAGCCTGTCAGTTTTCTTGGCCCAATAATGTAATGGAATACTAACTTTAAAAGGAATACCTAAAATGCAGCAACAAATTGAATGCACCAGATCGGATGCAGCAGAAGATCAATCTTGTGAACCTCCAAGTACCGGCAGGGCGGAAGAGAATGACACTCTACGTCCTGCAGAAAAAAAATCATTTACGAAATGGAATGACTGGCAATGGCAGATTCGGAACAGAATAAGAAGAATTGACCAACTTGGTGGGTATATCTCTTCAATCACCAGCCAGGCAGAACTTGAAAAGGTCGTCGAAAAATATCCTATGGCGATAACGCCGTACTATGCTTCGCTGATCGAAAGACCAGATTTGTCGGATCCGATTTATCGAATGAGCGTTCCGAACATTCAGGAACTGTATGACCCGATGTGTCTCAGCGAAGACCCCCTTGAAGAACATTGCGATATGCCTGTGCCGGGGCTTGTGCATCGCTATCGCGACCGTGCGCTGCTTATTGCCACGACGATGTGTTCGATGTATTGCAGACACTGCACTCGTAAACGTATCGCTGGTATGCGTGAAAATTCTATCTCGCCTCGCAGACTTCGTCAGGTTGTTGAATATTTGAATATGCATCCGGAAATATCCGACGTTATCGTCTCAGGCGGCGACCCGCTTACGATGTCGGATAATGCTATTGAATCTGTGCTTATTGCTCTGCGTTCTGTGCCGACGGTTCAGGTAATACGAATCGGCACAAGGACTCCGGTTGTGCTTCCGATGCGAATAACTGATGAGCTTGTCAATATGCTCAAAAAATATCATCCGCTCTGGATTAACACGCATTTCAATCATCCTAAGGAATTGACTGATGATGCAATGCGTGCCTGTGCCAAACTTGCCGATGCAGGCATCCCGCTTGGCAACCAGACGGTATTGCTAAAAGGTGTAAACGATGATCCGATGGTCATCGAAAAACTCTGCCGCGGTTTGATTCAGACTCGTGTGCGGCCATACTATCTCTATCAGTGCGACCTGGTAAGAGGTGTCGAACACTTGCGTACATCGCTTCGCAAAGGTATTGAGATTATGGAATATCTCCGCGGAAGAGTAAGCGGAATCGCGATTCCGACATTTGTTGTTGATGCTCCTCACGGCGGCGGAAAAATACCTGTCCTGCCGAATTACATCATATCGATGAGTCCGACACATACTGTACTTCGCAATTACGAAGGCCTGATGGTTAATTACCCCGAGCCTGGCTTCGAGTCTTCTACTGTTGGTCCGACGGTTGACAGCGACCCGGATGTATGGCAGCTCGCAAGCGGAAACGCCGATGCGATAGTGCCGATGAAAAATCCGAGAATGAAACGCAGAGAGAAAATCGAAGCTAAAAGCAAACTTGTCGAAGAAAGCGGATTGTTGTTTTGACCGCAGGTAAGGTTGTGTTTTTTCAATGGTATAGGAATTTCAACGAAAGAAAGAAATGAAGCCTGTTATTGGTTTTGTATATGATTTAAGAAAAGATTATCTTCTGGAAGGTTTTTCAGAAGAAGATGTTGCGGAATTCGATTCTGAGGAAACGATAGATTCGCTCCGTCAAGCCATCGAAAACATAGGCTATACCGTCGAATGTGTTGGTAATGCCAAGATGCTCTCAAGGCGTCTTGTCGCTGGCGACCAATGGGATATGGTATTCAATATCGCGGAAAGTTTTGGCGGCCGATGCAGGGAATCCTATGTTCCTGCGATGCTCGAATTGTACGGCATACCATATACTTTTTCAGATGCGATGGTTTGTGCGTTAACGCTTGACAAAAGTCTCGCAAAGCAAATCGTTCGTCAGCATGGCCTTGCGACACCGGAGTTTGCCGTAGTTGAAAATTCATCTGATATCGAAAATATCAAGCTTAATTACCCGCTCTTTGCAAAACCACTTGCTGAGGGTACCGGAAAAGGAATAGATCAGAATTCCCGAATCGAAACGCCTGCTCAGCTTAAAAAGATTTGCATCGAATTGCTGGCAAAATATCATCAGCCAGTGCTTGTTGAAGAATTCTTGCCCGGCAGGGAATTTACTGTTGGTGTATTAGGTAACGGCGACAAGGCCTGGGTGCTAGGTACGATGGAAATAGAGGTCCTCAAAAAAGATGAACACGCTATTTATTCATTCCTGAATAAGGAAGAGTGTGAATCGCGAATAAAATATAACAGGCTTTCCGAACCGACGCTAAAGGAAAAGGTTGAAACTCTTTCCTTAAGGTGCTATCAGGTTCTTCAGTGTCGTGATGCTGCGCGTATTGACATTCGTCTTGACAGGAACGGCCAGCCCAGTTTCATCGAGGTTAATCCTCTTGCGGGCCTGCATCCGCATCATTCCGATTTGCCGATGATAGCTACATGGGAAAAAATGCCATACGAAATGCTAATCAAAAATATCATTGATAACGCTTTTTCTCGTGTTAACGGAAAGAAGAAATAGAAAATGGATGACGTGCTGCTTCTGCATAATACTTTCGGCGATGAAAAAGACCCATTATACATGAGCAGGGCGGGTGTAATGGATCAGGTCAATGCCGTGGCAGAGTCGCTTAATAGTATTGGCGTAAAATACGAAGTTGCGGCCGTCGAAAACATAAAAAATTTGACCGAACTGCTTGGCGGATACAGACAGAAATTAATTTTCAATCTTGCTGAGGAATTTTTATGCGCAATTGATCAAGCCTGTTATGTGCCTGCGATTTGTAAGGCATTTGGTAAAAGCTGCACGGGTAATGATACGTCTGCGCTTCTGCTTGGTCAGAATAAAATTAATGCTAAGAATCTTTTTCTTGGCGCTGGACTTGAGTGCCCAGTTGGTACTGTGATTAACCCGAATCAGCTCATCGCGATTGAAGGTCTAAAGCCAGATACTTATTTTATTAAGCCCGCCTTTTGCGATGCCAGCGAAGGAATTACAGAAGAATCGGTAGTGGTTCTGCCTGAAGAGATTGATAGAGCTGCTAAACTGATAAAAAAACTTCATCTGCGTTTCAATCAGCCGGTGATTATCGAGCGTTATATTCCGCATCGTGAGCTTAATGTTTCGGTAATGCAGGATGGCGATAAAGTCCGGGTACTTGCAATTGCTGAGATTGATTTTTCCGCGTTTGCTCCTGACCAGTCCCGCATTGTCGATTACAGTGCAAAATGGGAAGAAGGCTCATTCGGATACGAGAATACCCCAAGAAAAATCCCTGCCGATTTGACCGAGGCTCAGTATGAAAAGGTTGAGCAGATGGCGTTATCTGCGTGGAGAGCCCTTGGCTGTCGCGATTACACGCGTGTGGATTTTCGGATGGATAACGATAATAATCCATATGTTCTTGAGATTAATCCTAATCCTGATATTTCGCTGGTTGGCGGCTTTGCAGCTGCTCTTGAATATGCTTCGATACCTTATAAGAGTTTTGTTGAAACTATGCTTAATAATGCTGCCGAACGATTGGGAAATTGACAAGGAATACCTATGAAAAAAAATGACGAAGCTCTTATCCGCAAGGCATCTGTGGGCGACACGGCGCCTGTTATGGAAATAATAAGGGAAACGGGATTCTTTCGTTCTGTCGAAGAAGAAGTTGCTCTTGAAGTTCTTGAAGATGCGGCATTTGCTAATAATGGCTCGTACCAGTCCTATGTTGCGGTATCGGGCGGTAAAACGGCAGGCTGGGTATGTTTTGGTTCCACACCGTGTACGCTTGGAACTTTCGATATTTACTGGATCGCCGTCGATCTGAAACTTCAGCGTTCCGGCATAGGCTCCAAGCTTCTTAAATTTGCGGAACAGGAAATCATATCGCAAAACGGCAGGCTTATCGTCATTGAAACTTCCGGCACGGAAAAATACCGGAAGACACAGAAATTTTACGAAGGTAATGGCTATCGGCTGAATTGCATTGTTGATGATTTTTACGCTGAAGGCGATGGTAAAATGATATACGTAAAAAAAATTATCGGCAATTAGGCACTGTAAAATTATTGCGAATCTACTTCAAGTTTGCCCGCTATGCCGTATTTCTCGCCGTATATCTCATCCGCGGGCCTTCGGCGGGCGCTGGAATTTAAACTGCCTTCGGATATAAGTCTGTAACCTTTTGCTTTCATGCACTTTTCTTCATACCTGATTTTTTCACTGCATAAACAATCATCATTATCGATAGCCATATCGGCACCAATCCGGCATTCGATATAATCGTTTTTGCATTCAGTAAATGTTTTGTCCTTGTTGTACCAGTACCGTGCACAGCCTGAAGACAAACACAAAACTAATATCGAAACGAAACATAAAACTAAATTTTTCATTTGCCACCCGTTAAGCATAGTAATTATTAATTTTTATTTTTTTTACTCGTCAGATATACCGCTTGTTCCGCAAGAAGATTGGGGAATATCCGCACTGAAATCGGCCTGTTCATTATTAGAGGAATCTTTTTTTCAATTTTTGCTCCTAGATGCTCGCAGAATTTTTCAAAATCTTTCAGTGAAAGAAAATGAATATTTGGCGAATTATACCAGCTGAATGGCAGCTCCTTTGTAATAGGGGCAGTTCCCGAAAACAAAAGCTGAAGCCTGCTGCCGAAATATGCGAAATTAGGAAAGCTCACTATCACTTTTTTGCCTACGCGAAGAAGCTGCTTAAAAACCTTGTCCGGTGATTTTAGTGTCTGCATCGTCTGAGACAGGATGACATAGTCAAAGCTGTCATCTGCATAAGAGTTTATTTCCCTCTCGATGTCCCTGTGTATGACGCTAAGCCCGCGATTGATCGCAGCTGCTACGAGATTCTGGTCAAGTTCTATTCCTTCGGGCCTGATATTTTTATCCTCAATGAGCCTGAGCAAAAGTTCGCCATCGCCGCACCCGACATCGAGTACTCTGCTGTTGGGCAAAATCATCGATGCTATCAAATCGTAATCGACGCGAGTCCTTTTGGCGCGTTCATACATCTTGAGTCCTTTGCTGGCAGTCCCCGTAAAGCTGCCGTTGCTCTTTCTGCCGGCAAGTTTTTCTCTTGTAGTTCGGACGAAGCCGCTTATTAAATCGCCAAGCGTTTTTGTTTCAATCAAAAAAGCATCATGGCCGTAGCCTGAGTCTATATTACAGTAGCTGACATCTTTGTTGTTTGCCACCAGAGCGTGCAGCATATCTTCACTTTGTTCCGGCGTGAACAGCCAGTCGCTGGAAAAACTGACAATCATAAAACGTGTTTTGACAGACTCAAAGGCCTTTTCAAGTGAACCGTAATCCCTCACCAGGTCGAAATAATCCATCGCCTTGGTAATGTATAGATAGCTGTTGGCATCGAATCTTTCCACGAAGCTTTGACCTTGGTAATCGAGATACGTCTCGATGGAAAATTCCGATTTGAACTGATAGGTATAATTTTTATCGCTGCGAAGCTCTCTGCCGAACTTTTCTCGCATCCCTTTTTCGGAAAGATATGTTATATGCCCGATCATCCGGGCAATTGCCAGGCCTTCATTGGGTCCTTCGCTGTTGTAATATTGTCCGTCGGCAAAATTATTATCAGCAAGAATCGCGTTCCTGCCGACAGCATCAAATGCTATTGACTGAGCGCTTAATCTTGCGGTTGACGCTATAACTATCGCTGAATCTACCGAATCGGGATAATCGATTGCCCAACGAAGCACCTGCATTCCACCCATACTGCCGCCGATTACCGCAAGAAGCTTTTCGATGCCGAGTTTTTCAATCAGCAGCTTTTGCACCTTTACCATGTCGCCGATAGTTATGATTGGAAACTCCAACCCATATGCCTTGCCTGTGGCGGGGTTGATACTTGTTGGCCCGGTTGTACCGCTGCATCCGCCGAGAAAATTCGAGCAGATCACGAAATATTTATCGGTATCGATTCCCTTGCCGGGGCCGACCATAGTATCCCACCATCCGGGTTTTTTGTCATCCTGATTTGTGTAGCCTGCCAGGTGGGCATTTCCGCTTAATGCGTGGCAGATGAGTATGACATTGTCTTTTTTTTCGCTGAGTTGGCCGTAGGTTTCATAGGCTACTTCGATTGGGCCAAGTGATTTTCCGGAATCAAGTACGAGCGGACTATCTTTACTGACAACTTCTATCTTCTTTGTCTCGACAATACCAACCGAATTTGATAAATCTTTAGCCATCTTGCCTGAAAAACCTGAAAATTCAATTACAAAAAGTATATCCTGAAAAACTTTTTTGTAAACAGTTAATCCCCATAAATCAATTCGCCGAACATCGTCAAACCGGTAGTTCTGGTGATTTTAACATTCGCAAAATTCCCCGCCAGCGAAGCTGGGCCGTTAAAAACGACAATATAATCATTAGATGTTCTTCCGATAAGCTGCGGGTTGTTCATAAACTCTGCGCTGTTGACATGTGGTTTCCTGCTTAAACCTTCAACAAGAACCCTGACTTGCTGATTCAACAGTTTTCGGCTGTCCTCTGCGCAAATTTCATTTTGAATTTCGAGTAGTTCGAGGTTTCTCTTTTGTTTAATTTCTTCCGGCACAGAATCTTCAAGGCGTTTTTCTGCTGTCGTGCCAGGCCTTTGCGAATATTTAAATATGAAGCTGTTCTTGAATCGAGCTTTTTTGACAAGCTCTGCGGTGAGCCTGAAATCTTCGTCCGTTTCGCCGGGGAAACCAACTATAAAATCTGACGATATAGATATTTCTGGCACAATATTTCTTGCCCGCTCAAGCAGGGCGGTGTAATGCTCAACAGTATAATTGCGGTTCATCTGTTTCAAAATTTCATTTGAGCCAGACTGTGCTGGTATGTGCAGATACGGGCAAATCTTAGGATTTTCTGCGATTGCGTACAAAACTGAATCTTCAAACTCAGCAGGGTGGCTCGTGATAAAGCGTACCCATTCTATGCCATCAACTTTGCTTATCTCGTGCAGCAATTCAGCAAGAGTATAAATTTTTCCAGCCTCTTCATATCTGTACAGATTTATCGTTTGGCCAAGTATGGTGATTTGCTTTACACCTTCATTAGCCATATTTCGGGCCTGTTCAATTATCGCGCTGACAGGGCGTGAAACTTCGGGGCCTCGTACATACGGCACGATACAGTAGGTGCAGAATTTGTTGCATCCTCTCATTGCGCGGATGAATCCCTGTCCTGAAATCTGGTTATCGTCGCCTTCGTTTTCTGTCTCGAAATTTTCCAGCATTTTGCTTTGGTTTTCTTCGAGTCCCTGCCGGATTTTTTCTGTTACCGCTACTGATTGGCCTTTGGTTTCAAGAGATTGCTTTATCAGTTCAGGAATTTGCGGAATCTGCCCCGGTCCTGCGACAATATCAACTGCTGCGTGTTCAAGCAGTTCACTGCCGAGCCTTTGAGCCATACAGCCGAAAACAACGACAATAAGGTTTGGATGGGTTTCTTTGATATGCTTTAAATGCCCAAGATGCGAAAAAACCCGCCGTTCAGCGTTTTCCCGAATCGAACAGGTATTGATCAGGACAACA
>CAMDDF010000064.1 GCA_945890885.1 Candidatus Kuenenia stuttgartensis | reverse complement strand
ACGGACTCATACTGGCCCGCAAAGGAGGCGTTGACCATCCTTGAGGTGTATATCTGAATCTGCCGGATTTTTTTCCTTAAATCTTCGCTAAGCATAAAAATAGTCCACTGTTTTTACGGCACTTCAATGTTGTCGAAAATGGTTTTAATAATGCTTTCGCTGGTCATTTCCTCAGCTTCTGCTTCGTAGCTGATTATCACACGATGGCGCAGAACATCGTAGCCAATGGTTTTTACGTCTTGCGGGGTTACATATCCTCTGCCCTGCATAAATGCGTGAGCTTTGGCCGCGATGGTCAGATAAATCGTCGCACGAGGTGATGCGCCGTAATTTATCAAGCCCTTTAAATCTTTCAGTTTGAATTTTTCCGGGTCGCGCGTTGCGCAGACGATATTCACGATATATTGTTTGACCTTGTCATCGATGTAAATTTCGTCAACAACCTTGCGGGCCTCGGTTATGTCAGCCGGTGTTATTACAGGCTGAACGTCGAATTTTTTATCTGTGATAGCCATTCGATTGAGTATCTCTAATTCTTCTGTGCCTGTGGGGTATTCGATTTTCAGCTTTAGCATAAACCGGTCAAGCTGGGCTTCTGGTAATGGATAAGTGCCCTCCTGCTCGATTGGGTTCTGTGTCGCAAGCACCATAAACGGCTCAGGCATCCTAAATGTTTCATTACCGATGGTTACCTGATGCTCCTGCATCGCTTCAAGCAAAGCAGACTGGACTTTAGCTGGGGCGCGGTTGATTTCGTCAGCAAGGATAATATTATTAAGGATTGGGCCTTTGCGGACGATAAACTGGCCGTCGGACTGGCGGAATATCTGTGTACCTGTAACGTCAGCGGGCAAAAGGTCTGGAGTAAACTGTATTCGCTTGAAGTCTGCGTGTATCGCCTTTGCAAGTGTTGTAACGGCAAGGGTTTTGGCAAGACCCGGCACGCCTTCGAGAAGGATATGGCCGTTGGATAACAACGCCAGCACCATTCTTTCGAGCATATATCGCTGGCCTACGATTACCTTGTCCATCTCGTTGAACAGCAAACGGATAAACTGTGACTTCTGCTGCACCTGTTCCGCTATCTGCTTTATGTCTGCGGTCATATAAAGCTCCTGTCTAATATTTTCATATAATCATCTATATCCCTGCCCCCGCAATAATAACGTAATTTACGGCAAAGTCCTGTTAAAGGTTCACATTATCGGCAAAAATTTTTAAAAATCAAGTTTTTGTCATATTTCAGAATGAAAATGACTTTGGGAATGTAGAAAAAGCTATGAATGGTTTCAGACCACAGGGCTACAATTGCCCAAGGTGGAAACCATTTATAGGATTTATGACAGATCATTAAATACGCCCGAAGGGATTCGAACCCCTAACCCTCGGTTCCGAAGACCGATACTCTATCCAGTTGAGCTACGGGCGCATCAGCCGAAAACGCTATTTACAGAGCGAAATCAGGGATTGCATTATGCACAGAATCTTCTATCTGTCCAGATAAATTCGCAAAAATAGCCCCCTCTACGCATCTTATGTTAAAAAGACAGGAACCAGACTTGACTGATGATACAAACCTGATACAATAATACCACTTTTGTTATTTCACTGGGAAACTCTAAGGAGAAGAATAAACTTGCAGTGGTATTATTATATAGCGTGGATGTTGATTATAATCGACTTTTTCTTTCTCTGGTTTTTCTGCAAAAATTTCATATACGCAGTTTCGGCATCCTGGCCCCATAGAAAATATTACAAGCCAAAAACATTACTTACGGTTCCATGTAAAGGAATTGACCATTCGTTTGAAAAAAATATCGCATCTTTCATTTTGCAGAACTATCCTGATTTTATTATTAATTTTGTCGTTGAATCTGACCGTGACCCTGCTTATCAAAAGCTCAATGATCTGAAAAATCAATATGCCAGCATTTCCAAAGCAAAAGAGATTAATGTTTTGGTAGCTGGGATTACCAAAAAATGCAGCCAAAAAATTCAGAATCTCCTTCATTCTTACCATAATAGCCCTTGCGATATCGAAGTACTTGCATTTGCCGATTCCGATATTTGTGTTCGCGAAGACTGGCTTGAAGACATGGTGTGCCTGTTGAATAAAAATAAGACCGGCGTAACAACGGGTTATAGATGGTTTGTTCCAGAAAAAAATAATTTGGCATCTATTTCGCTGTCAATTGCAAATGCTAAAATTGCACAGTTTCTCGGCAAATATGCGTATAACCAGGTATGGGGCGGCTCAATGGCTATCACGAAAGAAAATTTTAAAATTTTTGGTATCCCTGAGATTTGGCCCGATGTTGTCAGCGATGATTACTCGCTGAGTTATGCAGTTAAAAAAGCGGGCAAGAAAGTAGTATTTATTCCAAGCTGTGTTGTGGCATCATATGAGAAAACTACATGGCCCAAACTTTTTGAATTCGCCAGAAGGCAATTTCTTATAACCAGAGTTTTTATGCCGCATGCCTGGGCGTTTGGCTTGATAAGCAGTTTGTACGCTGTCGTTGGACTGTTTGGTTCGCTTGCAATCGCAATTTACGCGATGTCAGCAGGATTGCCGAATAGAGGCTTATATCTGGCCGTGCCAATTGTTTTTGTGTTTTGCCAACTTGTCAACTCATTATTAAGGCTTTTTATAATCAAAAAACGGCTTAAAGAAAATTTCACGAAAATGAAAACAACAATTATCGCTGATTTCTTAGCCTCCCCCCTCTACACCATATTTATATTAGCATGTGTGTTATCGTCCGCGTTTGGCAGAGTAATAAACTGGCGCGGTACTCGATACAGGCTTATAAGCCCTTCTAAGACAGAAGTACTCTTATAATTTTGCAATAATTAGTGTCGCCCATCAGCAAATACGACCTTTGAGCCGCTGATTATATTCGTGCTGCAAGTGATCTTCTTACAGCTTTTTTTGTTTTGGCGACATTTTTTTTCTCTATTGATGGAGCAACATTGACTCCTTTTAAAACCTTTATAGCTTTATTTACATCTGCGACTTTCAAAACTCCTGTTGTTCTGCCGCCTTTGCCGCCAGCGGTGCAGTACGCATAAGAAATGTTGATGTGCGACCTGGAAAGTTTTTCGGTAATCTCAGCAAGTGCACCAGCTTTATTTGGAAGATTTACGCAAAGCACATCTGTTTCCTTATAAGGCAGGTTCAGTTCATTGAGAACCTTTTCCACATTTTCCTTGCCGCCGCCGACAACCCTCATAACGCCGTGTTCCACGGAATCCATCATTACAATGGCTACGATATTAATCTTAGCCTTGGCAAATTCGTTGAGTACCTGTGAAAGAACGCCGGGTTTGTTTACCATGAAAATTGAAAATTGTGTATCTACATACATAGCTTGGCCTTTCAAAAAAAAGTACTTATCAATTTTCGCCAAACGACTTTACTGCTGACTGTGAATCATCAAAAAACTGAAATATCTTGTTTAGATTGGTTATTTTAAAGACCCTGTAAAGCTGGGGATTTATTCCGCTAATAACCATTTTCCCCTGATATTTTTCAAGTTTTCGCCACAATTCTATAAGCATCCCAAGTGCTTGGGAACTGAAAAACTTAACGCCTTCGAAATCTACGATGAGCTTTTGCGGCTTGTTCTGGTCAACATAATCGTTAATTGCTTTGGAAATTTCGCCAATTCCGTTCAAAGCGCCTATGCTCGGCTGGGCAAAACTAACTATAACTACGCCATTTTGGATTTCTGTTTTAATTGAAGTTTCCTGAGTCATCTAACCTGCCTTTATTATGTCCTCTATTTATATTATATGATATAAATCACCAAATGTCGATAACGAATCGAAGTATTATACTAATCTGGTGCTTTTTTGTTCATAAAATCTGCTCGCCAGCAGGCAACAAAATGTCTACCGCCGATATCCTCAAGCTGGGGTCTCTGTTTTGAGCATTTTTCTTCAGCTATGGGGCACCTCGGGTGGAACGGGCAGCCGCTCGGCGGGTTCGATGGGCTTGGAATTTCGCCGCCTAATGCCTTTTTTACGCCCCTTTGGGAAGTATCCATAGTCGGAATCGCCGCCATCAAAACTCTGGTGTATGGATGCATCGGCTTTGCGTAAAGCTCTTTGCTCGATGCACGCTCAACTATCCCGCCAAGGTACATCACAGCCACTTCATCGCTGATAAATTCCACCACCGACAAATCGTGGGCAATAAATAAAAACGTAAGCCCAAATTCGTCCTGCAAATCACAAAGCAGATTAAGAACCTGAGATTGTATCGAAACATCCAGTGCGCTAACAGGCTCATCACATATCACAAGCTTAGGCTCCAGAGCAAGTGCCCTTGCGATACCGACCCTTTGCCTTTGCCCGCCGGAAAATTCATGCGGATAGCGGTTGATATAGTTGGCACTTAATCCGACACGCTCAAGCAATCGCCCTACCATATCCCGAAGCTGACGGCCTTTGACTTTTTTATGAATTCTTATAGGCTCGCCGATAATATGGCCGACAGTCATTCGAGGATTTAAGCTGCTGTAAGGGTCCTGAAATATCACCGAGACATCCTGACGGAACCGGTTGAGTCCGGCACCTTTTAATTTTGAAACATCGCCGCCCTCAAAATCCACACTTCCGCCGGTGGCCTTAATAAGTTTTGCGATAGTCCTTGCCGCGGTGGTCTTGCCGCAGCCAGACTCACCGACCAACCCAAGGGTCTTTCCTTTTACAATTTCAAAACTTATGCCGTCGACCGCTTTGACATAGCCGACGGTTCTTTGCAGCAAGCCTCGCTTAATCGCAAAGTAGGTTTTCAAATCTTCAACTTTTAGTAATACTTCACTCATAATAATCAATCACCATATCCAGGACATTTCCAGCATGCGACAAGATGGCCCGGAACCACTTCCCGAAGTCCTGGTTCAACGGTCTGACATCTTCTATCATCTCTACCCAGCGGACATCTCGGATGAAATTTGCATCCATCAGGAAATTTCAGCGGCTCAGGCACCGAACCTTCTATCGTTTCAAGCCTGTCTTTATTCATCCCCAACTTCGGGCGCGACCGAAGAAGTCCCTGCGAATACGGATGCAGCGTATTTTTAAAAAGTTCCTTCGTCGCACACTTTTCAGCTATCCTTGACGCATACATCACAGCGACATTATCACTCCTTTGGCCTACAATTCCAAGGTCATGCGTAATCAGCAGAATACTCATCCCAAGCCTGTATTGCAGGTCATCAAGCAAATCCATTATCTGGGCCTGTATCGTAACATCCAATGCCGTCGTTGGTTCATCAGCAATCAGCAGCGAAGGCTGACAACTTATCGCCATTGCTATCATAACCCTTTGACGCATACCGCCGCTCACCTGATGCGGGTATTCATGAACTCTTTGCTGCGGGTCAGCGATGCCGACTTTATCGAGCACATCAACCGCAAGTTCCCACGCTTGTTTATCTGTCTTTTTCTGGTGCAGCTTTATCGCCTCAACGATTTGCTCGCCAACGGTAAAGACCGGATTAAGGCTGGTCATCGGCTCCTGAAATATCATTGCTATTTCATTGCCGCGAACTTTCCGCATCTGCTTTTCGGCCAGACTGCGCAGATCTTTGCCCCCGAACATGATTTTTCCGTTTGTAATTTTGCCAGGCGGTTCGGGAATAAGCCTCATTATCGATAGTGCCGTTACACTCTTGCCACAGCCGGATTCGCCGACAATCGCAAACGTCTTGCCTTTTTCGACATCGAAACTTATCTTCTGCACACTTTTAACAACGCCTTCTTCGGTGAAAAAATGCGTCGATAAATCGTCAACTTCAAGCAGTATATTTTTATTATCCGTGTTCAACAAAATTCCTACCCTTTGGCCTTTAGTTTAGGATCAAGGCTATCACGCAGCGCATCACCAAAAATATTAAGTGCAAGCGAGATTACAAGTATCGCAAGAGTTGCCGCCGTCATTTCCCACCAGTAGCCCTTAGGCAAGTCAAGCCGGGCGGAATCTATCATTGCACCCCAGCTTGGACTGTTTTTCTCGCCAAGACCAAGAAAGCTCAATATCACCTCTGCGTGGATAAAGCTCATAAAACGAAGACTAAAGCTTATTATCACTATATGGAAAAAATTCGGCAAAAGATGTACAAATATTATCCGCAGGTTCGAACAGCCGTAAGACCTTGCCGCAAACACATATTCCTTTTGCTTATGTTTTAAAACTTCGCCGCGAATCAGCCTGCATATATCCACCCAGCTCGTCAGGCCGATTGCAAGATAAACCGTTGTTGCTCCCGCCAGCTTGGCACCCATAAAGGTCTTATCCTTTAAGACAAGCGCAAAGGCCAGTATCAATAGAATATACGGTATAGAACTAAGCGTCGAATATACCCACGTTATTATCTCATCAACTAGCCCGCCAAAATATCCCGCTGTCGCGCCAAGCGGAATCCCTATCAAAAGGCTTATGATCGACGCGAAAAAAGCGACCTTCAATGATATTTTCGTACCGTAAACAACTTTTCGCAATATTGAATAACCAAAAATATCCGTTCCGCAAAAATTCTTCCAGCTTGGCGACTCATATTTTTCACCTGTGGATACATCCCAGTTTGCTGGCCAGTAATCTCCGCTCCATTGGGCAGCCTGCACATAACACGCAACCGCCACATAGAGCATAATGATCCAAAAACATATCACCGCAAGCTTACGCCTTTTAAGCTTTCTTATACCATCCGACCAGAGGCTTCTGCCTTCAATCGGCTCTAATTGTAATCGTTCTTCTGCCATTCGCCTTTCTACTTAAAAGAAATCCTCGGATCAACAATCGCATAACAAATGTCCGTGATAAGATTAAATACAACAAAAAGAATTGCGCTGATATAAACCATCGCATTGATAACCTTGAAATCTCTTGCACCGATTGCATCTATCATAAGATAACCAAGCCCTGGAATGCCGAAAAATCTCTCCAGCAGCAGCGAACCCAAAAACAAAAACGGTATCGCAAGAACAACCTGAGTAATTATCGGTATCATTGCATTTTTGAGGACATGCTTAAAAAGAACCTTCGCTGGACTTAGCCCCTTAGCGAAAGCAGTCCTTACATAATCATTACCAAGCTCATCTAGCATAACCGCCCTGTAAAACCGTAGATTCGATCCAAGACCTGCCGCGATACCGATAAACGTCGGCAGCAATGTGTATTGCCACACACTCAGGTCAGGCCAGAAATAAACAGGGAACAATCCCCACTTGAACGCAAGAAAATACTGGCCGAATAAAATAAAACTCAAAAATGGCAAACTCATCCCGACAATACAAATTAAAACCGTCAAATTATCAATCCATCTGCCGCGAAAATATGCCACTACCAAGGCAAGAATTATTGATATTGAAACCTCGCCCACAAGCATCGGAGCGGTCAGTGCAAGCGAAGGCCCAGCTCCCCTTTTAATCTTATCCCAGATTGCCTCTCTATCATTGTATGAATATCCAAAATCAAATGTCGCCGCTGCAAGCAAATGATTAAAAAACTGGCTGTCCCAGAATTGCTTCGAGAAAACCTTATGTTCTGTATTAAAAAACAATGGCTTATCAAGCCCGTATTCTTTCTTTATCTCCGCCCGCGTCTCCGCAGAGGCTTCCTTGCCTGCTATCTGGTCGGTAATATCCCCGCGAACAATGTTAAATAGCAAAAATGTAATTAACATTACGCCAAAAACTATCGGAACCGTATATAATAATCGTCTTATAATATATGAAAACACTATCTCACCTTAATACTGTGCCTGATAAGAACGTCTTTTAGCACTGTCAATTTTTATAAATCTTGCCAAGCCGTACTGCAAAGCACTTGGCTTATCATTTTCTACCCAGCTATGACTTAAAGTATAACTTACGCTATGAAAAATAAATACAGCCACACAATCATCAAGAAGAATTTTTTCGCACTTTCTGTACAATTCCGTCCGCTCTGGACAATCTACCATAATAGAAGCTTTATCAAAAGTGCGATCAAATTCTTCATTCCTGTAATAAAAATGATTTCCGCTCTGAATACTTTTGCTATGAAACATCCTGAGAATATTGTATGCAATTGGAGCGCTTGAGGATACACCTCCAAAATACATCTGAAATTGACCTTTATTCAATTCCGCAAAATACATTGGGGCATCAAGATAATCAATGTTCAGCTTAAGACCGATCTTGTCAAATTCTTTTTGAAAAAACTGCCCATATTGACGTTCACTAACTGAAGTGCCCGGCATTTTCAATGTGAGTTCGGGGATATCGCCGCCATATATTTTCTTGGCCTGCTCCATTAGTTCTTTAGCTTTAGCCACATTGTAAGATGGCGTTTTCGAAAGCTCCTCATTGTATGACTGCATAATCGGCGGTATAAGCCCAAATGCTTCGTCCAATGTGCCATTTGCAAATAAATCTATAAATCTTTTCTTGTCTAGGATATGACTTATCGCCTGACGAAGGGGTTTGTTATTTCCTACTATTGGATCGTCCATATTAAACCCAATCCACGAAGTATCAGGAAGACGATACATTTTTAATTCGATTCCCCTCTTTTTCATTTCGGGCGTTAATTTCTTGCCATCAGATATTGCTTGGTCAAAATTATCCTTTGGAATATACGAGGAATCAAGCTTTCCCTTTAAAAACAGAAACCACGATGGCGGTTCTTCTTCGATTTTAACAAAATAAACCCGATCAATAAAAGGTATCTTCTTGCCGGCATCAGCAAGCAGTCCTTTTTCGAAATCCCCATCTTCACCCTCTGTAGGATAATAGCCGTAATTATATTTGGGATTTCTTTCGAGCTCGATATAACTTTCCTTGTTCCACTGTTTCAATATGTATGGCCCGGTTCCTATTGGATGATTTACTATGGTTTTACCATAATAGTCAACCGCTTCCTTTGCTACGGCGGTAGTAGCCCCCTTGGTAAGATTGTACACCATGTGTGGCCATGCTTTTTTCAATCTAACCTGCAATGCATAATCATCAATCGCTTTCAGCCCTTCAACTTCTCTCGAATAATCGATATCACTTGCCAATGCGCATGTTTTTGTGTACTCTCTGAATTCATCAAGTCCGACTATTCGTTCATCAAATACCCACCAGCTCGGACTCAAATTTTTTATATTAGCAATCCTCTTCCATGAATAAATCACATCATTAACAGTCAGCTCCCTCCCCTTGCCATCCTTAAAACACCCGTCATCAGAAAAAAATAACCCCTTCTTAATCTTAATAATACAAGTTAGACCGTCCGCACTTACATCGGGCATACTCTCCGCCAATACCGGCACAACAACATATGGCCGTTTCAAATAGTCATAATCATAAAGCGTATCATAGATATGCTTGACAATAATTTCAGACGTAACGCTACTTTCAGTAGCAGGATCAAGAGAATCCGGTTTTGAGCTGATGGCGCTATACATCACCATTTCGTTTTCGTCAATTTTGTCGTTCGACCTCGACAAAACAAACATCCCCCATCCGAGTGCAGCAATAACCGCAAAAAGTAAAATCAGATGTCGCTTTTTTTTCAAAACTAAGTTCTCCATAACTTAGTGAAGATTCAATTACTGCTGCACAGACTCTTTAGCAAGCACAACCAGCTTCTTCGGCATATAAATTTTGTTCTCGCCATCGATGCTGTAGTAAAATTCTACCGTCGAAGCAATCATACCTTTACCATCGCTGCTTCCGAGCAGAGAGTCATGTGCCATCATCAGGGCTGCCATATCATTACGTTCAATCGCCTTTTTCATCGCTCCGACTTTACTGCCAAGAATCTGGCTCATAAGATCGTTTTCTGTTCCGACGATAACATCGACCACCTGGCTTTTGCTGGCCTCGCTGAGATTAGCAGCATCCAAGGCATATCGCTGAATCACATACGAATAAAGCTGCCCCAATGCCGCCATCAAATCGTTTTTGGCAGAATCAGATGAAGCTTTTAAGGATTTGGCATAAAGAGCCTTTAATGTTGCAGCATCAACATAATCATTGCTGACCGTCCAACTCTCATATTTGCCAATTCGGCCCTTGGCAATTTCCAGTATCAGTTTTTCAGCATCACTGCTATTGATACCAGCTGCAAAATTTACAATTTCAATTAAAACACTTCCGTCTGTTTCATTTGCAGCCACTTCTGTCAATACAGAAATCGCATTTTGAGCCCGCTGAATATCCGCTGATGTGGCGGAACTAAGCTGTTTGATTATATCAGGGCTGGACAAACACTTTACTGCTGAATATCTAATTGCAGAGGATTTGCTTTTAATATTATCAATTGCAAGATTCACAAATCCCGCATCGGAAATCTCAGACATCAAAAGAAGCAGGTTCAGACGGACACTAAAAGCTTGCGACTGATTTTGTAATTGATCAAGCCGACCAAAGGCCTTTGTGAAACTTTCAACAGCAGCCGAATTGAAGGCAGTTTTATACTGCTGGGCAGACGTTTCATTAAGGCCTGTTTTTCGTGATACAATCGCCAGCCGTAAACTAGATGCAGCACTGAAATCTTCAAGGTTAAATAATTCCTCGATACCTGACCCAATAAAAGCCTCTACCGTCTTCTGATCTGCATCACTGAGAACGTCTTTTTTTCGAAGCTCATCTATGGCTCTTGTTTCCAATGCCATAGAAACAGAACTAAACAAAACAAAAAAGGTACAAATATAAAAAAATAAGGCCAAATTCTTCTTCATCGCATTTCCTCATCTGCATATAGAATTAGTAAAAACTTAGTGCTTAAGATTAACTTTTACAATTGCTTATGTCAAGCCAATAAACCTTTTCGGCAACTGTAGTCTGCCATAAAATACAGGCAATCTACTTACTGTACTGTACTTATCGACATAAAACCGCGTTTAAAACCTAAAATTAATTGAAATTCAAGGTATTTTGGTGATATTTTAACAAATTAACACAAAACTTTTTAACCTTTACATTAAAAACGCCGTAATATACCATGTAGGCATTATATATATAATTACTGTAAATTATCGTTGAGGAATAATATGTTAAGACTGTTGTTTTCATTATCATTGGCGGTTTGGTGCTCGGCTGTGGCGTTTCCACAGAGCGATGCCAATGTCAATGATCCTAATACTGCTTCTCAGGAAGCCAGCGATGCCAATGTGCCTGATGATGCTGTTCATTCGGATGTAAATGAATTTTTCAACGGTTTTTACAACAACTACTCCGAAATTCTCCAGAAATACGTAGATTCTCATGGGCTCATTGACTATCCAAGGCTTCGCCGGCATCGGCTGGAATTAGGCCCGCAGGCGGTAGAGTTTGCTATACTTGACCAGTCCGACTACCAAAGCTGGCCTGAAAATGAACAGAAAGCATTTTGGATAAACGCCTACAACTTTTTTGCTGTCAATATCGTCGTAAGGAATTATCCAATCAAAGCTCCGAGATTCGCCCGGATATGGTGGCCAGAAAACAGTGTCGTACACATACCAGATTTTTATACTCAACATTTCTTTAATATTATGGATAGAGAATATAATTTAAGTGAAATTGAGCAGTTCCTGAAAGTGCAATTTGATGATCCTAATGTTTCTTTTGCCCTCTGCAAAGCAACGCTGGGTTCACCAATCCTGAAAACAGAGCCGTATAGAGGCTACAAACTTGATAGTCAGCTTAGAGAACAGGCCAAACTGTATCTGGCAAGAGAAGTTGCATTTTCACTAGATTCAAAAGAAAATATCCTCTACCTTGCAGAATTGTTTGAAAACGACTCCGAGCTTTTCATAAAGCACTTTACCAGCCAGAAATTCAGGGCATTTGAACCAAAAGTTCAGGCAGCTTTCAACTACATAAACACCTACGGCAATCCGGAGAATGTTGAAATAATCAACAGAATCACGCCGCCCTTCAATGTCCAGTTTCAGCGGATTAACTGGAGATATTTTGTAACACTTAATGATGCCAGCAATAAATAAATATTTTCCAGTCAATATAATTTGACTTGGATTCGCTAATGCCATAAAATACTCGCTTATTTTGTTCAAATAACAAACGGCTTAATAAGGAGATTAGCGAATGAAAAAGACAGCCACCAGCAAAACAACAAAGGTGCACCTGTTTACCAGCGAATCGGTAACAATGGGACATCCCGATAAAGTAGCTGACCAGATTTCAGATGCCATACTTGATGCAATGCTCGAACAAGACCCCGACAGCAGAGTTGCATGTGAAACACTTGTAAGCACAGGCCTTGTCGTCGTGGCAGGCGAGATAACTTCCAAGGCGATTGTAGATATTCCGGAAATCGCACGCAGAACTGTACGCGAAATCGGATACGATAACCCCGCCTACGGCTTCAATTGCGATGACTGTGCCGTTATGGTTTCAATAAATCAGCAAAGTCCTGACATCTCTCAGGGTGTAACCGAAGGCCAGGGGCTTCACAAAGAACAAGGTGCAGGCGACCAGGGACTTATGTTCGGCTACGCTTCCAATGAAACACCGTCTCTTATGCCGATGCCTATCAGGCTTGCCCATAAGATTACCACAAAGCTTGCACAGGTAAGGCAATCAGGCAAGATTAAGTGGGTACGCCCTGACGGCAAAAGTCAGGTAACTGTTGAATACCACGATAATAAGCCCAAAAGGGTCCACACCGTCGTCGTATCAACTCAGCACGATGATGGAATTCCATACAACAAGTTAAAAAAAGAAATTATCGAAAAAGTTATTCTGCCTTGCCTGCC
>CAMDDF010000063.1 GCA_945890885.1 Candidatus Kuenenia stuttgartensis | reverse complement strand
AGAAAGCGCGGGTCTTTGCGGATGTCTGGCACAATGATTTCCTTGCCAGTTTCAAAAACAGTGCCTGTGATGCCTTCTCCTACTTTGTAGCTAACCTGTTTTCTGGATTTTTCGCTGATTCCGTGAGCTGTCTTTATAACGAGGTTTTCGGTTACCGGATCAAGAAGAGTTACTGTGCCTTTTTCAAACTTCATATTGGTATTAAGAGATTCCAGAATCGACTCAAGGATTGCGTCGTGGTCAAGAGTGCCGGAAAAGGCCATCGAAAGGTCGCTAAGGAATTCTGACTGTTTGGCTATTTCAGATGACGACATATTTTTCCTTCAAAAACAAAATGGACTGATACAAATATGTTACGATTTTTCGATATTCTACAAAATTGTAGACAAAATAACAAGAAAAAACTTATCAATTAGTTTTTTGTCCGTAAGTATTCAGTGCCACCCCTTCAGCAACGGCAGAACCCATTAGACTTTTTCTTAAATTAGGCTATTTATGAGCTAGCTGCTGCTTTATCGCTTCAAGAATAAGCTTTTGTGCGTTTTCAAGCGGGCCGGGCAGATTAACGCCGGAAGCCATCGTATGGCCGCCGCCGCCGTGAGCCTGTGCAATTTTTCGGACATCAATCGAATTTTTACTGCGGAGCGAACATCGAAATCCGCCGTCCTTGAGTTCCACGAACATCGCCGCCGCATCAACCGAAGCTATGCGCTGACATTCATCAATCAGGTTTTCAGTGTCAGGGCCGGAAGTTCCGGTTATGTCAAAATCTTCCCGCATGATGTACTGAGTTGCAAACCTGCCATCGAAATGAAGCTCTATCCTGTTTAATATCAGCGAGAGTAATTTCATCCGCTGAGCAGAAAAATTCTGGTACAATTGCTTATATATCTGCGACGGATTAACGCCTGCATCGAGCAGATCCGCGGCACCGCGATAGAGTCTGCCATCAGCACTTGAGAATCTAAACCAGCCAGTATCAGTTGATATTGCCGCAAAGAGAGCTTCTGCGATTTCCTTTGTAATTGTCCATTTGGCGAATTTTATCAGTTCGTGAATTATTTCACCGGTGGCGGCAGCAGTGCTATCAATAAGCTGAACATCCCCAAGACCGTCATTTGTTATATGGTGATCAATCACCAGTACGGTTTTGCCGATTCTACAGTTGTTCAGAAAATCGATAAAGCCGGGCAGCTGCACCTGGCTATTGGTATCAACGATAATTATCAGGTCAGCAATTGGGCCCATTTCCAGTTCAAGCTGTTTAACGGAAATATCATTGCCAAGTATGGGTGCTTTTTCATCGAAAAGAAATTCGTACCACTGGGCAAGAGGGCTTAATAAAATCGGCTGGACTTTTTTGCCCATCGAACGGAGAACTCTTGTCATTGCCATTATTGAGCCGCAGGAATCGCCGTCAGGCCTGACATGCGATGTTATAATCACATTGTGTGAGCGTTGCAGCACTTCTATTGTTTTTTGCAAATCGTTGTCGCTGAGCATGTCTATCCTTTAAAATTACTTAAAATATTTAAAGCACTGTCGCAATCTTTTTTAATCTGTACAGATAATTCCTTTTCGGAGCCAAACCTTTGCTGGTTACGAATCTTATCAATAAAATCCATTGCCAGATACTTGCCGTAAAGGTCACCTGGATTTTCAACCAGCAAATGCGCCTCTACTAATAAAGGATTATCTGTAAGAAAGGTTTTCGCCCTGCCGATGCTAAAAGCTGCGGGGATTTTTTCTCGTGCCTCGATGGCCGAGTGAAAATCATCCGCAACATAAACAAAGCCGGCATAGACACCTTCATCGGGTACAATTTGATTTTCCTGGTCAATGTTAGCGGTCGGGAACCCCAGTTCTCTGCCTTTGCCTCTACCTTTAACGGTTTTGCCGATAAGCTTGTATGGTCTGGTCAGGAGAGTCGCAGCGTCGGCAACATGGCCCGTTTCAAGGAGCTGACGTATCAGCGAGCTTGAGCAGATAACATTCGGCTGGGATTTAATATCCACTTTCAGCGGCTCAAGGATTTCGACACCGAAGCCCCGTTGCTTGCCCATATCCCGAAGGGTTTGCGAATTGCCGCTTCTGCCATAGCCGAAGTTAAAATTATCGCCCTCGACAACGGAAGCAGGGTTAATGGTATTGACCAGAAAATCGTCAATAAAAGCCGCTGGGGACATATTGAGCAGTTTGAAGCTATCCTTTATGACTATCATATAATCTATGCCGAGCTGACGAATAATGTACTGCTTGAATTCCAGCGGAGTCAGAACGCCGAGTGTGCGATGAGGATGCAAGATCGCAACCGGATGCGGATCAAATGTCATAATAACGCTTGACGCATTGAATTTCCCGGCCAGGGATTTGACACGGGCTATAATCTGCTGATGGCCTGCGTGGATCCCATCAAAGTTGCCTATGGAAAGTACGCTGCCAGCTGGTATCGCCCCCCTGTCAGGTATATTTTCAATGATTTTCATAAGTCGATGATTTTAAGGTAAAATCAGGAAATAATCAAGCGTAAGTATTAAAAGCCCAAAAGTCTTGATTTTGGGCAAAAAATCGGATTCAATGGTGTCTTTGAAACTTTAATAGACAGAAACTTACAGGAAATGTATAATTGAAACCTATGAAAATGTATCCGTTAAAATTTGAGCCAATCTTCAAAGAGCGAATATGGGGCGGGCGCGATTTAAATACCGTTTTTGCTAAAAATCTGCCTGAAAATATCAAAATCGGCGAAAGCTGGGAGCTGGCAGATGTCGGCGATGATAAATCTGTTATTGCAAATGGCCAATTGGCGGGCATGAACATCGCTGATGTAATGAAAAAATATACAACGGAAATTTTCGGGGCAGGAATTTATAAACCACCCTTTCCGCTTTTAATAAAAATACTCGATGCACAGGACGATTTGAGCGTTCAGGTGCATCCGGATGCCAGAACATGCCTTAAAATGGGCAAAGGAAAGCTTAAAACCGAGTGCTGGTATATTATCGACGCTAAGCCGGGCGCTGTTATTTATAAAGGGCTCAAGGCAGGCGTAACGAAAGAACAATTTGCCGAAGCCATAAAAGATGGCACTACGGCCGAACTGCTGGAAAAAATTGAAGTTGAGCCGGGGCAATGCCATTTTCTGCCGGCAGGTACACCACATGCTATCGGGGCGGGACTCTTGATAGCTGAGATTCAAACGCCGTCAGATACGACTTACAGGGTTTCCGACTGGAACAGGGTCGATGAGTCCGGTAATCCACGCCAGCTTCACATCGTAGAGGCGTTGGAGAGTATCCATTTCGATCAGGACCCCGAAGAATTGACCGTGCGGGATACCGGCAGACTTGTCGATTGCGAATACTTCAAGGTCGATAAAGGCCATCAGGCGCATAGCTGTGAGATGCTTTTGGATCACGGAAAAATGAAAGTTGTGATAATTCTTGACGGAAAAGGTAAGATATACGCCCAAAATGACGATAATATTAGTACGGTTGATTTCAGCAAAGGCGAAACGCTGCTGATACCAGCTAGCTATAACGGCGTAGTGCAGTTTATCGAAGAAACGTATTATCTAACGGTAACGATTTAGAAAGGTTTAAAATGGACAAATGGGAAGAAAAAGTCAAGACAGGCAAGGTTAAAGTCGGCATCATGGGCCTGGGATATGTAGGGCTCCCGCTTGCAAGGGAATTTGCTTCATCCGGCG
Organism: Candidatus Kuenenia stuttgartensis; assembly: GCA_945890885.1. GTDB lineage: Bacteria > Planctomycetota > Phycisphaerae > Sedimentisphaerales > CAMDDF01 > CAMDDF01. Next base: position 9,035 of record CAMDDF010000063.1, on the reverse strand, counting down.
TAAAGGTTCTTGGATTTGACATTGATGAATCCAAAATCAAAAAGCTAAACTCCGGCAAAAGCATAATCAAAGGTGTCGCTGACGCAACGGTCAAGAAACTCGTTGATGATAAAGTTTTTTCCGCGACAAGCGATATGTCAAAACTCAAAACCGTCGATGCGGTTCTGATATGTGTTCCGACACCGCTGACGGAAAATCGCGAACCTGATATGACATTCGTCGTTAAAAGCTGCGAGACAATTTCAAAATATCTGCAAAAAGGACAGCTTATCGTCCTTGAAAGCACAACATATCCGGGTACGACAAGAGAGTTGATGGCTCCTATTCTTGAAAGAAGCGGATTAAAGGCAGGCAAGGATTTCTTCTTGGCATATTCGCCTGAACGCGAGGACCCGGGCAATAAGAATTATACCACCAAAACAATACCAAAGGTTGTCGGCGGATTGACAAATACATGCAAAATAATGGCTTGCCAGCTCTACGGCAAAGCAATCGTCAGGACGGTTCCGGTCAGTTCCGTTGAAGCGGCTGAGGCAGCGAAAATACTTGAGAATGTTTATCGATGCGTCAATATCGCACTTGTGAACGAACTGAAGATGGTATTTGACAGAATGGGCATCGACGTGTGGGAAGTAATTCACGCGGCAAGTACAAAACCTTTCGGGTATCATGCCTTTTATCCGGGGCCCGGCCTTGGCGGACACTGCATACCTATTGACCCGTTTTATCTGACATGGAAAGCAAGGCAGTACGGCATACCTACCAAGTTTATCGAGCTTGCTGGCGAAATAAATACCGATATGCCGCACTATGTCGTCCATAAGGTTATGGAAGCATTGAACGATAGAAAGAAAAGCCTCAAGGGAAGCAAGGTTCTTGTGCTTGGGCTTGCGTATAAGAAAGATATTGATGACATCCGTGAATCGCCGTCGGTTGAGCTTATCGAGCTTCTTATAGCAAAGGGCGCCAAAGTCGATTACAATGACCCGTACATTACCAAGACTCCTGTGCAGAGAGAACATAATCTTGGTATGACGAGCAAGAAGATTTCGCCTGCGATGATTAAGACGTACGATTTGGTGCTTATATCAACTGACCATAGCGATTATGATTATAACGCTATCGTCAAAAACGCCAAGTTGGTTGTCGATACGCGAAACGCAACAAAGGATGTCAAACAGAACAGGCAAAAGATTGTAAAAGCATAAGGTTTGAATGTGTTAAAGTTAAGCGAAAATCCGCCAGTTACTTTTCCTGAGGGGAAATCTGTCAGGGATTTTGAAGGAAAATGGTGGGTCGCGCATACAAAAGCGAGAAACGAAAAAGCCCTTGCCTGGGATTTAATGGGCAAGGGTATTTCTTATTTTCTGCCGCTGGTTTCAAAGGCATCAAAAACACCCAAGGGGCGGGTCATCCGTTCGCTGGTGCCGTTGTTTTCCAGCTATTTATTTTTTTGCGGCGATGAAACCGCAAGAGTCGAGACACTTAGAACTCACCGAGTGGCAAATATTATTCCGTGCACAAGCGTTGAGCATTTTGTCAATGAACTATGGTCTATAGAAAAGGCGATTGAATCCGGCGCGGATTTGAAGCCGTACAATTTTATTGAGATAGGCCAGAAATGCCGGGTGATTGCGGGGCCATTGATGGGAACAGAGGGAATTGTAGTCCGAACGTCAAAGGAAACCAGGCTGATTTTGCAGATTGATATGTTAGGCCAGGCGACCAGCGTAGATATCGAAGCTGATTTACTCGAACTAATTTAGTTAGGAGATAAAATTATGCAAGCGTTGATAGCGTTAATCGGAATTTTCATTATGCTTGAGGGGGTACTGTTTATTGCCAGACCTGATATGCTGAAGAAAACCCTGTCATTTTTTATTGAGGGCCAAAGGCTCTATGCTGGCGGGGTAATCAGACTAATCCTTGCGGTGCTGTTCTTGATTATAGCCAATAGATGCGCACATAGCTGGCTGATAATTATTTTCGGAATAATATTTCTTCTCGGGGCGATATTTATTTTTTCGATGGAGCTACACAGGCTGAAAAAAATGCTGCGATGGTGGCTCGGGCAAAAAGTCTATATGATAAGACTCGTCGGAATAGCAGCGATGCTTATTGGACTGCTGATAGTTTACGGAGCGATTATTCAGTGGCCATAAGTTTTTCTTTTCTTTGCCACAGATGAACGCTGATTTTTGTTTCTTTAACAACGAATTACACAAATTAACTCGAATTTTTCTTTCGTTTTTTTGTAGGGGCGGTTCGCGAACTGCCCGCTGTCATCCCGAGCGAGCGTAGCGACGAGGGATCTCTTCTTAGACACGGATATCACTGTACCCAAGCTGTTAAAACTCTGCGATGATTTCGATGCCATCGTCGCCTATGCCTGATTGTTTTCCGACCGGCAGAAAAAAACGACATAAATCTATTCGTGTGAATCAATAATGCTTGCTTCGGATAATTGAAATAAGCAGCCAAATTCCCATCGCAGCGGCAGCAAGATATCCTATGATACCTAATGTCTGCAAGGTTACAATCCCGAAAATATCGCTCTTCTGTGATATCACCATACTTGAGCCAACCAGTAGCGCAGCGATAATCAGTGCAAAACTGATTCTATTGGAACTTTTATCGAGTGTATGGGTTAAGTTTTCAAGGTGTTCGTGATGTACCCTCAACTGAAAATTTCCCTGACGGAACTTGCTGATTATAATGTTTAGGTCGTCAGGCAGATGCGAAGCCATCCTGCCCATATCGTTTGCGGCGTTTCTTAAATTTTTCACCATCTGCTTTGGGTCTGTAAATGGAGAAGTAAGTTTCTTTGCAAACGGCCGGAGGTTGTCGATAATATTAAACTGCGGATCAAGTGTTTTGGCGAATGACTCGATTGTCATAAGACTTTTAAGCATAAGCGTAAATTGAGGCGGTGTATTGATACGGTGTTTTCGTATAACATCAAAGGTTTGCATTATAACTTGACTGATCGAGATATCTTTCAAAGGCAGTGCATAATGAGCGTCAAGTATTGACTCGATATCTCTTCTGACAATATTTTCATCTGTATTTTCAGATATCAATTCAGATCGCTGAAGTGTCCTTATTAGCTGGTCTGCGCTATTATCGATAATTGCCAGGATAAGTTGCTTTAGCAACTCTCTATCCTGTGATGAAAGTGCCGCTGTCTGGCCATAGTCAATAGGAACAAGAACATTATCCTCTATCAGAAAGAAATTGCCGGGATGCGGGTCAGCATGAAAAAAACCGAGATCGAAAATCTGCTGCATTACAAAATTGGCTCCGCGCTTTGCAATTAGTTTGGGATCAAGTCCTGCATTTTTTATCGCTTCAAGATCGGATGGTTTTATTCCATCAATATATTCCATCGTCAACACGGCCTCGCTGCAGTAATCCTCGTAAATTTCTGGGATATGTATTTCAGGATTTCCCTTAAAATTTCGCAGAAATCTTAATTGATTCTTTTTTTCAGTTTCCATGTTGACTTCTTTCGAAACTGCCTCGGTGAATTCGGCTACGATTTTCTTTGGATCGATGGTATCTTTCCCGAACATCGTTACCTTTAAAAGGCCTGCGACATCTTCGAGTATTTCACATTCGATGCTGATAGTCTCGACTATTTTGGGTCTGCGTACCTTTACGACAACCTGCTCACCTGAGGCAATACTTGCGCGGTAAACCTGTGCAATACTTCCTGCGGCGATGGGCGTGCGATCAAAATCAATAAAAATATCATCCACCTTGCCGCCAAGCTGCTGCTCTAGTTCGTCGAAAACATCCTCTGTTTTTTCGGGAGCAACCCTGTCCTGAAGATTTTCCAGCTCGCTAATATATTCGGGTGGAATCAAATCCGGCCTTGTACTTAAGAGCTGTCCGAATTTTATGAATGTCGGCCCCAGTTCTTCTAATGCCATCCGAAAACGCTCAGGCCTGCTTTTGTGACTTACTTCTTTTTTCTCTTGTTCACTGGCCTTGCCTTTGAAACTCATACCATATCGCAGCTGAACCGCTTCGGCAGCTTCTTCCAGGCCGTACTTCATCAATACGCCGGTTATGTGCCGGTAACGACGCAAACGCCTGAATGCGTTTTTAAAGTAGAATTTTCTCAGAGCCAATTTCTACTTTTCCTTTAAAACTTTATCAAGCTTTCTCTCGATGTGTCGGATATCCTCTTTTGTTGCAATATCCATTGAATTGATAGTCTTTTTAACCTCATCGGAGATTAGTTTTTCAAGGTCTTTACGCGTTTTTTCGGCTGAATCCATGACATCTTTTATGAATCCAGTGCGAGACTCCTTTTCAAGCTCACCGCGTTTGACATATTCATCGAAGATTTTTTCTGCCTTTTCGCGTGTCATCGTAAGAGCCCCAAGACCAGCCATTGTAAGTTTATCCAATGCCTCAAACATAATTAAACTCCTTCCTTTTCGTCAAAATATTAAATATTTTTTCTACTATATATTACCTTGTTTTGTCCCATTTTTGCTGGCGACATACAATTCTTATATATGAAAGAGTAGATAACCTTTCGGCTTTAATTTCGTACAATAACCAACACTAATTATTTTCAGTTTTATTCTTTAGCCATCGCATTGACAAATGCGTCGGCCTCCGCAATTGAGGCTTCCATTTCCTGAATAAGTGAAGCAATATCAGCTTTCACAGAAACAAGCTCATCCTGCAATGACGCAATAGCTTGGGCATTGAGATTATGTTTTAGAAATAGAACTTGATCTCGAAAGACCGATAGCACCGGCTCGATTTTAGTTTCTGCACGCTTCATTGCATCTATAAGCTGTGCATACTGCTGACGTGTCTGTTCAAGCTTCAACTCACTTGCACGACGTAACTTATCATTGCTATATTGACTTAATTCAGATTCCCATTCTTTGAAGAGTGCGCTTGATACATCCTCGACATCCCCAATATTTTTGCGCAAAGCCTTTGTTTTCGACTCGCTCCTGTCAAGCTCGGCCTTAAGCTCTGTATATTTCTCCTTAAGCTCACCGCCGCTAAAATTCACAACCGCACTGAATTTTTCTAATGCGGTTTGAAACTGCTCTTTAGCTTCCTGCTGGGCATCGCGGGTATCTTCGACACGGTCTACCAATAAATCTCGTTTGGGATGGCCGAGTGCTTCCATAGTTTTGTAATAAGTGCTCTGGCACCCCGCAAAAGTAAACAAAGAAACCACCAGAAACAGCTTAATCATTTCCTTCATCTCTATTACTCCTAAAAGAAGCATGATTTTTTGCTCATATTGACTTGGCTTTTGCAGTAGCCCGAACAATTCCCGCAAGTTTGTCCGTTAAATGGCTCTCTATTATTAGGATAACATATATGGCACCATAAATCCAGAATAATAAAGTAAAAACAACACCCAATATAATGATATCGAACCCGCGCCCTCTACACCAAACACCTAATTGCCGCATCGGCAATTGTCTTTTCGCATGGCTTAATTACGCCAAAAGAGTCCAAGCTCAAACCATACATTCTGAATAGATATTACAGGATATTCGCCAGCGGATTCAGCGAGGATCTTACCGCCACCGCTAAAAACAACAGCTTTCGATCCTGTTGTACCTATATCTATTCCAAGGTAAGACATGCCAATTCCTCTGCCAAAACACATGTTTATTGGTTAAAAATACACCTTTTTGGGCAATTTATCGATAGTTTTAGATGTAAATATGATGGACTTTCATGCAATTTTTTAATATAATAACATCATGAAAACCGATGTAAATTTCATTTTTCAGGAAGATGCTCAACGTATTTTCAACCATTTTAAACGTCTTTTAGGCATTAAAATTACGTTTTTCACTGCCGATTTTGTAGAGGTCAAAACCGGCGTTAAAAAAGGCCATTGCCAGTACTGTAAATTGCTCAGAACAAAGCTCGGCTGCGAGTATTTATGCCGAAAACTTGACACTGAAAAACAGTTGCAAGCTCTTGAAGAAAAAAGACTTGTGTCATACCAATGCCATGGCGGAATGATGGAAGCCATCCTTCCGGTTTTCACAGTGAATAAGCTCGTCGGCTATATAATGATAGGCCAGTTTCGCACCACAGACGACTGCCCTCCGAAGCATCGGAATGTCTGGAAAATATTGAACAATAACGACCAGCTTAACGAGGCTTTCTTACAAGCCCCCTACTATCCCAAAAAGAAATTAGATGACATTTTTGGAATGTTCGAACTCATTGTAGATTCTATAGTTACGCGTCATTTGATTGCTGTAAAAACTGCCAGCTCAGTTGAGAAATTGATCTCATATATCGACCAGAACCCGCAGGTTAATTTGACACTTTCTCAGGCAGCAGACATGATGTATCGCAGCCCTTCGAGTATCTCTCATGAATTCAAACGTGCAACCGGCACCAACTTCAAAAAGTACTTGATATTAAAGAAGTTAGAAAAAGCCGACGAATTAATGTCAGAAAATGAAAATATAAAAATAAAAGAAGTAGCCGTAAAGGTAGGCTACCAAGACACTTACCTGTTTTCAAGAATCTACAAAAACCACCGCGGCCATTCACCAAATAATTTCAGAAAGCATCGACACTAGGTGAATACGGTGTTTTTTTTTCATTCACTCACAATTCTCACGTCACTCTTTCGCAAGATTCTATTTTATAAATTCTACTTTTGCCACTCGTACAACCAAATTTCTGCCAAATGGATATGGCGTAGTTTGCATACATAACATTGCTGATTCTGCGTTCTGGGCAAAAGAAAGTTTTTCATCACTGTCAATCCAGCGGATTTCGCTGGCTGGCTTACTTATTCCGGTAAATACAACAGGCTTGCTCTTTTCACGGAATACCGCGACATTATGATCGCCGCCACTAACGATGCCATGGATGAACAGGTACAAATCGCCATCAAGTTCAAGGGCAAAATCGCTGCTGCCGCTGTACGCCGCAAATGGCTTTGCTTCGCGAATAATACGATCGTATTTTTGCACCCATTCACCTGCACGCAGAAGTGCCGATTTTTCATAGTCCGGTATTTTGCCACTTGCAGTAGGCCCTACATTCAAAAGATAGTTTGCGCCCACTTTGCGGCATGCACAAAGATTTTCAATAATATCTTTTGGTGAAAGATACCCAAAATCTTCTGTACTGATGCCCCAGTGCATGTTCATTGTCTGACACATTTCAGCGGCCAAATATTTTGGCATTCCTTCACGATTCATTGGTGTTGGTTTGCCCTGCTCAAAGGTAACACTGTCAATCTCAGGATGGCCTGCACGACCGCGTGCGTCAAGGCCGGTATTATTAACGATAATGGCATTGGGCTGATGCTTACGGATAAGACCATAAAGCTCATCTTCCTGCCAGTCAGCATCTGGTTTGCTCCAGTTGCCATCGAACCAGAGACCGCCAATTTCGCCATAATTGCGGCATAAAATCTCAACCGAATCGCGAAGATATTTTAGATAAGCAGTAAAATCATCTTTAAAGCTCGACTGATACCAGTCCAGTGTTGTGTGATAAAAAAATGGAATAATACCTTCATGCCTGCAGCCTGATACGAAATCGGCGACAAGGTCGCGTTTTGCCGGACTATGAGGAGCGTCAAACTTATTCAGGCCGCAAGTATCAAAAAGCGAAAAGCCTTCGTGGTGGCGTGTTGTGAGGACAGCATATTTCATCCCAGCCTGTTTAGCAATCTTTGCGATCTCACGGCCATCAAAATCCTCAGCGGTAAATTGTTCCTGCAATTTCTGGTACTGCTCGGCGGGCATCTTATGGATAAATTGAGCCCATTCACCTTTGCCGACCAGCGAATACAGTCCCCAATGAATAAACATACCGTAACCGAGTTTTTCAAAACATTCTATCCTGGGTAGAGGTTTTGGAGCGTTAATCAGTTTTGACATAAGAGCAGGTTCCCAAAAAATATTTAAATCTTATATGCACGACACACGTCTTTGATAGTATTTGCAACTAATTTATTTCGCATTATACTTGTTACTTTCGATCTGTTCAACACTATTTATCATGGCAAAGTAATTGGCGATGGGCACATACTCCGGAACGCTGTTGGCAGTTTTTGTGCTGGATAAGAACGGGATATATGCCGAAGCCTTCTGTGTTTGTTTAATTTTATACAGTCATCCAACTCATTTATCAGCCAAATGCGCCATTTTGCATCTTCTTTCAGCGAAAGTGCTTGAGCAAGAAGCGACTTTGCCTGCTGAATACGGCCTATCTGTTCTTCTATGATCTTAACATCAGCCTTTAGAGGGTTCCCAGTATTCATTCGATACGCCTTAAGCTCGTATGGCTGGAGTAAGAAAAATTGCGATCCGGCAGCAACAAAGTCAGGCTGATCAGGCGAGCTTAACGCTATGCCTGTTCGATCAAATTCAACAGCAACTTCCATAATGAACGGTTCCGTATTAACAATATACATATTTATCGCTTTCAGAATTAAGGAAGCGAACAACAACCGCATCGGAATTTGATGCGATGGTATCAAACGCCTTTTCCGGCAGGAAGTTAAATTGACGTGAGAATTGTTGCAAATGCTCCTCATGTCCATAGCTGCCAATCAGAAGCCCGCCAAAAGTGATAGTCTTAGCATCCATTTCAGCAACCGCGTTCGCATAATATTCAAGAAAGTTCCTGTCAGATGCCGGTACGCCTGGGCATGTCGTAAACTCATGTTTGAACCACGGCCAAGTTTTGTGATCAAAGGCAAGATACATGGTATGAATGGAGTCATTAAGGCCGGAACCATGATCTTTTAGCTCCTGCATAGCCGAATCATGGGCTTGACCGATCACATATCGTCCGGATTCATAATAACAGTTAAAAATAAAGACATTCCGGTTGTTACCAGAGCCAATCAATTCGTTTGTTGTGCGATCAAGCAAATCATGATCACGCAATCCGTTTGAACGAGGCGTTTTACCTGTGCGTATCTCTAAGGAACGGTCACGGTAAGGATCATTCTGGATTTCAACTTCAACCCCGTCAACATCACCAAACAGCGACAGGTCAAT
>CAMDDF010000062.1 GCA_945890885.1 Candidatus Kuenenia stuttgartensis | reverse complement strand
GGGGAATGGTCTTTTTAATAGACATCATTTATTCCGATTTTTCTTGCTCTTTTGATGCAAAATGAATATCCTTACCCGCTCATGATTTTAAAGATAAGGATATAAAGATGGATTGGTTTTCGATACTATTGACAGTTTGCGGTCTGTGCCTTTTTGAGGTAATCAGCAGTATAGACAATGCTATTATCAATGCTGAGGTGTTAGGCACAATGGGGCAAAAAGCAAGAAAGTGGTTTCTTTTCTGGGGAATACTTTTTGCTGTTTTTATCGTAAGAGGACTTTTGCCATGGCTTATCGTATGGATTACAACCCCTGAATTAGGGATCATTGGGGCACTTGTCTCTACGTTTAGCAGCGATCCGAAAGTACATGAGGCAATGGAAAAATCCGCGCCAGTGCTTTTAATGGGCGGCGGAACATTTTTGGTATTTCTTTTTTTTCACTGGCTTTTTCTCGAACCCAAAAATTTCGGGCTTATGGGAGAAAAATTCTTCCTTCGGATCGGCGTGTGGTTTTATGCAGTAGCTTCGGTTTTGTTGGTTGTAATAGCATGGTATGCAATGAAGGTTAGTCCAATGGTAGCGTTTGGCGCTGTTGTTGGCTCAAGTGCATTTTTTATCACACATGGTTTTAAGCAAAATGCAGAGGCTAGCGAACAAAAGATGCTTACTTCAAATGGCATGATGAGCGATATCAGCAAAATATTTTATCTTGAAATAATTGATACAACTTTTTCAATAGATGGGGTACTTGGAGCATTTGCGTTTACATTATCTGTGCCGCTGATTCTGATTGGAAACGGTATAGGTGCAATTGTTGTACGCCAGATTACTGTCGGGAATATTGAAAATATTAAACGGTACCGATTCCTGAAAAATGGCGCTATGTATTCAATTTTAGTGTTGGGTGCGATAATGGTTTTAGATGCTCTTGGGTGTCATATACCCACCTGGCTATCGCCTGTTGCTACCTTTGCGGTAGTAGGGTATTTCTTCTGGAAGTCAAAATTTGATAAATCAGAAGACACGAATGAGGCAACAGACGCAGTTTAGCCACGAATGGACACAAATTAATAAGAATCAATATTCTAATTTCGAGCATTAGAATTAAAGATAACCCCCCGAATGAATCGGGGGGCTAACAATCAAGCGTATCTTATTTAACTTTTCCGATATACTTTTCGGGGTCCTTTGTAAATGCCTCGATGCATGCGGGGCAGCAAAAGTATATCTTCCTGCCTTTGTATTCCGTAAAAAAATCCTTGTTGATTGGGCCTTCCATTACCGGACACATTGTTTGTTCCGGCAGTGCTTCTTTAATTGCGGCAACTGCATTCGGGTCTTTGGCCGGTGCATTGATGTCCTTTATTGCATTAGAGTCTTCAATTGCATTGGCATCTTTAACCGCAGATGAGGTTGTTGACTCTGCGGAACTGACTGCTTCTTCAGCAGCAGGGCCTTGATCTTTCTTCTTACAGCCGACAGCAAAAACCAACATAATACAAACTGCGACAGCCGGAAGTCCAAATTTTGTAATCATCTTTGTGCTCATTTGCTATCTCCTTAAAAAAAGGTTTAACTACCTATTATATTTTAGGGCAAATTTTTCCTGAGCGAAAGACTTTTTTTTGAATTAAGTTGATGGCAGTGCCTATAAGTAGAAATTAGTCCGTTTTTTGGAAATATTCTGCTAATTTAGGCTGTTTGTGCGTTAGCTGCCTGATGTGAAAAATGATAGTTTGCTCAATTTCATAAAGCACATTCAAATCGGCGGTAATAATTTTCTGTAAATCCGCCAGGACATTGACCGCTTCTTCCGAAAGATGTATTTTGTCCACAAAGCTCATCTGGCAATCCCTGCATATGAAACCGTTTGCCTGACTACTGAAGAATGGCCCAAGATATTTATTGTTGCTGCAATTGGTACACCTGTCGAGTATCAGGCCGGTACCTGCCTCATTTAAAATTTTCATCTGAAAAGCAATGAGGTGTCCCCATTTTAGTTCCCTTGTTTCAGCGGCCTGCAAATTTTCAAGATAATCCGAAAAGCTGTCGAATAAATCCTGATGCGGGTCAAAATCGTGGCAGAAAGTATTTATAAGCTCGGCACCGAATAATGCACAATTCATCGTCAGAAGAGAATTTCTCATCATCATAAATTTTGGCATACGGTCAAACTCTCGCAGGGTGCAAAGCTGTGCGGCATCGACTTCGGTAAAAATCAGCTCCCCATACGACAGCAACTCTATGGCACCGCCAAACTTTGATTTAGTTCGTTTGGTACCTTTTGCGATGGCAGAAATTTTGCCGGTATCTCTGCAAAAAAAAGTCAGAATTTGGCTGGTATCAGAATAATCAACGGCCCTTATGCAAATTCCTATATCTTTTTTGAGCATTTTTACTGCTCGCTTGCTGTCTGTTTTTTGATAAGCTTTTGAATTTTCAATCTTTTGACCGAGCGTTCTTCGGCCTGGGTTATTGTAAATTTCAGGTTGTCGTACTGAAATTCTGCACCGTTTTTGGGAATGTATCCAAGGTATGAAAATACGAATCCGCCGATGGTGTCGTAATCATCATTCTCAGGAATATTGATATCGAACTCGTGGTTCAAATCATCAATGTATGTTCTGGCATCGACATCTACGGTATTTTCATCAATGATATTGATGTTCTTTGGCGCGGGCGTTTCGTACTCATCTTCTATTTCGCCGACAACCTCTTCGAGAATATCTTCGATAGTGATAATCCCTGCTGTTCCGCCGTACTCGTCAAGCACGATAGCGATATGCAGCTTTTGCGCCTTGAACTCGTTAAGCAGGATGCTGAGCCGTTTTGTTTCAGGCACAAAATATGCTTTTCTCAGATAGTTCCGAAGATCAAAATCTTTAAGGTCCGTGCCGAATAGCTGTAACAAATCCTTGGCGTACACTAAGCCGATTATCTGGTCAATGTTTTCTTCGTAAACCGGTATCCTGCTGTGGCCAGCTTTGTTAATGGTTTCGATGAGAGTTTTGAAATCACAAGTAATGTCGATGGCGATAACATCGGTTCTTGGCGTCATGATTTCTTCAACAGTTGTTTCGCCAAGCTCAAGTACCTGTTCGATCATACGCTGTTCCTGCTGATCGACGACGCCATCCATCATACTTTCCTCGACAACGCTTAGGAACTCCTCTTGTTTTTCATCATGTGCTTCTTCGGGCGTACTTTCGGTGTAGCCGGACAGCCTCCTGACGATAAGGTCGTTGAGTCGGAATATTGGTTCAACCGGTCTAGCCAGCATCGCGAAAAATGTTATCAACTTGTATGTCCTGACGAGAATTTTTTCGCCGCTGTATTTTGCCCACGCGAATGGAACGACCAGATTAAAAATTGTAATAAAACCTGCCGTCACAAATAATAGAACAAAGTCGATAGCGGTTATGTGCTGCCCCGTATGTGTAATAAACCAGAGCAGCGAAATAAATATGCACAGATTCGCGATTCGCCAGAGAAAAGAGCATACCAGCACAAGCTTTTCCTGATTTTCCGAAACCTTATCAGTGATATTTTCAAGATTTGCCTGCTTATACGCCTCTGCAAGCTTGACCTTGGAAAACATCTGAATCGCGAGCTTGTGCAGCGAAAAGAAAAATGCAGCCCCTGCGGAAGCGAAAATAGCTGCCAAAGGCCAACCGACATCAACCACTTTTTAGTACCTTTCAAAAAACCTGATTTTGCAACCCAATCTGAATCGTCATTTTGAGTTATATACTATACCATAACCGAAATCTTGCAGGATTTCATCCTCTTTTTGGTGCATTTTTTTTGCGTCGGCCTCGTTTAAGTCGTCAAAACCGAGATTGTGGAGCAGGCCGTGAGTAATATACAGTGCTAATTCCGCCATAACGGAATGGCCAAGCTCTTTAGCTTTCCGCTGGGCCAGCTGGTAATTTACGATAATATCGAAGCATTTTTCGTCATCATCCGACAGGTCAAAGCTGATTACATCGGTGGGGCAGTCGTGGCTGAGGAACTGTTTGTTGGCCCGATGAATTTCTTCATCGCCGACGATTTGAATGTTTATGGAATAGCTGCTCTGTTTAAATTTCAGGCATATCCCAGTTATAAGCTGTTCCAGCTTTTTATTTTCGATATCAGGATTATCAAACGCAAAGTCGATATTTATGCTTTTTTTCATATTATCGGTATTTTAGTTTTCGTCCTGTTTTTCTTCTCTGGCTGGAATTGCATCAGGTGCTTTTGGGTATGCGATTCTGCCGTGATAGTGTCCCGCCAGCGATTTTGCAACCGAAACTTCTATCTGGCTAAGCTCCTTTAGCGTAAGCTCGCATTCGTCGAATTGGCCGTCCTGTAAACGCTTCATCGCCATATTATGAACGACAGACTCTATTCTGTTGGGCGTAATTTCGCCAGCCAAACTTCGCACAGCTCCTTCGACAACATCAGCAAGCATCAGTATTGCGGACTCTTTTGTCTGAGGTTTCGGTCCGGGGTATCTGAATTCGGTTTCCGATGGCGGGGGAGCTTGCTTCTCGGCACTTCTCTTTTTGGCTTGTTCATAAAAATATTCGATAAGGGTTGTGCCGTGATGAGTTTCGATAAACTGTCTCAGTATCGCAGGCAGGCCGTACTCCTTTGCCATTTCAATCCCGTCTTTGACATGTCCGACGATTACCAGCTGACTCATCGCTGGCGACAACTGGTCGTGCGAACTTGTCGAACCCATCTGATTTTCCACAAAGTATCGCGGCTTATTTATCTTGCCGATATCGTGGTAATATGCGCCAACTCTGCAAAGCAGGCCGTTTACGCCGATAGATTCTGCGGCGGCTTCTGCAACGGAACCTATCAAAAGGCAATGGCTGTATGTTCCCGGTGCTTCCATCGCAAGACGTTTAAGCAGCGGCTGATTGGCATCGCTGAAATCCAGCAGCGTCATACTCGTTGCGATTTTAAATGCCCGTTCAATCAACGGCAACAGCGCCTGAATCAGAAGGCCGACAACAAATGTTATGCCCGCAGCAGTGCCGGAGTTGATGAACACCGACAATTTTGACCGGGCAACTTCTACACCTAAAATATGAACCTCATTACTGCGAATGATAAACCCGACCGCAAGCGAAACAGCAAACACTGCCAGTGCCGCCAGAACGCCTACTTCGAGCAGTTTCATTCTTGTCCTGATTTCCTTTAGCGTATATGTGCACATTACCACACCTGCCGTCATAGTCAGCAGTATTTCAACTTTTGGAATTGCACCTACGGCAAAACTGGCGATAATCGAATAGAAAAGACTCATGCCCAACGCAAATCGCTGATTATATGAAATGCTCAGGATAATCGCGCTTGTTACTGCGCTGCCGGTAGCCAGATACGTCCATTCAGGATAAAACGATCCGAGTCTGCTTGCCGCCAGAAGTATCAGGAACATTATTATTATTGCAAGGGCCCGTGTATGATGTTTGATTATTTTAGGTTCATACTGATGCACATAATAACCGCCAGCCATACAAACCAGAAGAATAATTGCCGCGATAGAGCTGGTATCCTGCCAAGGCCGAAATATGCCGTTGGATTCCGAACCGAATGCGATAATCAATGTTGAAGCGGCCGCAAAGATCAGCAGCATCAAAATCGAAATAGGTATGCCGCTATTAAGAAAATCCGCGACTTTGCCATATCGCAGAGCAGCGATATTTTCGCGAACCTGTTTTCTTCGAGCACTTATTTTTTTCTTAGACAACATAACCTCGTGAATTTATTTTTCATTACCATTGGCAAACTTTTTGCCTTTACGGTCATACGCTGCCACGATATTCTGCACCAGGTTGTGCCTGACGATATCTTCTTCCATAAGCCGAGTATAGCCGATGCCCTTTATTCCGCTTAATGTTTCAATTGCATCCACAAGGCCGCTCTTTTCGCCTGCCTTTAAATCAACCTGAGTAATATCGCCAGTGATTATCATTTTAGAGCCTCGTCCCATTCGAGTCAAGAACATCAGCATTTGTGCCGGCGAAGTATTTTGGGCCTCATCACAGATAATTACAGCCTCATTAAGGGTTCTGCCTCGCATAAAGGCAAGCGGTATAATCTCAATGATATCCATTTCGGTAAGTTTCTTTACCTGCCCGAACTCCATCATATCCTCAAGGCTGTCAAACAATGGCCTTAAATACGGATTTACCTTGGCGGCGATATCGCCGGGCAAAAACCCAAGCCTTTCGCCAGCTTCCACGGCGGGGCGAGCCAGCACAATCTTGCGGATTTGTTTTTTCTTGAGCATCGAAACAGCAACTGCAACAGCAAGATAGGTCTTGCCTGTTCCGGCAGGGCCAATGCAGAATGTCATATCGTTATTCAGCATTGTATCGATGTAGCTTTGCTGGCCTTTCGTGAAAGGCTCAATCACCGACTTGGCTGAATAAACAGTAATTGCCTGCGAAACATTCCGGTCGATATTTCTTTGAACCTGAATGAGAATATCTTCGACATCTTCCAATGTTACGCGGCCCCTGTCGAGAAGACGTTTCTGCATACGGTCGATAACTTCCACCGCTGTATCTACTGCTATATCGCTGCCGGAGACAATGACGTTGCCGTCGCGGGCAGAAACCGCAACTTCCAGATCATCACGGACTTTACGCAGGTTTGCATCGCCTGGGCCGAAAAGCTCAAGGCTTTGAGCCTGTGATCTCAATTGTATAATTTTTTCCAAGGTCTAAATACTTCCTGTAAAATAACAAAAAGCAGCATAGGCAATGGGGGCCGGCATCATCAGCGAATCGATAATATCCAATATGCCTCCAAAGCCCGGCACAGAATTCGACGAATCCTTTAGCTGGGCATCTCGTTTCAGCATAGACTCTGCCAAATCCGACAGCTGGCCCAAAAATGCCATCGCTACGCCGAACAATGCAGCCGTCCATATAGGTATTGTATACATAAAATGCGAAAAAAGCGAAGCAACAATTGCGGCAAAAATTACAGCGCCCACCATACCTTCCCAGGTTTTGCCGGGACTGATACTTGGTGAAAATTTATGTTTGCCGAAAAGTCTGCCAGCGGTATAAGCACCTATGTCAGAAGATTTTATGGTGAAAATGTACATCAGAAGCGCCCATACGCCAAAATCGACGCGTATGGCAAGAATGAACCCTGCCAGAAAACCTATGTAAAAAATCGCAAAAATGTTTGCTGAGCAGTTTTTGATAACATTATCCGTACCGAATTTCAAAGCCTGATACAAGAAGGTCGCCCATATCGCAACTGCTGCAAAAAGCATATACGCGGCCAAGCGGATTTTATCCGGACTGATATCGGGATTGTTCATGATAATCAGCTGCGCCGATGCCCAGGCAGTGCCAAGCAGTATAGTTATCGGTATCGAGGTCGGCAGAAATATTTTAATACCCGTCTTGCTGAAAAGCGTTCGGATTTCAAACATCGCTACCACTGCAAGAATTACGAAAAGGCCGCTTATGATGATAGCCTTGAATTGGAAAATTTCCGTGCTGTTCTGGCATATTGAACCATCGAGATAGCCGTCAAAAACAGCAAGCCCAAGGAACGCTGCGATCATTATTGTGCCGAAGATGAGTCTATATTTGAGCATAAAAAGATTTCCTGATTTATTTTTTATCTTTCAGGTCCCCGAAACGGCGTTTTCGTTTTGAGTATTCAACAATCGCTTTGGTCAACTGTTCTTTGTCGAAGTCAGGCCAATATGTGTCGGTTACATAAAATTCAGCGTATGATATTTGCCATAGCAGAAAATTTGATATTCGCATTTCACCGCTGGTGCGGATAATCATATCCGGCTCAGGCAAACCGGCTGTATATAAATGGTCATTGACTGTCTGTTCATTTATATCATCTATGTTTAGCTGGCCCTGTTTGACCTTTTGAGCTATCGTTTTTATTGAATCGACGATTTCCTCCCGGCTGCCGTAGTTCAAAGCAAGAGCAAGCTTAAGGCCGGTATATTTTTTTGTAATATCGATTGTTTTGTGCAGCTCATTGACAACGACATCCGGCAGATTATCCGTTCGCCCAAGATGATAAAGCCTTGCGTCGTTCCTTTCAAGGGTTGGTCGAATCTCGATTAAATATCGCGTGTAAAGATGCATAAGAAAATCAATTTCCGCTTGCGGTCGTTTCCAGTTCTGCATGCTGAATGAATAGAGGGTAAGGCACTCTATTCCCATATCCACGCAGTCCTGTACTATGCGTTCTACAACTTTTCCGCCCTGACGGTGGCCTTCGAATCGAGGCAAATCCCGTTCCTCTGCCCATCGGCCATTTCCATCCATAATGATAGCGATATGCTTTGGAAACTGTTCGGGAGATATACCGAGCAGTTCTGTGGTCTTGAGCATCTTTTCATAGTGAGTATTTTTTGTCATCGTGGCAGCTACTTATAAATTACCTGTGAACGTTTAGGGCCTACGCCAACCATTGAAACGGTTACGCCGGTGAATTTTTCCACAGCGGCGATATATATTTTTGCGTTCTTCGGCAAGTCCTCGAATTTCTGCACACCGGATAAATCCTCCGTCCAGCCTGCAAAAGTTTCATAAACGCACTGTGCTTTGGAAAGTTTACCAGCTTCCGGCTCAAACCAGTTTGTCTCTTTGCCGTCGATCACGTATGCTTTACAGATTTTCAATTCCTTAAAGCCTGCCAGCGTATCAAGGTGCATCATAGCGATTTCAGTTATGCCGCCGATTTTCGCAGAGTACATTACTGCTACCGCATCAAGCCAGCCGCATCGGCGGGGCCTGCCTGTTGTTGTGCCGTATTCGTGACCTTTTTCGCGGATGGTGTTGCCGATTTCATTATCCTGTTCTGTTGGAAATGGGCCGGAACCAACGCGCGATGTGTAGGCTTTTATCACGCCGACAAATTTATTGACCATATTAGCCGGTACTCCGCAGCCGGCACTCATACCAAGCGAGCTTGCGTTGGAGCTTGTAACAAATGGAAACGTGCCGTGATCAAGGTCCAGCAATGCGCCCTGAGCGCCTTCGAACAATAATGATTTGCCTTTGGCCGCTGATTCGTGCAGGTATCTTGTTGTATTTGCGATGAACGGCGATAAGCGTTCCGCGTAAATTCTGCATTTGGCTGAAAGCTCCTTTGCAGGCACGCATTTAGCATTGTAAAGTGCCGAGAAAATTTTATTCTTGTATTCAACAATATTTTCAAGTTTTGCGTCCAGCGATTTAAGGTCAAGAAAATCAGCCATCCGGATGGCATAACTTCTGCCGGTTTTGTCTGCATAGCAGGGGCCTATGCCTCGTGCGGTCGTACCGATTTTGTTTTTGCCAAGCGATTCTTCACGAAGTATGTCTTCCTGTTTATGGTAATCAATAACCACGTGGGCATTTTCGCTGATGAAAAGCCTGCCTGTTAAGTCGATGCCTTTTTCGGTTAGCCCGTTGATTTCCTCGATTAAAACTGAGGGGTCAACTACCACGCCGTTGCCGATAACGCACGCTACGCCGGGTCTGACAGAGCCGCTGGGAAGAAGGTGAAGTGCGAATTTGGTATCGCCGATGATAACTGTATGTCCGGCGTTTGCTCCGCCTGCATAGCGGATAACGACATCGGAATTTTCCGCCAGAATATCTACAACTTTACCTTTTCCTTCATCGCCCCATTGTAATCCAGTAACACAGGTATTCATATCTTAAGTTCCTTCTTCGGATTTTATCTTATCGTGTTATTTTTTGTTTTAGCTTATCTTTTTGACTATTTCGTCAAGCATCGCTGACAAATTATCATAGCTTCTGTCCGAGATTTTCCAGTCAACTGAGCCGCTGGAATCGGTTTTATACGTAATAACGAAATAGCCCTTGTTTTTAAAGTTAGTTTTATCTATTTTTTCAATCTGTTTAATATTTACTGTTTTGTCTGGTGCGATAATTTTGTCATCATCGAGGACTATTTTTCTGTCTTTAAGAACGAAAAGCAAAATTCCCAAAGCGATTGCCCCGCCAAGAAAATAGGGCGGAGACTTCTGATTGAAAACAAGTGTGCTGTCCGGCTGTCCTTGGATAGTATGTTTTTCGACGAAATCTTTATTTCTTCCATCGTAAAAAAACCATACTGCCGCTACAAGCATCATAGCGATGAATATTTGAAGGTTTGTTTTTTTGTGTTTACTGTAAGGTGCGGTTATAGTCATATCATTCTCCTGAATTTATTTATCTTCGTAGTGCGATGGTACTGGTCAACGGCTTGGCAAAATTTGGAATAATTTTTGTATTCATCAATTCCTGAATCATCGTGAACTGTTTGTCATATGCCTCCAGAATATTGATTTTTTCCCCAGGCGGAGGAAGCTGCCTTAGCGTAAACATTAGCGTTATAGGGTCAGATTCTTTGAATTTACTGGTGCGTATTTCGTAAACACTTGAGTGAGATTCCACTGTCAGTTTTGCCTGAAGGCTGCACGTCTGATCGAGTGAAATCACAAACCCTGACGAAAGATTTATCGCGCTTGTCTGCGGGGTATCGAGCAGGCATGTAAATGGCGAATTATTATATAACGCTTCGGCGATTATCTCGTTTTGGTTGCCGTAATAATCAAACTCCATCGCAAAATTCACATCAAGGCTTGCAACATCAATTGCACTGAGTCCTAACATATGCGGCGCAAGGTCCAGTACAGCCCGCTGCATTTCATAAACCTCCTTAATATTGACGGGATTTGAAACTCCGCAGACCAGCCTTTCCATCTCCAAAGCAACCCAGCAGTAGGACTCTTCGTCCCGGTTGCTTTCGAGGCAGTAGTCGCCGTCTTCACGTCTGTAAAAAGTCGTCATCTTAGGGAATTGCTTCTGTATCCGCTCGAAAAAAGCAAGCAGAGTCTCCCTTTCTTCGGGTAACTCAAGCTGTGTATTTACAAACATTTCGATGTAAAAGTCGTCACAAAACGAACTATAACTTGTAGTCATATAATATTACTCCGCAAAACCGCGACATTCTCTCATAAAACAGGCTCAATTACAAGGATAAAGTCCTGTAATGCCTCGGTTTATCTGGAAAACAGCCAATAAATCATCGATGCTGCCGACAAAGCGTAGCAATATATCGCAAACCACTTTAATTTTCGTTTTCGTGATGTTTTTATCAGGAATTTAAGGGCAACAATCCCGGTTATCATAGCCGCTGCCATTGCCGTCAGCACAGTCGATATTTGGATATCGCTGTTTTGTATGACTGAATAGTCTTCAATTATTTTCAGCAAAGTGCCGCCTAGAATTGCGGGTATCGCTATCAAAAAGCTGTATTCTACCGCCCACCTTCGATGAAGACCTATGAGTATCGCAACGCAAATAGTGGTACCGCTTCTGGATATTCCAGGTAAAATAGCAATTGTTTGGGCGGCACCTATAATTATGGCGCTGATAATACCGAATTCTCGAAGCCCCATGCGTGCCTTTTTTCTTCCGTCGGTTATCAGCAAAAGTGTCGCGGTAATAAGCCACATAACCGCCACTATCGGCAGCTTTCTGGCGGACTCAAGCGGTTCCTTAAAAAGATAATACCCCGCGCCGGTTACAACTGTTGTTACGATAGCAAGAGTCAGTAAATGCACCGAAGGCGATTTTTTGTAAATCTCTATCGGCGTATTGCCGTATTTGCGGAAAACAAAAAGGTCTTTAATGACCAGCTTAAACGATTTAAAATATACCGCGAAAATAGCACCAACGGTTGCCACGTGTATCGAAAGATCGAACATAAGCATTTGCGGCGAATCCGCATTTATTCCGGGCAGCAGATTTTCGAAAAGAACAAGATGGCCCGACGAAGAAACCGGAAGAAACTCCGTAAAACCTTGCACGATACCAAGAATCGCCGCTGAAACAATTGAAAGAGATTGACCATCTTGGGGACTTAAAATTTGCTGCCAGTCCGGCACAAAAATCAGCAGCATCGAAAGCCCTGCGTAAATACCCGCCATTAAATCGTCAGCAAGAACCCCAAGCCCGGATGGAAATTCCTCAAACTTGCAGGCAGGCCATATTTTGGTGATGTCAAAAAATCTAAACAGCAAGAACGCCGCTATACAAAGAGCATAAATATTATTGCTCCCCATTAAAAAACAGGCGAAAATCATAGTTATCGATTGGCCGGCAGCCTCGTCTGCTACGACCTCTGAAGGGTCTTCCTTGCCTGTGTTTTTAATTATAAGGTACGCCCATTGCAGACAAACTCCAGAAAAAATAATCGCCAACGCGGCAAATATTATAATACTGATATTCCGGTGAATACCTGCCAGTGATAGTGCGAAAAATAGAGCCACTGGCGGCAAAGATCCCCATGTTCCCGGCGCTATCGGCAAAAGACCAAGACCAAAACACGATGTCAATAAACGCTTCATCTTATGCAAATCCTTTTATAATTTGTTTTCTTCAATTAGCTGCATACAGTATCTATCGGTCATTCCTGCGATGTAGTCGCATACGCTTCTTTGCAGCGGCTGATGTTGAGTGAAGTTTTGATAATATCTGGGCATTTTGTGCGGCTGGTTCATAAAAAAATCAAACAGCTTTGTCAAGCTCACTTTCGTTCTATCCGCCGCTTTTTTTACATCATCGTGCATATACAGATTATCATACAGAAATTTTTCAAGCTGACTTAAAAGCTGATCAGCATTATTGCTGAGCCTGATAATATTTTCCTTGCGATTTAGAATGTCACTGAGGCGTGCAATATTATTTTCAGTAATTTGTTCTTTGCTAGTCCCGATAAGGTCGCTGATGAGAATATCAAG
>CAMDDF010000061.1 GCA_945890885.1 Candidatus Kuenenia stuttgartensis | reverse complement strand
CGGACTGGTAAACACCTTGGCAAAAGTTATACCTTTTAATCGCTCTCCTAACCGACGGGCATTGAGCTCACCGCGATCGGTCAGCGGCAGATCGGTAAAACCCGTATGCTGCCCCGTCAAACTCCAAGCCGTTTCGCCATGTCTGGCGAGATAAATGACAGGAAGCTCTTCGCTCATAATTCCATGCCTCCTTCATGTCAATACGGCCACTTCCACTGATCTGCTTCCGGCTTATCAACGCCATATTCATACGCATAGTTCTGACATTCGATCTGCATGTTGCGCAGCTTCTCCTTGACATGAGCACCTGCCACATGCAGCGCCGGCACACGGTCGATAACATCAATAGCCAGACTAAATCTGTCAATCTGATTCTGGATAGCCAAGTCCAGCGGAGTGTTGATGTTGCCTTTCTCCTTGTAACCGCGTACATGGAGATTCTTGTGATTGGTGCGTCGATAGGTCAGACGATGTATCAGCCACGGATAGCCGTGAAAGTTAAAGATGATAGGCTTGTTCACAGTAAACAGGCTGTCGAAGTCTTTATCGGAAAGGCCGTGCGGATGCTCCGTCGATGGCGTTAGTTTGAAAAGATCAACCACGTTGACAAAGCGTATCTTAAGATCAGGGAAGTTTTCCCGCAGCATCACTATTGCGGCAAGCGCCTCTTTGGTAGGAATATCGCCCGCCGATGCCATCACCACATCCGGCTCCGAACCTTCGTCATTGCTGGCTTTCTCCCAAAGGCCGATACCCTTGGTGCAGTGTGCGATAGCCTCGTCCATATTCAGATATTGAAGATGCTTCTGCTTGTCGCAGACGATCACGTTAATATAATTGGTGCTTCTGAGGCAATGGTCAGCTACACTAAGCAGGCAGTTCACATCCGGCGGCAGATAAATGCGGCACACATCCGGGCTTTTATTACAGACCACATCAAGAAAACCTGGGTCCTGATGCGTAAAGCCGTTATGATCCTGTCGCCACACCGTCGATGTAATAAGCAAATTAAGCGAAGACACCGGCGAACGCCACGGCAACTGACGGCAAATAGAGAGCCATTTTGCATGCTGATTGAACATTGAATCGATAACATGCACAAAGGCCTCATATGTGGAGAAAAATCCATGACGGCCGGTTAGCAGATACCCTTCGAACCAGCCTTCCAATGTGTGCTCAGAGAGCATTTCCAGAACGCGTCCATCCGGCGACAACTGGCCGCCGTCGGCATCCTCAGGCAGATAATTTGCCAGCCACAGTTTCTTACTCACTTCATATATGGCATCGAGTTTGTTCGATGAGTTTTCATCAGGACTGAAAACACGAAAGTTCGTCATATTCTGACGCATGATATCACGCAGTAAGCAGCCGAGCGGGCGGGTATTTTCAGCCGTGATTTGCCCAGGCTTTTCTACTACGAGAGCATAGTCGCGAAAATCAGGCATGCGCAGCGGCTTTCGTAAAAGGCCGCCGTTGGCGTGCGGATTTGCACTCATACGACGATTGCCTTTGGGGGCCATCGCTCTTAATTCCGAAATTAGCTGTCCATGACTATCAAATAATTCTTCAGGCTTGTAGCTGCGCATCCACTGTTCCAACTGCTTCAAATGCGCCGGGTTCTCTCGCATCCCAGCCAGCGGCACCTGATGAGCACGCCAGAAGCCTTCAACCTTGTGGCCATCCACTTCTTTGGGGCCTGTCCAGCCCTTAGGACTTCGCAAAACGATCATCGGCCAGCGTGCCCTGTCCGGCTTGCCGCTGTTGCGGGCCTTTTGCTGAATACGACGGATTTCCACGACACATTCCTCTAATGTAGCGGCCATCTTCTGATGCATTTCATCAGGATCATCCCCTTCAACAAAATGAGGTGTCCAGCCATAGCCCTTGAAGAGATTTTCGAGTTCCTCATGAGAAATGCGGGACAGCAGCGTAGGATTATTGATTTTATAGCCGTTGAGATGCAGGATTGGAAGCACTGCACCGTCGCGGATTGGATTGATATATTTATTGGAATGCCACGAGGTCGCCAGAGGCCCCGTTTCCGATTCGCCATCACCAACCACAACCGTTACCAGCAAATCAGGATTATCAAAAGCAGCGCCAAAAGCATGAGAGACGCTATAACCAAGCTCGCCTCCCTCATGGATAGAGCCAGGCGTTTCCGGCGTACAGTGACTGCCAATACCTCCTGGAAAAGAAAATTCCTTGAAAAACTCGCACATCCCCTCTTCGTCCTCACCCTTGTTCGGATAAACCTCTGAGTATGTCCCCTCAAGGTAAGTCGGTGCCAATACGCCAGGCGCACCATGACCGGGACCGGCCATGAAAATCGCATTGAGATCATATTTATTTATCAGACGGTTGAGATGGATGTAACTAAAGCTTAAACCTGGACTTGCGCCCCAGTGTCCCAGCAATCGCTGCTTGATGTGCTCGGGCTTTAGCGGTTTGCGGAGCAATGGATTGGCTTGCAAATAAATCATACCGGCCGCCAGATAATTGCACGCCCGCCAATATGCATTTATTTTGAGGAGTTCGTCGCGAGATAGTTGATTGCCCGATTGTTCAGCAGCATTGCCTGTTTTCTTTGGCGTCTTATTTTTAATTTCAGTTGCCATAGCTTTTTCCCCTTTCAGCTTAATCTACTGGTTGATTGAAATCGTAAATCTGGTTAGAGCTAATGTCAAGTAAATTATTATGTGGTGCGTGAAAGTGAGGGCAGGCTTTCAATCCGGCTTGGGGTGGTTTCGGAATTGTTCCTGTAAGCTGTACTGTAAACGACAGATTCTCCTTTTTTTTAAGTCATTGCATTTACAGTCTTTATCGTTTTTGCATTTGCTGACTCTAATCAGCGGGTCACAAGCTCAAGTCCTGTATCATCCATTTGTTTTTTTATAAATAAACCCCGCACTTTCGCTTGAAAATGCAGGGTTTTATCTTTCCAATGTTAGCTATTTTTCGTCCGTCATGTAGATTCAGATACCTCTATTTTGACTGGAGAAATTCAACTCGCCTTTCGCATTATGGCAGAAAGCCCCTAGCGACAATAGCGTCCACCACACGACTTACCGCAATATCCATCGCCGCTTCACGCATCGTAAGCTTTTTGTTTGCGGCATACGCTTCAACTTCAGAAAAACGCGACTTCATTCGCTCGCTCAATCGCCGTTCAACCTGTTCAAGCGTCATTTGCTCACGCTGCGTTTCCTGCGTATATTCTAGATAAGATACAAACACACCGCCAGCATTGCAGAGAATATCAGGAATCACAAAGATTCCACGCTTTTTCAATATCTCGTCGGCTTCAGGCGTTGTCGGAGCATTGGCACCTTCGGCAATAATCGTTGCCTGAATCTTATTTGCGTTGTCAATGGTGATCTGCGACTGTGTGGCCGCAGGAATAAGAATATCACAAGCCACTTCCAGAACACCATCGCTGCTTATCGCCTTACATCCTGCGAAATTATTCAGCGACCCGGTACTTTTTACATGAGCCTCAAGTTTTTTTATATCGATACCCGCTTCGTTATATACGCCGCCGTGAACATCAGCAACAGCAACAACTTTAGCACCTGCCTGTGCAATCGCGATAGCCGCAACAGAACCAACATTGCCAAAGCCCTGCACCGCCACACGCGCTTTCTTTATATCAATGCCTAGCTTTTCACACGCCGCTAAGGTTGTATATACAACGCCCTTTCCGGTCGCCTCGCGTCTGCCGACAATACCGCCAAGTACTATCGGTTTGCCGGTTACAAAACAGCCTCGGGTAATTGAAGTTCCATCTGAATACGAGATGCAATCCCTTATATGCCCCATATCCTTTTCATTTGTTCCCATATCAGGGGCAGGAACATAAATTTCAGGCCCGATATGCCGCTTTGCGCTTCGGGTAAATGCCCTTATGATAATTTCCTTATCCTGTGCCGATATACTGCTTGCATCAAAACATATGCCGGACTTTCCGCCGCCAAACGGCACGCCTATTAGCGAGGTCTTCCACGTCATCTCCATCGAAAGGCCGGTAACATCGTCAATCGTAACGTCCGGCGACATTCGTATGCCGCCCTTGGCAGGGCCGAGAGCATCGCAGTGACGAACAATAAACGTCTTGATATGCACGCCCTTACCATTTGAAAATTCAGGATTAAGTGTAATTTCGATCTTTTCTTTTGGCGCACATAAACGGGCATGCATAGCATCATCGAGCTGAAGACGTAGTGCTGACCGTTCAAGATTATAAGTTGCTGTTTTTAAGATAGTATTCTCAGCCATATATCACACCTTTCTTCATTTACTTTTATTTTTTATAAGTTCACGCATTGTTTCACGAATCACCGAACAACCCTCAACAAGAGCGTCTTCCGTAATACACAGAGGCGGAGCAATCTTAACACATCCGCCGCCAACACCAACCGGAGCAAACATCATAAGACCTCGCCTGAAGCAACCATCAATAATATCCAATGCAAGGTCATGATTCGGCTCTTTAGTGCCAGGTTTAATAATAAGCAGTCCGCCAACCAAACCTTCAACGGGTGCAAAGCCAATAACTGATGAAAATTCGTCCTTTATCGAAGACAGTTCGCGTTTAAGAATTACTCCTAACCGAGCAGCATTCTCGACAAGCTTCTCCTCAAGTATAACTTCAACACTCGCAAGAGCCGCCGCACAGCAAACCGGATTACCCGAATGGGTAGAGGTCATTTCGTTGGGGCCGTATAAATCTAAGACTTCCTGCCTGCCGATGACACCGCTGATAGGAAGTGAACCGCTCATGCCTTTGCCCATACAGAATAAGTCCGGCACGACTCCATACAATTCAAAACCCCAGAAGGTACCGCATCGGCCGAAGCCCGCCTGCACCTCATCGAAACACAAAAGCGCTTTATGCTTGTCGCACCATTTCCGTAGTGATTGCGCGTATGCCTTCGGCATAAAGTTGGGGCCTACGCCCTGATATGTTTCACTGATAACGCCAGCAACATTCTGCGGGTCGATATTGAGTTTAGCGAGCGTTTTTTCAAACAGGTCAAAACTCGTATCTGTGCATCGAAAACCATCAGGGAATGGCACATGGACAATTTCAGTGTCATAATTCTTGATCCATGCCTTACCGCCGGGCGAGCCGCCCATCTGCTGGGAGCCCATCGTTCTGCCGTGAAAAGAGTCAACGAATGCCACAATGACGCTCTTTTTATCGCCGCCGAACTTTCGGCCATAGGTACGCATCAGTTTCAGAGCACATTCAGTGCTTTCTGCACCTGTGCTAAGTAAAAAGACCTTGTTAAGGGGTTTCGGCGCAAGCGACACAAGCTTCTGAGCAAGTTTGATACGCGGCTCATTCGGAAAACAATACGTCGTAAGCAACGGCTTTTGAACCTGTCGGATAATCGCTTCAACTACCTTCTTGTGGCCATGTCCCGCGTTTGCAATCAAAACGCCCGATGAAAAATCGAGCCATTTATTTCCATACGCATCGAACACGCTAAACCCTTCCGCATGATCCCATATTATCGGCGCTTGGCCCCGCATGCTCTGCGGCTCTGCTTCGCGCAGCCTTGTGATTTGTTCAAGGGTCTCGTCATT
Organism: Candidatus Kuenenia stuttgartensis; assembly: GCA_945890885.1. GTDB lineage: Bacteria > Planctomycetota > Phycisphaerae > Sedimentisphaerales > CAMDDF01 > CAMDDF01. Next base: position 7,225 of record CAMDDF010000061.1, on the reverse strand, counting down.
AGGAATCACGCCGCTGATCTTGCGATATTTAGTGGAAACCGATTTAACTTCTTGCTGTGTAAGTGAAAATTCTTTTGCCATAATTTTTCTATTGCCTCAATAAAATTAATACTGTCTGAAATTTACTCCGGCATCTTTGCCGTATTTAATTTGAACCTCTCTGCCGCCATTTAGAATCGAAAGCCGACCGGCCTCCATTACCAACTCGTTGTAGGAACTATTGGCAGGCGTGGCCATTATTCCTTCCTTATCAAACTGTTTGATAAGTTTTTGCCGTGCAGCAAGTGCTTCCTTTTCGCCAAGCCCCTGCGAAACATCAATACACTTGACGATATTTTTTACAATATATTCAATGGAACGATAACCATAGCCGACAGGGGTAAGCCCGCTGCCGCCCAGATCAACATACTTGAAATAATCGGGGCTTGGCTCATGATAGAATTTGCTGTCCATACTATCGGTAACATAGCAATACTCCAGCCCGCGATACTGGTCGTTATGCACAAGCATACCGCTCGTATCATTTCCGGCACAGTACATGCGAATGCCCTGAAAATTTCCGCCCGGTCCTTTGTCGGGATAGCCCATAATATTCGTTACATTAAGGCATCCGCCATTGTCCCATATCACTCGTGCATCCGTCCATAGATAGCCCTTGTTGCCGTTTGGATATGCATCGACAACGCCATACACGCTCACAGCCGTTGGCAAAAGGCCGGTAATAAAATGAAGCTGGTCAACATAATGACAGCCGACATAGGAAAACATATCTGAATTTTCACAAGTACACCAGTTCATAAAATTCGAATGCCGGTAATAGTACGGCTCGTTAAGTTCCGCATGACCTATTTTAAATTCACCAAAAAGACCCTCACGGTACTGTCTGCGAGCAACCAGCGCCCTGTCATCAAGACGTTTGTGATATTCGATACCGACCGCAAGTCCCTTTGCATATGCCTTTTCTTCTATATCCATAGCCTCGGCATACTTGAGTACCAACGGCTTAACACTGCAAATATGCTGGTCATATTTAACCGCTTCCCGAATAACCATCGAATGCAGTTGGTCAGGCATCGCGACGACGACAATACTGTGCTTGGGCATTTTCGCTATCACTTCTTTGAACAGGTCTGGATTTTTTTTTGCGGGGTCAGTATCCAGAGATGGATGGGCAATAAAATTCTGGCCAGGAAACGCTTTCTTAAGCGATTCATCATTGGCAAGCGTATTCAGCGGCCCGCTGTCGAGCGCACTAATATGAATATCGCCAACAATACCCAGCCGTTGCAGTTGATAAAACGATGGCAAAATCTGCACCTGGGTAATCATCCCGCCGCCTACAATGCACACCTGTGGTTTACTAATCATTATGAGCCTTTCTGTGTCAGTTCTTTGAATACACGATGTTTCCATCGACGATAGTCTTTTCTACTGCGGCATTGTAACCGCCGCCGTGTCCTTTTATATCAACAATACAAATATCCGCCGCGGCACCGTCGGCAATTTTGCCATACCCATGTTTATTCAGGCCCATCAACTCTGCCGGATTGCTTGAACATGCTTTTGCAGCCATAACCAACGCTTCTTCAAGTGAATGCGCCTCATGCATCCGCCGCCATACACCTGGCATATCGCTGGTGAGCCAGCTAAGCAAATTACCGAACGCCTTATTCATCGTCAATGCACTTGAGCAAAGAGTATTCGGCTTGCCTAAAACAGAAAAATATTCACAATTATCACTCATGCGCGCCATAATGCCGCCCATATCAAATTGCTTAATATTTGCACCAGCCGCATAGAGCGCATCAGTTATTCCAATAATTTTATCGATACCTTTTCGGCCAATCACTTCACGCACATATGAAGGAGCGATATGAAATCCATCAACTATCTGCTCAACATAAAGACTCTCGTTTCGCAGCACCGATTCAACCGAACCTCCGCCATCAAAGGGCTTAAAGCTATGGCCGGTAGGCCCATTTAGAAAATGCACAAAATACTTAAGTCCAGCCTTAACAGCAGCGTCAATTTGATCGCCTGTCGCATTGCAATGGCCAGCCGCTGTGATAATATTCTTATCCGTAAGATACCGAATAAATTCAAGTGTTTTTTGCCCGCACTCCGGCGCAAGATTCACCATTTTGATAACATCCGAGGCATCGAACGATTCAAACACATCAGGCGATGGCTCATAAATATATGCCGGATTCTGCGCCCCGCACATTTTAGAATTTATAAAGGTACCCTCAAGTAAAACTCCCAGCAGTTTTGAGCCAATCGGCTGGCTGTCGGCAAACTGACGTAAATGCCCGCACGCAGCCTTGATACGCTCAACTGGAGCGGCAATGGTGGCAAGGTAATATGATGTTACGCCAAAACTCGGCAGAAGATTTGCAAGCATCGCAAAGCCGTTGTGATAAGCCTCTTTGCTCGAATCGAACATCTTTTTTTGAGCATCATAAATGCCATAGGTAAAATCAAAAAAGTTGTAGCCATGAAAATGAATATCAATAAATCCGGGAACAACATATTTGCCCGTAATATCGATGGTTTGGTCGCATCGCACACCGCTATCGTCAAAACTGATAACACCATCACGAAGCACGATATCCCGTCTGATGACAGTGCTATCGGTAACAATATTTCCATTTGAAAGTCTAATAGTTTTCATTTTATTTCACCTTTTTGCGGCGACTGGAGCTGCTTTTTTTCGCCATTTCAACCATTGTTTCAAGATGCTCACTCACTGCCGCAGTAGCATCGGCCACATCTTTACGTTCAATCGCATCGAGCATACGTCGATGATAGGCCATAGCAGTTTCTTCATCACTAGGATGCCGACTGGTAAAAACCATAGAATATTTATGATACTCATAGATCGCCGCAAATGCCATTTCCAGCGGCCTGTTGCCCGCCGCACGGATAATCGCATAATGAAAATCCATGTCATACTTGAGAAAAAGCGGCAGATTATCCAAAGATGTTTCCATGCACTCAATAAGCCGCCGAAGTTCCTTTATGCTCGCTGCGGTGATACGCTTACAGACAAGCTCCACAGCGGCCATTTCAATCGCCTTTCGCGCAATAAGAATATCCGAAATGGTAACATCGTTGAAATCCTGCGGCAGAAGTGAACTCGGTATCGATTCACGTTGTATTTGGCATACATAAGCCCCTGACCCGTGCCGAATATCTATCACGCCCAGACTGGCAAGATTACTCATTGCCTCGCGCACGGTGCCACGGCTAATCCCCAGCTCGGCACAAAGCGTCCGTTCTGCGGGCAATTTACACCCGACCCCATACTGGCCGGAATGTACGCGGCCCAGCACCTCTCGTATTACCTTGTTATGTAACAAATCTTTATTCATCGCTATTCAAAAATGGTACGGTAATTATACCACTTTAGCGGAACATGTCAAGAGGCATTAATCTTTCCTGTGAAAAAATTTTGCAGCCTGCCGCAAATCAATAAAAATATCTAAAAGCCATATCCGCTTTCCAGCTGTCCTTTGGCCCCTTTAGCCTGGTAAGTTTGAGACGCTGACATTCAAGATCGGGCCAAAGATGCAGAGAAATAGCGACAAATTTGGATAATTGAGTAATTTTCACCTCGTTAATTGCTATCGTGGCATCCTGAACATTCTGGCGATTAAGGTTCATAACGCCCCTGATATTCGGAGTTATTTTACTTGCAGAAATTCCGCACAGCTTTGCTGCCTTGTCGATTGCTTTATCATAATCGAACTTCTGATCTTTTTCTCTGGCCTGAACAAGTCTTTCGGGTGCCAGTTCGATTATTTTTGCGATTAAAGGCTGAGCATCATGATAATCCGTAACGTTTCTAGTATACTGCTCATAATACTTTGGCAGCAGATAAAGCGAGTTATACATTGTCCACACAGCAAGTACCACCGGCACAGCAAAATAATAAACCATTTTATTCTTCAGTATATCTTGTATATCAGGCATATTAGCTCCTTTGCTCAGTTGGCAATTCTCATAGTTACACGAAAATCATTTCTATTCGATGAAGTCTTGGAAGACCTTTCATCAATAATCAGCTCCTTATGCTCCTTTATGGCATCGAACAGCTTCAATGTACTCTGAGAGCTGTCGGTATCGCCAATCAGCCTCATCGAATTCTGGGATATTTCGATTGTTTCGATGTTAAGGTCAATATTAGCGGGCATCGAATTTATCGCTTCAAGGACAAAATTAAGCTTTGCTTCAACGGAGCCGGACTCAAGCATAAGTTTGCCAGACTTCTGCTCACTCAGCTTTACGATTTCTCTTTTCAAAATATTCGACATCGTTTCTTTTGCTCCGCCAGCCTGCTTTTTTGGCATAATAAGTTTGACTTCATTTTTTAATTTTTCTTCCGCCCTGCCGACATCCCTTCCCTTTTTAATTACCTCGATCTGAAAATATATGCCAACTGCCAGCAGAAGCAGGCTTACTATAATGGACATAAGCTTTAATGTCCTTTCGATATTCTGCCTCTTGCCCATATAAGGTGAAAAATCTCTTCTGAAATCAGTCCCCTCCGCCTTACCTGAAGCACTGATAGCAGCACCAGCAGCAATCGCGGCATCAAGCATATCGATGCTTTCCGTCTGAAAATTGGCTGGCAAAAAATCTGCTATACTATGTTTTTCGATCTTTATCCCGAGCAAGCCGTCTAATTTCTCTACATTTACAGAATTGGTCGTATCGAAGAGAAATACTTTAGATGCCGAAATTTCCTTTGAAAAGCTAGCAAGGGTCAATGGTATTTGCCTTTGCAGCAGCTTTGTTTTGTCGTCATCTGTCTGCGTCAAAAACGTCCTGCTCACCGGACTATTTTTAGTATCCATAAAATAAATAAAATAACATCGCTGCACTGAAATCAGAATTATCAGCGAGTCAGCGAGTTGCTCTCTGGGCTTTTTTAAATTCACCAGCAAAAATTTCGTCAGACAGCATACATCGGGCTCCATTGAAACAGGATCAATCTTATTGGTCTGGAGATCATTAAGAATATTAGCATAGTCCTTTTTCTGCGACGAATATATCGTTATATCTGACCCGGTATCATCGCCGCTGTTTATATCAAACGCTATTGCTTTTTCAAGAACATCCGAGGCCAGCACTTCTTCTGCATCAAATTTTACCGTCTGAGCTATCTGCCGATGATCGGTAAATCTGCTGTGAATTTTATGCTGGGTATAATAAGAACAATCCATCGCGGCTGCGACATTTGCGTAGGAAATTTTTCTTTCAAAGACACGCTCAGCTATCAACTGGCCGATATTGACGGCAGATGCACCTTCGTTATCCTTTTTCTGATCGTCCAGCGACACCGAAAAGCACGAAATAGCCGTCCTGCTCTGCCCGTGAATATCCGTAAGCACAGCAACCGCACTTCTTTCCTTTATATAAACACCCAACAAGTTCTGATGTTCCACTTTGGTAGCTCCGATATTTTCTAATTATATCATTTCAATATTACAACTATATTTTGAACACTTTTTTCTTCCTTCAGCACCGCCGCTATTACCGATGCCGTTGATGTTCCGGAATACGCGGTAATCCTGACAGTAAAAACATTGCTTCTGGTAATAATAAAAGGCTTCGATTTATCTATCGTATCATTATATTGATATAAAACCTTGGACAATTCTTCTATACTATCGAATGGTTTAATCTTTCTGAGCCGAATTATTTCATCAGCAATTGCCGCTTCATCGCCGCCAAAGGTAAACGCCGCCTCAAGAACGTGCCTTGGGGCAGTATTGATATTGACCTGATGATTACCCCATAATCCGATATACTTATACGCCGACTCCATTCTATCAAGGGATTCTATCGCGGGCCTTTCCAAAATTTCCGTGTACATAATTAAGCTATTGGATATCTTCGAAAAATCCGTAAGATTAAGAACTTTATTTCGTTCCGTTTTCTCGGTAGCTATTCTCGTTTTCTCAGCAACAGCCTCTGCCTGTTTTGATCGCCGTCTTGAACTCCTCGAGCGTCGCTGGGCGGCGGCTGATTGCTTAACCGGCATCTCCTTTGTTGTCGTTATCACAGGCGAGTTCATATCCGGCGAAAACGCCTTGATCTCTTTAACCCTTTCGAATTCTTTTTCCAAAGTTTCAATATCAGAAGACCCAACCTGCATCCATTCCAGAAAAGATTTTACCGCAACCTTAGCTTGACGATTATATTTTTCATCATCCATCAATGCCCACGTTACTGGCAGCTTGGCATTTTCATCTTCTATCTCTATTACAACTTTCGATGTCCCGATCTCAAACTCTATCGGCTCTTGAACCAGCGGCCACTTCGGCCCGTAAGGCCCCCTTATATAAACATTATCAAAAGCATTTCCGTCTTCCGCACCGAAAGCATTTGCATCCTCACTATTTGCATCCCATGTATTTGCATCCCATGTATTTGCATCGAACGAGTTCGACTCAGACTCTTCCGTACGCTCTGCATAATCAAGAAGTTCCGCGAAACTTAACTTTTCCGGCTCTTTCATTAACGATGATGAATCTTCCTCGGAGCCGTACATATTGGAATCCGCAAAGTTAGGGTCGAGACTAAGCTGGATTTTATATTCCTCAAGAATCAGGTCGTACTCTTCCTGCGTCATTTGGAAAAGGTCTGAAAAATCCGGCTCGTTAGGCCTTGAAATTGGTGTCGTATTAAAATCACCTATCACCGCAAGGGCATATTTCGTCCCTGAATCGCAGGCATATCTGGCATTTTGATAATCAATGATATACTGGTCACGATGCGACTTGCGAAGGAGCCTGCTTCCTAACGTATAAAGCATCGCCGCCAATACCACAAGCGTAATGATCGTAATTATCATTACAATGCCTGAACGGTCTTCATTATATTTTTTCGCTTTGAATATCATTTTTAAATTACGCTTATTTCTCTACCTATTCCTGCCAGCGGTATCATTCGGAACATTCACATCATTTATATCGCTCACATCGTTTACATCATTAGAATCTTCAAAGTCGTTTCCATCGGGCAAATTGAATTCCTTTTGTACAAACTGGTATTTTATTTTCCTTGTTCTGTCTATCGCCACCGTGCGGTAAACTTTATCCTGCTCTTCGACTTCAAATCCGCCCGTTGCAAGTTTTACAACCGGGCCAAACGAAACTATCAGCCTCAAGGATGCCGGCAGCGTTGCCTGATCCCATTTATCGTCCCCCTCAATCATATC
>CAMDDF010000060.1 GCA_945890885.1 Candidatus Kuenenia stuttgartensis | reverse complement strand
TTCGGCATAGGCTGGAATAATATTCCTGAAATAAAAAACGAATCGCAGCAATAACTGATAGAGCTATTGTATTAAAATTTGTAATCATTGTTTGAAAGGCTGGTAATAATAGTATGAAAAAAATAATCTTCTACGCAATCCTTATTGTGCTGTTAATCGGACTTGGATTTTTCATCCGGTACAAAATTATGGCTGGTAAAGTTCAGCCCCCATCAATGGCTCCGCTGGTGATTGTCAAAACCCCGCAAGTTATGGATGTGGAAAATTATTACGAGTTCACCGGCAACACCACTGCTACTGAAGATGTGGAAATCAAATCGCGTGTCAGCGGCTATTTATTAAGCGTTGATTTTGTCGAAGGCGCAAACGTTAAAAAAGGCGACCCACTCTTTACTATCGAGCCTGATATATACGAGGCAAGAGTTATCGAATCGCAAGCCATGATACTTGCAGGCCAGGCGGAGCTAACCCGTGCACAGCTCGATTACGAGCGTGCAGAAAAAGCACTGCTTACAAATGCTGTCAGCAAACAGGATGTCGCAACAAAGAAAGCGGCCTTTGACCAGGCCAAAGCTGCGGTTATGGCTGCTGAAGCAGATTTGAAAATTGCCCAGCTTAGCCTGAGCTATACAAAAGTTGTCAGTCCGATATCCGGAAGAATCAGCAAAAAATTCGTAGATGTTGGTAATCTTCTCGTTGGCAACATAGCTGGTTCCGGCGAAAGTACATTGCTTGCTACTGTCGTCGCAACTCAGCCGATGTATGTTTATTTCAACACAAGCGAAGATATGCTTAAGCAGGATGTTTTTCTATCCATTATCAAAAACGCCGCTGATGCTAACGCTGTTTTCTATGTCGGCTTAACAGGAACTGAGAACTTCCCATATCAAGGCACGCTCAATTACATCGACAACGTCGTTGACGCAATGACCGGCACAATTATCGTTCGAGGCTCGATACCAAATAAAGAAAATACTCTGCTGCCGGGAATGTTTGTGCGTATAAAGGTGCCCACTGGAATCGCAAAAGATGCAATCGTCATAGATGAAAAATCGATTGTCTCAGACCTTGATGGCAAATATATTCTTACCGTCAGCAGCGAAAATATCGTCCAGAAACACCCTGTAAAACTTGGCACAAAAATCAACGGCCTTGTAGTTGCCGAATCTGGAATCAGCAAGGATGACCGTTATATTGTCAAAGGGTTCCATTTTGTCAGACCAGGCGCACCGGTTACGCCTATGACCGAAGAACAAATGGCCGCAATGAAAGCCCAGCAACAGCAGCAGGGCGGCAAAGCAAAATAATAATCTGTTTATAGCAGCATGGAGATACTGATATTATGTTAAGTGCATTTTTTATAAATCGTCCGATTTTCGCAAGCGTTATTTCAATTGTTATTGTACTTGTGGGCTTGATAGCGATACCGCTTTTGCCGGTTGAAAAAACTCCGGATATCACTCCGCCAACAGTTGTTGTCAATGCGGTATATCCTGGAGCTGATGCGAAGGTTGTTGCTGAAACGGTAGCAACTCCGCTGGAAGAGGCAATCAACGGTGTTGACGATATGATTTATATGTCCTCAAGCTGTTCCGATGATGGCAGTATGAAGCTTAGCGTAACCTTTGAAGTCGGCACAGATGTTGATATGGCAGCGGTGCTGGTACAAAACCGCGTTTCAACCGCGTTGGCAAGATTGCCCGAAGAGGTAACCCGTCAGGGAGTTACAACGCGAAAGCAATCTTCAAATATTACGTTGGTAGTTTCGCTTTATTCGCCCGACGGAAGCCTTGATACGAAGTATATGAGCAATTATATCAATCTGCGTATGAAAGATACTCTTGCACGTGTACCCGGCGTTGGAGATATTGTGATTTTCGGATCGAAGGATTTTTCGATGCGGCTCTGGCTTGACTCGGAAAAACTTAAAGCGAGGAACCTTACAACGGATGATGTTCTTGCTGCGGTAGCTCAGCAGAATATACAGGTTGCAGCAGGCCAAATTGGCTCTATGCCTGTTCCGCCTGGCCAGCAGTTTCAGTTTACTATAAAAACACTTGGCAGATTAAGCAGTGCGGAAGAATTTGAAAATATAATCCTCAAAGCAACCCCAGATGGACGGATACTTCGACTGAAAGATATTGCACGCATTGAGCTTGGCTCGGAGGCATATTACTGGGATGTGCAGTATAGCGGAAAGCCGGCTGTTGCGATGGGTATTTTTCAGAGGCCCGGCGCAAATTCATTGGCTGTTGCCGAGGGTATCGCAAAGACGCTTGACGAATTATCGAAAAGTTTCCCATCCGGGCTGGCGTATAGTTTTCCATATAATCCCACAACATTTATAAGCGAATCAATCAAAGAGATACTGATAACTCTTGGTTTAACATTCTTGCTTGTTGTGCTTGTCGTATATATATTTCTGGAAGATTGGCGTGCGACACTTGTACCTGCGATAACGATACCGGTTTCGCTGATAGGAACATTTGCGGTGATGTACCTTTTGGGAATGTCGGTTAATACGCTTACAATGTTCGGCTTGGTACTTGTAATCGGTATTGTCGTTGATGATGCAATCGTTGTTGTCGAAAACGTCAGCAGAATAATCGAGGAAGAATCGCTCCCCGCGAAAGAGGCTACTTTTAAAGCGATGAGGCAGATTATAGCTCCGATTATTGCAACGACGCTTGTACTTCTTGCGGTGTTTGCTCCAACCATTGTTATGAGCGGAATTACCGGCAGACTTTATCAGCAGTTTGGAATAACAATATCCGTCGCGGTGGTTATTTCAACTATTAACGCATTGACGTTAAGCCCGGCGTTATGTGCATTACTGCTTCGGCCAAGAAGCTCTAACGGCAAAGGCTTTATAGCAGCATTCGACAGGTTTATGAAAAAAACCACTGATAAATACACTTCTACGGTAGCTTTGATTATAAGGAAAAGCGTTATTGCGATGGCGGTGTTTGTAATACTGGCGATAATTTCCTTTTCCGGCATGGCATCCCTGCCGAAAGGATTTATACCAAATGAAGACGAAGGATTATTGCTTATCAATGCCCGTCTGCCTGACGGTGCAACGCTTGAACGAACTCAGCAAGTGGCTGGACAGATTGGGGAAATTCTCAATAATACTCCTGGCGTAAAAGAGTATATGATGATCAGTGGTTTTTCTATGCTCAATGATGCAAGAATACCCAATGGTGCAACTTGTTTCGTAAATCTTCAGCCATGGTCGCAGCGTAAGTCAAAAGGTTTGCATGTTTCCGGCATCCAACAAAAATTGCAGGCACAATTTTTTGCGATGCCCGATGCGTTCATCCTTGCTTTGGTTTTGCCGCCGATTCACGGGCTTGGCGTATCAGGTGGTTTTGAAATGAGACTTCAGGATCGTGCAGGACTCGGACTTGAAGCACTCGAAAAAGCGTCAAATGATTTACTTGCAAAAGCGGGAGCCAACCCAATGTTTACCGGGCTCAACAGCACATTCAGAATGAATGTACCTCAGCTTTATGTCGATATCGACAGGGTAAAAGTGAAAAGAATGGGTGTCGAGCTTAGTACCGTTTTCAATACGCTTCAGACGTATCTTGGAAGTTCATATGTAAATGATTTCAATATTTTCGGCAGGACGTTTAAGGTTATCGCTCAAGCTGAGGAGAATTTCCGGCTGACCAAGGAAGACATAGAAAAGCTGGAAGTAAGAAACGCTGCCGGGCAAATGATTCCGCTTCGGACTTTTGTGAAAATAAGCGATGCCATCGGCCCGCAGATTGTAACGCATCATAATTTGTATCCGTCAACGACAATTACCGGAAACACAATGCCTGGCTACAGTTCAGGACAGGCGATAGATACGATGGCTCAGCTTTGCAGCCAGACTCTGCCGGCGGGCATGGAATATGAATGGTCCGGAATGAGCCTGCAGGAAATCACCGCAGGAAATCAGGCATCGAAGATTTTTTTGATAGCTGCAATTTTTGCGTTCCTGTTTCTTGCCGCACAATATGAAAGCTGGTCAATGCCGCTTGCGATTATTTTTGCTGTGCCGCTTGCATTGTTTGGTGCAGTGGCGTTTACCTGGGCACGAAGTTATGATAACAATATTTATACACAAATTGGAATTGTTTTGCTGATCGGCCTTGCATGCAAGACTGCTATTTTGCTTATTGAGTTTGCAAAACAGCATCACGACGAAGAAGGCTATGGAATTGAAGAGTCTGCAATTGCCGGTGCCAAGTTAAGATTCAGGCCAATATTGATGACTGCGTTGACAACGGTTTGCGGAGCTGTTCCGCTTGCTTTTGCCACAGGTGCAGGTGCTGCTGCCAGACGCGCTCTTGGAACCGCAGTTGCCGGCGGAATGCTTCTTGCTACGATTCTCGGCGTGTTGATGCTTCCGGTGTTTTATGTTGTTATGCAGAAAACTGCCGATGCTATGCGAAAAAAACTTAAAACCATCCACCATAAATAATCTTTTGTGTGATTGACTTCAATAAACTCCCCTCCTGCAAAGGAGGGGTGCCCAACGGGCGGGGTGGTTTTCCATCAACCTGATAATTCACTCTTTTGCAAGCAAAATGGTGCCGCCCACAGTTTGACTATTAGAAAGCGCCCGGATTGCAATGAAAGTGTGGAGCGCAAGCGACGCGATAAGCAGAAGCATAGCCGCGCCAGACGAGGCCGCAATAGGCATAAACAGTACATAAAAAATTAAAATATTCTAAAGACTAAGAACTGACCGCTATTTCAAGCTCATATTCTTTTTGCTGTCCCGGCTCAAGGATTATCAGCGAACCGTTTTCTTTCGCGGCATTGCGTCCTATCGGATAATTCGTACCAGGCTCAATCCCTGTTATATATTCGCCGAATCCCCAATGCTGCCAGTTTGTGAGGCACCCCAGTTGCTCTTTTTTAAATGATATCATCGCCGACAAACCAATTTTCTCATTATAAAGCCCGGCCCTGCATAATCCGTCGGAATCCGCTTGCGGGTCAATAAATCCACAAGCCTCTCCAAAACCTCTATGGCTTTCCATCGGCTCTCGGCAGACTTTAAAATTCTCTTTATCGTTGAAAATAGCATTGTCATTACTACTGCCGCGAGATTTACATTTACCTTTGTATATTATTTTCGTACCCGCATCGACAAGCGGCCAGCCGAAATTGCAGTGATAAAGAAGCATATGCGGCGTAGAAGAATTGCCCGCATTAACGACGACATCTTTGATTTTTATCACGGATTCCCCGAGCTTGCAGGTGATAGTCCGTTTAAGTTCTATATTGGGCCCAAACACCGAGCTTTCGCGCACCTTACCGCAAATGCTCATATATGGATTTGCGCTATTGAGTTCAGGCTGAATAATCGACTCAAGCTCCGCTGGCAAATTGCTGTACTTGCCGTGCAAACCTTTGTTATCTTCAGGGCCGCCGACGTGCGTAAGTCCGCATGTGGTAACAAGCCCGCCCGGAAAATTCGTCAGCCATTCGATTCCTCTATCGCTGTCTGGCCTTGGATTGCTCAAGCCGTTATGGCTAAGCCACGCAAGGCTATACTGATTATAAAACGCATCGACGATATCAAGCCCTCTGTCGATAGCCACTTTAAACCGAAGTCCCGAGCCGGTGTTAAACCACGCAACCCTTGACCCTCTGGCCATGCCGTTATCGACAAGATAACTTTCAATCCCGCCAACCTGATTGTGATTAACAATTTTACCTTTGCTGTTCATTTTCATTTTCTCCAAAAGTTTTGTATATTGTTTACACAAACACCCATCCTGTCAAGCCGAAAAATTAAGCACCATTTGTTGATTCCTATTAGTCACTAGCTAAAGCAGGAGGTTTAACCCCCAATCAATCAGGGGTGACGCTCTGGCAACTCGTTAGCCTGCTGATTCATTCGGCAGATTCTTCGATTAACGGACATAAAAAAACCGGCCTGATGTGTTAAACACCAGACCGGCTGAAAATCTAAATCAGTGAACAAAAATTAAAGAACAAGACAACTATCAGATTCACCACGAGAAACTTCTGCTGTCGCAGCCGATGCAGGAGCAGAAGTATGCCTTGCCTTTGGCGCAACACCTATTTGGTTATAAGTTCCTGTGGAATCTACTGTTGTTGATGACCAGTAGGTATAAATATTGTCCGTTTCAACTCCGCAGACAACCGTCTTTTCAAAGCTTACATGACCGTCATTGAAAAGGACATTTTGACCTTCCTGTTGATGGGCAGATGATGTTGCTCCTTTTTTGTTGTCAGCAGTTGCGGTTTCCCAAATGGAGCCTGTACCTGAACCTTTCACAAGAAGCTGAGGTGCATTTGCCCCTGTTCCTGGAGTTGTAATAAACTTACCATCAGCAGAAGCAATCCACGGATTTCTATCAGCTGCAACTGGTTTACCTGCTTGTGATGATGCGTTTACTGATCCAGTTGAAAAGAACGGGTTTTGCATACAATAACTCACATACTTGTACTGTTCTAAACCCGTGGTATCCTTTGTGCTGCCGAAATCCCAAAGCATCGTAATATCAGTGGTGGTGGTCGAGTTAGTTACATTCTGCGGATTAAACTCGTACTTCTTCTGGTCACTCGCCTGACACGCAAACTGCGCTGCGGATACATCAGCATACTTAATAAGCAAAAACCAAGTTGATGTTAGTGTGCAACCCTTAACAGCCGTCGAAGCCGATAATGTTGCTTCAGTATCATCAAACTTCCAACCAACCAATTTCTCTGACCAATAATTTCCTGATACACTTCCGCCAGACCTTGGGTAGCTTTCATCGTAGTCATTTGAATAGACCATCATAGCTGTGCCAAGACCCTTTAGATTTGTGCCGCACATCAGACGATAAGCAAGCTGGCGAACCTTGCCTAGTGCAGGCATCAGAATTGCGAGCAACATCGCGATAATAGCGATTACCACCAACAATTCAACCAATGTAAAACCTTTTTTCTTCATAATACTTTTCCTTTCATACCTTGAGATTCGCTTTGGTAGATTTCTCACTCTCCAACCTGGGTACTGCTAAAATTATTGCCATTTTTCCGCCAACACAGCGGAATTTTCGAACACGAGTCTGCGAATCTCGTTAAAAAACTCAAATTAAAGTTAGAAAACCGTTCAAAATCTGTTTTTGTGCCAAAATATATGCGCAAACGCACTAATTCTGGTCAAATAATGAAGCACTGTGTCGAAAAAAGGCGGGTTCTATAGGTATGAAAAAAGAAAAAATATGATTGCTGTCTTAAAATATAATATAAACTTTTATAGAGCCATACCTGTAATTAGACCAACACTTCATTATGGAAGATACCATAGCCTGCAAGCTTTGTCAAATAAAAAATTTCGATCAAACAGATATTGTCTGGTTTTATGTCTGCAAAGTCAAAATTTACCAGACTTCGGCTAGTCTTGCAAAATCGGCAAGGTCAACATACCCATCGCTATCTATATCGGCACTGAAACCGCCACCGGTATTCAGCCACTGACCAGCCATTTCGCAGAGGTCTTCAATGTCGATAAAACCGTCCTGATTTATATCTGTTTTCGGCGGCCAATTCGTTAGTTTGCCGGTCTGGATTGTAAAATTATCAAACCATGCTAACCCGGAGGCAAAGCCAAAATTTTCCGTAAAACCTGCAAGCTCGATTATCCAGTCAATTTTCTCAGGCAGGGACACAACCTGAAAATAATCTTCCGGGCCAAAGCCGGTTAAGCTGAGATATATTTCATTTGTGTCAGAATTATAAGATATCCAAAGTGAACCATCACTGGATGTTCTTGGAACCGAACGGTCTATTAACATACCATTTATACCAGCCTGAACAGCAAATATCGGCTGATTTGCTTCAGATGCAGCGGAAAGCCGGATATAATTTTCACGTACGTTTGAGTCAACCAGTCTTATGGCAACGCCGGTAAAAGATTGTGTAAGTATTTCATTATGGAACTCGATTTTTACAGAGAAGTTTTGTTCCGATGAAATTTTCCAGCCATTGGCAGAGTAGAAAGCTTCCGTAGGATTAATATCATTGGAAGAACTTATTTCCAATCTCTGGTTTGTTTCATCTATAATTGTTGTTGGAAAATCAGGATTTTGAACGATCCAGTCTGCACTTCTGGCGTTGTCATTAAAATCGTCTATCAGTATCGGGGCGTTGGCTTCAAAATTCGGGACAGTAAGATTTGCTGTAACATTTAAACGCGTCAAGCTTTGAGGTGTGAAGTTATAGCCAAATTTGGAAGGCGTTATCGAGCCTGACCAACCATATGGAACAGAGATAGAGTAATAACCCTGTGAATCTGTTATGCTGGTTGTTGCTCCATTGTTTGTATCTATTATTACGTTTTGAACCGGGATGTTTGAATCCATGACATAGCCGGAGATTTGATATTGACAGTTCGTCGAAGCAGCAGCGGCAGCGATGCTTGAATAGTCGCTTTCCGCAATTCCTTTATATGCCGTAACCGCAAAGTTATATGTCGTGTTTGGATTGAGAGAGCCAATAGTTTTTGATGTCTGGGTAGATAATGCACTTGAGTGCAGGATAAACTCGGCTGAACCCTGTGAATAGTAAACTCTGTATCCATCTACGCCTGATACGCTATCCCAGCTTAGCAGTATTTCTCCGCAGTTGTAACCTGCCGCGGCCGAGATACCAGTTGGTATGGCTGGCTCGATAATTGCATTTTGTATCGTTGATACATAATCATTCAGCCAGTGGGCATAAAAATTTGATCGCGGATTGAGAAACCAACTTTCTCCAAATGGTACTGAAGCTGTATCAACAGCAAAAGTTAACCCAACAAGTTTCCATACACCTGCATTACTAATAAACCATCCGCTACCTGAGTCGTGGTCTGCCAAGGCACCTTCGGTGGAAGAAGCAGAGCCGTCAAAGTCAGCACTTAAGATGTTTTGTGATGGGAAATATAAACTCATTTCTATTTGATTGGTACCCCAAACGGGTGTGGTAGAATTGGGATTTGTTATCCATGTATAGCCATATAACTTATTTGTGCCATCTCTGAGTTCGGCTCCTCTTATGTCGCCGAATCCACCAATTATCATTGGTGTATTGTTAGGGTAACTTCCGGAATATAGAAGGGAAAATTGACTAAGATTTGCAAGTCCGCTATCTATTTCCTTGATTCGTGCAACCCTTATGTCAGTTGCGGTTGCGATGTCAAATTCCTGAGCAACGGTGTAATTTGTCCCACCAACAGCTACGATTGTTCCTGCGACTGCGCCACCACCTTGGTGTTTTGTTGTAATTACATATCTCTTGCCAATAGCTACACAACTTGCTGTTGATGGCGAGTACCATTTGCCTATAACAGCGTTAGGAGGAGTACCACCGTTAATTGGATTGTCGTTGTGACGAACTATCGCAGAAGACATTGAGCATAAAAGAAGCGAAAAGCAGACAAAGACCAAGCGCCACCCTCCCGCCGTATCTATGCAGAACAACCTCGTCACATTACCCTCCTGCCGATAACACTCTCTCCGAGAAGTTAAGGTACCAGAAAAAACCTGCCAAATCAAGATTTAACTAAAAATCATCCGCATTTCCCGAAAAACAATTGTTTAATAACTTTTTTTGCTTGAAATCATTCTTCATTTATATATAATTCCCAACTTAAAGTGGGAGGCTATCTATGGAGGGTGCTTTTCCTGTAATTTTTCACGGAGGAATTACATTTATTTTTTGGGAGTTTTAAAATGAAAATTAGCATGTGGGCAGTTTGGGTTGTAATTTTAAGTTTCTTTTTTTCAGTTAGTTATGGTTTCGATGTCTGTACGGATTTAAACGAACAGAACACCCCCGCCATTTCGGGTACAACCGTTGTCTGGACAGATTTTCGTTTAGGCATAGCCAATATATATTGCAAGTACCTGAATGAGCCAAACGATTTTGCCCTGAGTTCGTCGAACAAGCCGCAGGTAAATCCGGATATTGACGGTAATATTGTAGTATGGGTTGAAGATGGCGACATATTCGGCTATGACCTTGCTAATTCAGAGTGTTTTAATGTTTGTGTTGATGAAAGTGTTAAGGATAAGCCTGCGGTAAGCCGTAATAAGGTAGTATGGCAGGAAAACGGCGATATTTATGGGATAGATTTGTCAGGCGGAGGTAAATTTCTGATTTGTGGAGCAACGGGAACCCAAAGCAATCCCGATATTGACGGTAATTATGTGGTCTGGCAGGACGAAAGAGGTACCAATGCCGATATCTATGGCAAAATATGGGGCCAGGCTGGAGAAAAACTGATTTGCACCAATGGTGAACACCAAAAATACCCCAAAATAAGCGGCCTGATGGTGGTCTGGCAGGATTATAGAAATCCAAGCACCACAACTGGAACCGATATTTATGGCAAACACTGGAATGATACGGATGACACACCAATTTGTGTAGCAGCAAATAGCCAAAATTCGCCAAAAGTATGTGGAAATATTGTGGTATGGAAAGATGCAGCCTATGATATATATTACTGTGATTTGAGTGTTTCAGGACATCCGAGCGTTTTTTTAGCAGGGGGCAACGATATTATGACAAATCCAGCGGTGAACAATTACACTGTAATCTGGGAAAATCAGACTGTTAAGAATATTTACGGAGCTTTCTTGCTTTCATCGGACACAACAGTGCTAAATATCACTAATCCGCAGGCTGGGCAAACTATATGGAACGGAAAACCCTTTAATATTCAGTGGCAGGCCGATCCGAATTTAATTGGGGTGGTCAACATTGAAATATCTGTAAACGGGGAACAATACCGTCCAATAGCTACAAATATTTTGAATACAGGTAGTTATAAATGGATGCCTGATGAACCGATAGATTCGGAAAACTGCCGGATAAAAGTCACCGCCGTTGCAGGCTATTCTGCTAACGCGGAAACTGGGATATTTACGATAGCCAAATGCAACGATAAGCTTACAGCCGACTTTAATGGTGATTGCACAGTTGATACGGCTGATTTTGCGGCCTTTTCCGCCCAGTGGCTCGAATGCGGAAACCCTTACGATGGTAATTGCGTGAAGTAATTATCTCCACTATTTCAACCAAAAACCACCTTTATCGAAGTTTTTTTGTTAAAATAGCGAATATGACTTGAATAGGAGACCATTTTTCGCTATGCTCTCTTTTTCGGTCGGGGGTTTATTCTTCCGCATTTCTGAGATGTAGTAGAAGAGAACAGAAACTAACGTAGATGTAAAGAACTATAGATTTACTTTGTTTATCTTTTTAAGGAGAATGTTTGTGAAGAATTTTGTTTTTTGTGCTTTTGTTTTGGCAGTGGTCTGTCAGTGTGGTGCGGGCATCATCGCAGTAACCCCGGCAACGCCGGTAACCGTAAATGTGATCAATGCGTCTTATGCAAGCCATAGCGTTGGGTCAACCTTGATTGACATTGCAGGCAGTTGGGGTAAAATCGGTATTTATGCAATGGGTTATAATGAAAACCAAGGTGGATCTTCTTATGCTGGTGAGGTTTTTCTTTCTGTTCAGGCTGTTCTTGATGGCAACGGCAATGGAATTCGTGCTGCTTTCGGCGACAACTACGCCTTAAATCTTGCCGAAGGTGCGACAATTGATGAGAACCTGAGTTTTCAGGCTAATAACGCCGATAAATCAAATTTGACATACTATTATTATTACAGATACGAAACTTTTAAGGATTATACCCGCACCGGCAATTTCCGCAGTGGTACTTCCGGAATTGGCGGATACGTCGGACTTGAACTTACAAATAACGGCCAGACGTATTACGGATGGATGCATTTGACGGTAAACAATCCAGACTCTAATACGGGAGCAAGCGTTGTTATCGACAACTGGGCGTGGAACAATACTCCAGATGCTACGATAGCGGCAGGTTCAACAGTGCCGGAGCCGGCAACTATGGCTCTTTTGGGACTTGGCGGTCTTTTACTGAAAAGAAAACGCTAGAATAGTTCAATTTAGGTTTTTTAAGTTAATCCAAAGCACTTTGTATAAAACGCAGGGTGCTTTTTGTATTTTACCGCATAACCTGAAGATCAATTTTTCCTGCCATTTTTGAAAATTTCTGGTATTATTGTTGCCTTATAGATATTTGCTTCAAATGAATGCCGGTTTTTGCCGACATATATAGTTGACAGCTATAACTTTATCGCTGGCAATCAATTAGGATTTTTTTAAGGGTGTGCAATGAAAGTATCTGTCGTAGGCGTTGGTTATGTCGGGCTTGTCGCGGCAGCGTGTTTTGCCGAGGGCGGCAATCATGTTGTTTGTGTTGATAATGACCCGAAAAAAATCGAAAACCTCAATAATGGCATTATCCCGATTTATGAGCCGGGCCTTACGGAAATCGTCAAAAACAATCATGCAGCTGGCAGACTGCGTTTCACCACCGATTTAAAGGAAGGCATCGATAATTCGCTGATTATCTTTCTAGGCGTTGGAACACCAAGCGCAGACGATGGCTCAGCGGATATTTCTGTGGTGCTCAAAGTTGCGGAGCAAATCGCAGAATTAATGACCGAATACCGGATCATCATCACCAAAAGCACGGTACCAATCGGCACACACAAACTCGTCAGCGACATCATCAAAGCAAAAACCGCGGTCGAGTTTGACTATGTAAGCAATCCCGAATTTCTAAAAGAAGGTGCCGCAGTCGAAGACTTTATGAAGCCCGACCGTGTAATCATCGGCACGACAAATCCTGCGGTTCGCGAATTAATGAAGCAGCTTTACGCTCCATTTATGCGGAAAAGCAGTAGAATAATATTTATGGATCCCGCAAGCGCCGA
>CAMDDF010000059.1 GCA_945890885.1 Candidatus Kuenenia stuttgartensis | reverse complement strand
AAAGCCTTCAGGCATTAGAACAAGATTTATTAGAATGTTTCAGTAGAGGAAATTGAATTTATGAGTAATAGTTTTAAAATTGGTAATGTTAAGATTGGCCTTGATGCTGATTTGTTTTTGTTTGCCGGGCCTTGTGTAATTGAATCGCTTGATAACTGCCTTGAAATAGCCGAAGCTGTTTTGAAGATTTCCAAAAAGCTCGGCATACCTTATGTTTTCAAAGCCAGCTTCGATAAAGCCAACCGTTCAAGTGCAAGCAGCTTCCGCGGGCCTGGCCTCGAAGAAGGCCTCAAGATTCTTGATGCCGTCCGCACCAAAACAGGCTTACCGGTTTTGACGGATGTACACGAAGCATCGCAAGCCAAGGCGATTGGCCAGGTTGTTGACTGTTTGCAGATACCAGCCTTTTTATGCAGGCAGACCGATTTGCTTGTCGCCGCCGCTGAAACGGGCAAACCAGTCAATGTCAAGAAGGGCCAGTTTATGTCGCCCGAAGAAATGACCAACGTCGTTGATAAACTCAAATCAGCAGGCAATGATAAAATTATGCTCACGGAGCGCGGAACATTTTTCGGCTACAATCGGCTCGTCAACGATATGACTTCGCTGGTGAAAATGAAATCGCTCGGTTGCCCTGCGATTTTCGATGTAACCCACAGCACACAGATGCCCGGCGGTCTTGGCAATGCCTCCGCTGGCCAGCGCGATATGGGCCCGACACTTGCAAAAGCTGCTGTTGCCGCTGGTGCAAATGGATTATTCATCGAAACCCATACGGATATTAAAAACGCAAAATCCGATGCCGCTGTTGTGATGCCGATTGAATGGCTTGATGGCGTTCTTGGCGATTGCAAAAAGATATTCGAAATTGTGCGGAAATAATTTTTAATGAAAGCATGGAGCGCAAGCAACACGATAATGGAATTTGTATTTGGGTACGAATAATGAGAAAGATACATTGGGTTATGTTGGTAGCACTGCTGCTTTTCCCTGTGGCTGCCTTTTGGTTTTACCCGCAAATGCCTGACTCTATGGCAACTCATTGGGGTTTCAATGGAGAACCGAATGGCTATATGAGTAAATTTGCCGGCACTTTTGTTATCCCCTTGATTTTAATGATTCCATTAACAGTGCTTTGGATTGTAAGCGTGGCGATGTCAAAAAGCCCAAAGACAGACCAGATTAAAGGCCGTAAACCAATACTTATTTTTGATTCTTTTTTGGCTATTATGACAATTTTCTTTTTGGCTGTTTATACCTCTACGCTTATATGGAATGCTGGGTATCACTTTAGTATGAATCTTTTTGTGGGAATAGCTATTGCAGCTTTATTTATTTCCATTAATGGTTCAGTTATTTTTATTCTATTGAAGAAAGATGGCTCGTCCAATGAAGTCTGTGGCATAGCAGGCGGCCAGATTGCCACAGACGGTTACAAGGATAGTTTGATTGAAATTACAAACGACCGGATTATTTTCAATGATTATTATTTCCCTATGGGCAACAAAACGGTTAAATTGTCTGAGGTAGATTATGTCGATGAGAAGCCCCTTACAAGCAGGAACGGCAAATGGCGTTTTCACGGCAGTAATGATTTTAAAACTTGGCTGCCCGCGGACTATAGCAGATACAAAAGAGATAAAGTTTTTATTGTGAAAATAAAGGGTAAATGGATGCAGATTGGCTTTACCGTTGAAAATTCACAGGCCGTCTCGGAAATATTAAAAAATAGAAATTTAATTAAGAGTTAAACTATGTCAGAAAAAAAACAATCATACACTTTCGGCCCTGTGCCGTCCCGTCGGCTTGGATTAAGCCTTGGTATCGATATCGTGCCTTTTAAAAGCTGCACGCAGGATTGCATTTACTGCCAGCTTGGCAAAGCACCCCATCCGCAGACCATTGAACGCAAATCGTTTGTGCCGATAGATGATGTTATTGCCGAACTAAAAGAAAAAATCGATGCTGGCGTTAAAGCTGATTATATAACCATCAGCGGCTCAGGTGAACCCACGCTCAACAGTGACTTGGCCGTGATAATTGAACAGATTAACGCTATAACCGATATTCCCGTCGCGATAATAACCAACGGCACGCTGCTGTATCTGCCCCATGTGCGTAAAGCCTGCGAAAGGGCCGACCTTGTCGTGCCAAGCCTCGATGCATGTGATGAAGAAGTTTTTAACACGATAAATCAGCCGCACAAACAGATTACCTTTGCCCGGCTTGTCGAGGGATTGAAAAAATTCAAACATGAATATAAAGGCAAGTTCTGGCTCGAAGTTTTCCTTGTCGATGGCATCAATACATCCGATGAGCAGTTGGCTGAATTCAAAAATCTTATCGCCGAAATTAACCCAGACAAAGTTCAGCTCAACACCGCCGTTCGCCCAACAGCAAAAGCAGGGATAATGCCTGTCTCTGCGGAAAAGCTGGCGCAAATTGCCCAGAAAATTGGCCACAATGCCGGGGTCATCGCCGATTTCGATAAGCTAGCGCATAGCATCGCTGATATGCAAAAAGGCCAGGATGCGGTTTATGAAATGCTCAAACGCAGACCTTGCAGTCTGAACGATATAAGCATAGGCCTTGGCATGAACCGCAACGAAGCACTAAAGTACATCACCACTCTTGTCAAACAGGATAAAATCACCGCCGAACAGGTTGCCGACAAAACTTTTTACAAAGCAATATAATAAGGTGTAGATTTATGAGTTGGCTGATTTTATTTATCGCGGGTCTTTTTGAGGCCGCCTGGGCAATCGGAATAAAACAATGCAGCGGCTTCACAAAGCTTTGGCCGAGCGTTTACACATTGATAATGATGGCCATTAGCATATTTCTGTTGTCGGTTGCGGTTAAAAATCTGCCAATCGGTACCGCTTACGCCGTATGGACAGGCATAGGAGCCGTTTCGACTGTGCTGATTGGGATTTTCTACTTCAATGAGCCGCGAGATATGCTCCGAATATTTTTCATTCTGCTGATTATCGCAGGAATCGCTGGCTTGCATTGGACCGTCAGATAGCCTAGTACGTCTTTTTCTTGCCGGAGCTATTCCACATATTGAACAGTTCCATAGCTTTTTCACGAAGAACACCATCAATTATTTCAACGGGGCTTTCGCCATACTTTTTCATATCGAAGTTCGAAACCGTCAGCTCATTGAATCCCGCCTTTTGCGCATCAGCTATTGATGTACCGTAATATATCGTTGAAATCTTTGCCCAGTGAATCGCCGAAAAGCACATCGGGCACGGCTCTGTCGTCGAATATATCACACATCCGCTAAGGTCTATCGTACCAAGTTTTCTGCACGCCGAACGGATCGCGCATATCTCCGCGTGAGCGGTAATGTCCGTATCTGCCCATACGTGATTATGTTCGACAGCGACTACCTGCCCATCTTTGACGATGCACGCTCCGAATGGCGATTGCCCATTGCGCATCCCATCAAAGGCCTTGTCTATGGCAAGCTGCATATAATTTTCGTTTGTCATTTATTCGCCGCGAACTTGTACAATCACATCTCTGCCGCGTGGCCCGTCGAATTCGCAGAAATAAATTCCTTGCCACCTTCCAAGCTGCATCTCTCCATCCTTAATGAGTATCTGTTCGCTTACGCCCACCAGCGAACTTTTCAGATGTGCGTCGCTGTTGCCCTCGCCGTGCAGATAAGAGCTGTCCTTGTGAGGTATAAGCTTTTCAAGGGTGTGCAGTAAATCGTGTACAACATCCGGGTCGGCATTTTCGTTGAGGGTAATCGCCGCAGTTGTATGCGGACAATACACGATAACATCGCCAATCTCAACGGTTGAAAATTTTATAATTTTTTCAACTTCCTGCGTGATATCAATAAATTCGTTTCTTCTGGTAGTGTTGACTTTGAAACTTCTTTCAATAAATCGCATTTTATCGCCTTTCGAAAAAAATTACATTTGTTCAACAACTTCGATTCCAAGCAATTCATTCAGGCCATGTTTTATCGTTCTCGCCGTCAGGTCGCAAAGCAGTAACCTTGTTGGCCTTGATTTTTCATCAGCTTTCAATACCTGACACGCACTGTAAAAGCTTGAAAATTTCTGTGCAAGCTCATAAAGATAACCCGTCAGGAAATTCGGCCTGCATTCCGCCGCCGCCGCGATTATCGCCTCGCTGTATTTCAGCAGATGCTTAGCAAGGTCTATCTCCTGCTGCTCGACAAGATGCAGCTCTTTAATATTTGAAATTTCCGCCTCGATATTTACATCTTTGCCGCCAGCCTTACGCTCTATAGATTTAATCCGTGCATAAGCATACTGCATATATGGCGCAGTATTGCCCTCCATCGCAAGCATCTTATCGAAGCTGAAAACATAATCGCTGTCCCGGTTGTTGGAATAGTCCGCATATTTCACCGCGCCTATTCCGACGGCGTTTGCGATTTGCATTTTCTGTTCATCTGGCAATTCAGGATTTTTTTCATTGACGACAACGGCGGCTCTTTCCACCGCCTCATCAAGCAGGTCTTTTAATTTTACCGTTTCACCGCTGCGAGTTTTGAATGGCTTGTTGTCCTCGCCCAGCATCGTGCCGAACGTAATATGTTTTAGCTCAACAGAATCATCCACCCACCCAGCCTCTTTAACGACTGCAAACAGCATCTGAAAATGCAGGGCTTGCCTTGCATCTGTTACATAAATAATTTTCTTTGCGCCCAATTCATCGACGCGGAACTTCATCGCCGCCAAATCCGTCGTAGCATATAAAAACGCGCCGTCGCTCTTTTGAATAATAAACGGCAGGGCGGCACCTTCCTTATTCTTGAACCCTTCCGGAAATACGCAAATCGCTCCCTCGGATTCAGTTGCCAATTTCTGCTTCTTTAATTGCTCAACGATACCAGCAAGCATATCCTTATAAAAACTTTCACCGCGTTCATCTTCCTGTGTTAGTCTTACCCCAAGCCTGCCGTATATCGGCAGATAATGATTCTGCGACTCCCTGACGATAGCGTTCCATTCTCCAATCCAGAAACTTTCACCATTATGCAATCCTCGAATCGCATCACGTGCGGTTTTGGCAAATTCCTCATCAGTGTCATAAAGCGATTTAGCTTCTTTATAAAATGCCTCGAGGTCTTCTAATGTTTTTGTTTCATTAGTTTTCTTTTTTTCTGTTTTCTTCTCAAGCAATGCACACAGCATCCCGAACTGCGTCCCCCAGTCGCCGATATGGTTTTGCGGCACAACATCATAGCCGAGGAATTTATACATCCTTGCTATGCAGTCGCCAATGATGGTGCTTCTTAAATGTCCGACGTGCATCTGCTTTGCGATGTTAGGACCGGAAAAATCCACCACCACTTTTTCCGCCTTTGAAATTTCATCCACCCCAAGCTGATTTGCATCGCTATTGATTTCCAGCAATTTCGCTTCAAGAAACGCAGGCTTAATCCGAAGATTTATAAACCCAGGCCCTGCGATTTCAGGCTCTTCGCATATATCCGAAACATCAAGCACGTCAATAATTTTTTCCGCAAGCTGATGCGGATTGCACTTTAACTGCTTTGCCGCCGCCATCACCCCATTGGCCTGATAATCGCCAAACTTCGCATCCCCCGTCGGTTTAACAACAGCAGGGCAGTCCACTCCCGCAGCCGACATTATCGCACTTGAAATTCTTTCGTTGAGTATATCAATGATTGGCTTCATTATGAGCTTTAGCTTTCCATCCATTCCGGCAGAGGAGTATTTGTTGCTTTGCTGTAAAGTATTTCAGGAGCAATGTCGATTTCTCCATCCCAGGTAATTACGCCGAGTTCCTTGTTTATTTCAAAGTTCTTAAAAATAGCTTGATTTTTCAATTTTTTAAATACGCCGCCTTTTTCTATGAATTGTGAAAAATCGACAATTCCGTCTTTGCCGTCATCGAAAGTAAGATTTATTTTGTATCCGTTAATATATTCCGCTTTTATCAGGTCATGCAGCATTTTATTGACTCATTCGATATTTATTTTTTTGTCCCTTTGCGACTATTTACCAACATAGATTATAAATAATTTCTTAATAATTCCAAGCAATCCATATCTTCTATGTTAACCGAACAGGATAGTTTAGTACCAAGATCATCTTTTCTTATTTTATCTTTTATCTTGTTGGTCATTTCATTAAGTTCTTTATTGTTTAATCCAAATCCAGTTCCAAAAATTCTAATGTTAGCAGGAAGTATTTCAGGAACTTTTATTAAATTCATATTTTCTTCTGCATATCCAAAACCCAAAAAGAAAACTCGTTCTGCATTATGTAAATCTAATTCGATGTCGCGTAATTCTGGATTTTTTTCATATATCGTTCTTATGTTTTTTGAATATTGGTTTAATATCAAATCATTTACTTTTACACGGTAGCTTAATCCTTCATTGCCATTTTCCCAGCCAAGGGGAGCAATTTTGCCATATACATGATGTATAGGAATATTTTTTACGATATCAAGAATTTTATTCTCTGGGACGGCTGTGAATGAATTTTTGAAACTTGTATATAAGAAATGTTCTAAGCTTCTGTCATAGTTAAAAGTAATGAATGTTATGTTATTTAAATTTATTTTTTTTAAATCATTTTCCGTGATTACATCTTGAGTTAATCGATGGTATAGATAGCTATACCAATCTTGATTAGGATGGGACAGTTCGTTGAAACGGCTTGTTTCTTCGGCACTTAAAATTTCGTGTGCTATAATATATTTTCCTGTTTCTGCAAGACGAGGGTTTCTCGCCAAAAATAGGTCTATAGATGGCGTAGCTGAATCCAAAAAAGTTTTAGCGAAATATTCTATCAATTCACTTTCTTTTCCGGCAATGAACTTGTGAAAGTTTTTTCCAGACACTAATCGATGTTGTGTTTTTTTTGGCAAATCAATGCAAATATCTTTGCGTAGTTGCGCTGCATGCGGATAACCGTAAGGACAACTTGCCCCTGCTCCGAGAATAAATACCGTTTTTTTGTCAATCATATTTGGAACAACTATCCAATTTTCAATTTCTTCGTATCACCCCACAGCATTTCAAGGGCATAATAGTCCCGTGATTCCTCGCTCATCAGGTGTATCACCACATCGACATAATCCAGAAGAATCCATTTTCCCGTTTCATAGCCTGCGATTCCGAATCGCCTGTTTTTATGTTCCTTGGCCAAATCCTGTATTTCGTCAGCAATCGCCCGCATCTGCCGGTCGCTTGTGCCGGTTGCTATCACGAAATAATCCGCTGCCGGGCTGATACCTTTTAAGTCTAAAACCATTACATCACTGCAATTACGTTCAATCGCTATTTTTGCTGCCTGAACTGCGAAATCCGCCGAATCGATAGTACTTTTACTCAAAACTGCTCCTGTGAACATACCATAATATAAAAAAAAACGCAGTGGCCGATTTAATGACCACTGCGATAGTGTACACCAAAATTGACGATAAGTCAACTTTTGATTATTTGCCCAAGTGCAGCCATTCACTGACCATTGGAGCAAATTTAACGATAACGCCGCTGAATACCACCGATACCATTGTCATAAGCTTGATAAGAATATTCAAGCTTGGGCCGGATGTATCTTTGAACGGGTCGCCGACAGTATCACCGACAACTGCCGCCTTGTGGGCTTCGCTGCGTTTTCCGCCGAAAGCACCTTTTTCAATGTACTTCTTGGCATTGTCCCATGCACCGCCTGCATTGTTAAGCGTGATAGCAAGTACACAGCCGGTTGTCAATCCACCAGCCAACAGTCCAAGTACGCCAGCAACATCAAGCAGCATACCTGTTACAACTGGAACTGCAATTGCAAGTAAGGACGGAACAATCATTTCCTTCTGTGCGCCAGCTGTTGAAATGCTCACGCATCTTGCATAATCAGGGGTGCCGGTACCTTCCATAATACCTGCGATTTCTCTGAACTGTCTGCGAACTTCGTTAACCATTGCTCCCGCCGCTCTGCCGACTGCCTTCATCGTCATAGCACAGAAGATAAATGACATCATCGCACCGATGAATAAGCCGCAGATAAGTTTAGGATTCATAATTGTCAGGTCATATGCTGAAACGAAATCAGCAATTGTTGCTATTCTGGCCTGTGCCGCAGTGAATGTCATCTTGCCGACGGTATAGATGCCCTCTGGGCTTTCCTCTGCAAGTCTTGCGATCCAGATTCTGATTTCTTCGATATAAGCTGCAAGCAGTGCCATCGCTGTCAATGCTGCTGAACCAATCGCAAAACCTTTACCTGTGGCTGCGGTTGTGTTACCAAGCGAATCAAGAGCATCTGTTCTTACGCGAACTTCTTTTGGAAGACCAGCCATTTCAGCGTTTCCGCCTGCGTTATCTGCAATCGGGCCGTATGCATCAGTTGCCAGAGTGATACCCAGCGTTGAAAGCATACCAACTGCCGCAAAGCCGATACCGTAAAGTCCTATCGGCATACCGTCTGGGCCGAATCCGCCCGCAAAGCCGTATGCACAAAGAATACCGATTACGATGGTAACAATCGACCAGCCTGTTGAAAACATTCCAGTTGCCATGCCGTCGATAATTGTTGTAGCCGGGCCCATATTGGCCTGATTTGCAATTCCCTTTGTAGGAGCGTATTCATCTGATGTGTAGTATTCGGTAATTTGTCCGAGAATTACACCGGCAAAAAGACCTGAAACAACCGAGCCGAAAATGCCCCATGTAATCATTCCGAACTTAGCCATTGCCGCAACTGCGACGAGAATAAACACCGAACTTCCAAGTGTTCCCACAAGCAGAGATTTAAGCAGATTCTTCTGGGTTGCATCTTCTTTGCAGCGAACCATGAATATGCCGATAACTGAAAGAATAATGCCGATACCAGCCACAATCATCGGTGCTGTTACAGCCTTAAGAGCGGTCATTCCTTCCGGCATACCAAGCAGCGGAAGAGCAGCACCCAAAGCAGCAGTTGCGAGAATCGAACCGCAGTAGCTTTCGTAAAGGTCAGCACCCATACCAGCTACGTCGCCGACGTTATCGCCGACGTTGTCAGCGATTGTTGCTGGATTTCGTGGATCATCTTCAGGAATACCAGCCTCAACCTTACCAACCAGGTCAGCACCAACGTCAGCAGCTTTGGTATAAATACCGCCGCCTACGCGGGCAAACAATGCCTGTGTTGAAGCACCCATTCCGAATGTGATCATTGTTGTTGTAATTTCAACAAGCTTGTGGTGTGCGTTCATACCTGGTTTAACGAGCCAGAAATTATCCCAAAGTTTAATACCGTTAGTCATGTTTTCTGCTGTATAAACAACCTTATCAAGAAGCAGGTACCATAAAGAAATATCGAGCAGGCCAAAACCCACTACAACAAGGCCCATAACTGCACCTGAACGGAATGCTACCTGTAAACCTTGATTCAGGCTTACGCTTGCGCCTTGAGCAGTTCTTGATGAAGCATTTGTTGCTGTTTTCATGCCTAAAAAGCCGCAAAGACCTGAAAAGAATCCGCCTGTCAAAAATGCCACAGGCACAAACGGGTTCTGAACACCGTAATATGCAAGCACGCCAAACAGTGCTACAAGTAAAAAGAAAACAATACCTACCACGCGATATTGACGGTAAAGATAAGCATAAGCACCTTCGCGAACGTGTCCAGCGATGGTTATCATCTTTTCGTTACCTTCCGGTGCGTCCATTACCTTCTTGTAGAAGTAAATAGCAAACACCAACGCGATAACCGATGCTATTGGAGCGATCCACCATTCCATTGGGGTTCCTGATGCTGCTCCCGTTACGGTTTCTGTTGCAGTTTGCATTAACCCTGCAACATCTGTGGCGGGCACTTCTTCTGCCGAAACACTCGCCGTAAACGCGATGCCCGGCAAAAGCATGGCCAATCCCTTACTTAGTTTCTTCACTGCTTTCTTCCTTTCGAATAGTTAAAAAAAACATATTAAATATAGGTACAAAAAAACAGGGCCTCAAGCCCCGTAATCACACTGTTTTTAGACCGACTCCGTACAGATGACGTTGCATAGGGTAACGTGGGTACGAAATTAGCCAAAGTTTACACTATTGGAATCTTTTTGCAAGAAAATCTCGAAAAAAAAATAAATTATTTCAGATTTGCATATCGGAGCTATAACCCGCTGATTCGTTAGCAGGGGATACATTTCAAGCTGGAGTAGCCTAAGTTACCGGATAGGAATCATTGTAGGGGCGGTTCGCGAACCGCCCGAACCCTAAAACAGCAGCGCCGAGTGTAAGCGACACGATATTTCCAAATCACATTCGATAGCCGTTAGCCCACTGTCATCCCCGCGCAGGCGGGGATCCAGAAATAGAAGCCGAGTCGCGGAAGCGGCCGGATAAAGAAGCTCCCCTCCTGCAAAGGAGGGGTGGCCAAAGGTCGGGGTGGTTATTTTCATCAACTAAAAACTCAACACTAAAAACTAAGGACTATTAAGTATGATAATCCGCATTAATCCTTATGTATTCGTCACTTAAATCGCATCCGTAGCAGAAGTCTTCCGCCTTGCCGATGCCAAGATTGACTTCTATCGTATGTTGAATATTTTTAATGACATTACTTGCCTTTTTCGTGTCAAATTTTACTGGCGAACCGTTCCTGAAGACCGTGATATTACCTATTTTGCAACTTAATTTATCGAGATTTAAGTCGATGCCGCATGAGCCGACCGCACAGATAATCCTGCCCCAGTTAGGGTCGTTGCCGTGTATCGCGCACTTGACAAGGTCATAATCCGCCACCGCCCGTGCAGCCTTTGTCGCCTGTTCTCTGGTTTTGGCACCTTTGACAATGACCGTGAACATCTTCGTTGCACCCTCAGCGTCCAAAGCCATTTGCTTGGCCAGATCGCTGCACAAATCCGTTAAAACTGCCGCAAATTTTTTGAAATTTGCATCAGTTTTGGTAATCGTTGCATTTCCTGCCATTCCCGATGAAAGGGCGATTGCCGTATCATTCGTGCTTTGGTGCCCGTCAACCGTCAGCCGGTTCAGCGAACAGCCAATCGCCTCTGCCAGTGCCTTTTGCAGCATATTTTTACTTATCGCAGTATCGGTCGTAATAAAACACAGCGTCGTCGCCATATTGGGCCCTATCATCCCCGCGCCTTTCGTACAGCCTGCGAGAACCGCATTTTTGCCGCCGATTTTTACCGACCGGATAGCCGACTTCGGTTTTGTGTCGGTTGTCATTATTGCCTTGAGAAAATTTTCACCCGCCGAATGGTCAGCTTTTAATGTCTCAAATGCCGCATTTACGCCGGATTTCACACACTTCACCGGCAGCTTATGCCCGATTATACCTGTCGATGCGACAAGCACATTATGCGGATTGGTTTCCAGCAGTTCGGCCGTTTGCTGACACATTTCGACAGCGTTTTTCAGCCCTGTTTTGCCGGTACAGCAGTTTGCGTTGCCGGAATTGACCACCACTGCCTCGATTTTTCGGCTTTCGATATGTTTCCTGCTTATCTGTACTGGTGCCGCGGTTATTTTATTTGTTGTGAATACCGCTGCCGCTATCGCACCAGATGGACAGACGATTAGCCCAACATCTTCTTTGCCGGATTTTTTGATCCCAGCTTTTACTCCCGCCGCTAAAAATCCCTTCGGTGCCGTTATTGTATTGTTATTCATTTACGATTTATCCTTTTTTCGATAATTTTAATTACATCTTTATGTACCGCTTCGATTTCCTGCCGCGCGTCAACAATATTGACGCAATCCACGAATTTCGCCAGCTTCAAAAAACCCTGCCGAACTTTCTCGTGGTACGCATCGCCTTTTAGTTCCATCCGGTCAAGCTCCCGCTGCATACGCTTTGCCGCTGTGGCAAGGTCAACATCCAGCACAATTATAGCGTCAGGCCAAACCCGTTCAAGCGAAGTTTCTGCAATTTTTATAACTGTTTCGATTCCCGCACCGCCCGCATAGCCCTGATATGCACACGTCGAACTTAGCCAGCGATCCATCACCACGCATTTGCCCGCTTTCAGTGCAGGCTCGATACATTCGTGCCATAGCTGCGCCCGACTGGCCATGTATAATAATAACTCCGCCCGAACACCCATTTTATGATTGGTGGTATCCAGCAGTATATCGCGTATTTTTTCGCCTATTTCGGTTCCGCCCGGATCGCGAAATGACACAACTTCTACTCCCTGCGACGCTATCCATTTTCGCAGCATTTCCGCCTGCGTGCTTTTACCGCACCCGTCAGGCCCATCCAGAACTATAAATTTTCCTGAAAAATCCATTTTTATTGACCTTTTCTGCATTTTTCTATATTTTTCTATATTTTTCTTAACTTTTCCTACTTTATTACCTATAATATAGTCAGAGCGGGTAAAGCCTGCAATGTGCCTTGGGTGCTCCCTTCCATCGGTTGGCCACGAGCTCAGGGAAGATCGGCATTGTAGGGGCCGCTTTTTTTATTAGTATTTTCCGGCAAAAATTCGCTTTTGTATATTATTTTGTCTTTAAATTCATTGTACCACAGGCAATCATTAAATTCGTATTTTCTGAAAATTCCCCAGCAGAACAAATCTACTGCCTGCAATACTGACATTTCCTGTGAGGTCAAATGTACAATTTTAAAGCCTATATTTAAAGGTAGCAGATATTCCAACTGGTCTTGGATATAGTGATTGAATTCATTAATTTCAGACCTGTTTTTGCTTCGATCAACTACTAATCGAGCGTTAACAGACGCTTTTTTTAAGGGTAGCTTCTCAAGGATCAATCTGGATATAACGTTGTATAATCTATGCTTGGAACTTTTGGTTCTGAGTTTGGGATTCAACTTCTGCTTGTCTATGATTAAACTGTAGATTTTCCAGTCATTATCTTTGAGCTGGTTATAGAAATATTTTTTTATTTCCAAAGTTGTGGTTGTTCCTTTTAGCTCTTGTACAACTCTATTCTTGTTTTTTTTATGATTAAGTTTATTTTTAAGCGTTCTTTTGACAGCTTTCTCAAATTCTTTTATGGCATTTTGATTTTCACAGACCAAAAGCGTTACAACAAACTTTTTTGTAGTCTTCTTTTTACTGAAATCAAAGCCAAGATCACCAGATTCATCAAGATAGATATACAACCTGAATCCTTATCATAATTTTATTTTTCCCTTCACATACCTCACTGCCGCCAATTGCATTGCAAAACTTACAAAGCCCGATACAAA
>CAMDDF010000058.1 GCA_945890885.1 Candidatus Kuenenia stuttgartensis | reverse complement strand
GTCAACTTTGCTTATCTCGTGCAGCAATTCAGCAAGTGTGTAAATTTTTCCGGCCTCTTCATACCTGTACAGATTTATCGTTTGGCCAAGGATGGTGATTTGTTTGATGCCTTCTTTAGCCATATTTCCGGCTTGTTCGATGATGGCGCTGACAGGGCGTGATACTTCGGGCCCTCGTACATACGGCACGATGCAGTATGTACAGAATTTATTGCATCCCCTCATTGCGCGGATAAAACCCTGTCCTGGAATCTGGCCGTCGTCGCCTTCATTTTCCGTTTCGAAATTCTCTAACATTTTGTTTTGATTTTCTTCGAGTCCTTGACGGATTTTTTCGGTTACAGCTACTGATTGGCCTTTGGTTTCAAGAGATTGCTTTATCAGTTCAGGAATTTGCGGAATCTGTCCCGGTCCTGTGACAATATCAACGGCAGGGTGTTCGAGCAGTTCACTGCCGAGCCTTTGGGCCATACAGCCGAAAACAACGACAATAAGGTTTGGATGGGTTTCTTTGATATGCTTTAAATGCCCAAGATGCGAAAAAACCCGCCGTTCAGCGTTTTCCCGAATCGAACAGGTATTGATCAGGACAACATCAGCTTCTGTCGCAGATTCTGACTGTTCATATCCTTGTTTTTTCAGCGATGATAGCACAAGCGAGGTGTCAAGCTTGTTCATCTGGCATCCGAAACTTTTTATGTGTACTTTTTTACTCATATTGGCTTTATCTTTTAATCTGGAAATCCCGAATTATAGCAAAAATATCTCAAAAAGCAATCTTATGCTGAGATTAAGGTGGCAGGAGGGGCATTAGTGTGGCCCCGCATATCGGCAGGATTATACTGAAAAATTTAATCAAAAAAAACTTTTGCAATTTTTTTGTTGACTTAATGTATTTTACGTTTTATAAAATGTAAAAGGCATTTAGGATTTGTTTAAGCTGGATATCAGTAAAAACAATGGCAAAGCGTGTGTTATTGGTGAAAAGGTTGTAAATCGAATTGATACGAGATGTCGCATTTTTGCCTCGTTTTTTTTAAGTGTTTTCAAAATAAGAGGTTAAATGGATTCGACGGTTTCAGTGCTGAAAGTACCTCAAAAGCTCTACCGCATCGGGGAGATAGTAAAACATACTCCGTTTAGCAGGCAGACCATTCATAACTATACGATTATGGGGCTTATTCAGGAATCACAATGGACTGATGGCGGCCATAGGCTGTACGACGAATCGGTTTTTGAAAAACTTTCAGAGATTATTGAGTTGCGAAAATCCAAAACTTTAACGGAAATCCGAGATATTTTGATGGCATAGGTCGTTTTTAAGGAAAATTAGCAGGCAAGGATGCCAATTATGGAAGTGCAGAACGAAAAAGCCGGACAGGAGTTGGTATTTCTGCTTAAACAGCAGAGGAATCTTTATCATCAACTCAGAGACCTTGCCGATAAGCAGACGAAAATATTCTGGAGTACTGCTTCGCCGGAAGAGCTTGTGAGGATACTTGCCGGCAGACGCAAACTTCTTGAAAAGCTG
The DNA here is from genome assembly GCA_945890885.1 of Candidatus Kuenenia stuttgartensis. Taxonomy (GTDB): domain Bacteria; phylum Planctomycetota; class Phycisphaerae; order Sedimentisphaerales; family CAMDDF01; genus CAMDDF01. The sequence goes on along the minus strand of CAMDDF010000058.1, from coordinate 11,944 downwards.
CGAGAGGTCAATGCGAAACTTAAGCCTATAAAGGCGAACTGGGCACATATAAGGGACAAAATCGGTATTGGCGAAAGAGTGCAGGCTCGCAGTCTTGCTCTTGCGGTTTCTGAACTTGTCAACGATTTGCGGGAAATCAGCAGCAGCAAAGAACAGACAACGGATGTTCTTGGCGACACTGCACAATTAGCCCACGAATTTGCCCAGGAATGATGAATTAATTTAAAGGATGTTGAGATGAAGCAGCAATTATTGCCTATAACTGATAACATTATGGAAGTTCTGGTGATGATTCTTGACTTTACGAATTCAAGACACAAAACTCTGATAGAAAATCTGAATAATGTAAATACTGACGATTATATGCCATATGATCTTGATGTTGATGGCTTTTCTGAAGCTATCGATCAGGCATTAACTTCTCATGTTGTTTCCGGAAGGCTTGCGCTGGTTGATTCAGAAAATATTTGTTTCAAGTCCGAGGGAAGTTTCAATGTTGTTGCGGTAGAGGACAAAATCGCAAAACAGCTCTTTGATAATGATATAGAGAAATATTTGGAGCATCAGAAAAGAAAGTTAAGCGAAAATGCGCTTAACAGCAGGCTTGCAGCGGAACTGCTCAGAAAAAAGCAGACAATTGGCTGACAGCAAAGGCTTACAATTAAAAATTACTTACGCCTGAGGTAGAGGAAGATTACATTATGATTGACAACAGTCAAATGCTTCGTGAGCAAATGCAGAATCAGCCTGGCGGATGCACCGTTATTGCGATTGCAAGCGGCAAAGGCGGCGTGGGAAAGACATCGCTATCTGCCAATCTGGCGATATGTCTTGCTGCTGAAGGCAAAGGTGTGGTGCTTTTTGATGCTGATATGGGCCTTGCCAACCTTGATGTTGTTATGAATGTTCCGAGCAGATACAATCTGTCGCATTTTCTTTCCGGTCAAAAACAGATGAAAGATATTATCGCTGTTGGCCCGTGCGGAGTTGAAATTATCTGCGGGGCAAACGGAATTGAGTCGCTTGCGGATTTGACGGAATTTGAAAGGCAAAGGCTTGTAAACGAGCTTGACCAGCTTGCTGAAAATTCTGATGTTATCATAATCGATACCGGTGCCGGTATTCACAAGTCCGTTATAAGTTTCTGTCTTTGTGCTGGAAGCGTAATGGTTGTTGCAACGCCTGAGCCTACCGCCATTACAGATGCTTACGCACTCATAAAGGTGCTGGTCGGGCGAAACTATAAGGGCAGAATAAACCTTGTAGTCAATATGGCAACGACAGTGGAAGAAGGTAAAAAAGTTTACAGACAGCTTGCCTCGGTAGCGAGCAGATTTTTAAACGCTGATATTTTTGATGGCGGCGTAATACTAAAAGATGAGATGTTCTCTTCAGCAGTTAAAGCCAGAAAGCCTGTAGTGCTGAGCTATCCGGATTCACGCTCTGCTCGGTCTCTGGTGCTTATGGCGAAACGTATGAGCAGAACATATGAAAGCGGAGTCGAAAAGAAGAGTTTCTTTCGGAAAGTAGTTAGTAAATTTTTCTAAAGTTTGCAACATTATTTACGAAAATATAATACGTTTTTTATAAAGTTCTAAAGTCTATGGATAGAGCAGCCGATATGCTCAGGCCTTGAAAAGGTGTTGAATTAAAGTTTTCAGGGCAGAAATAAGGATTTGCATAAATCTTTATCGGACGTTTTGGCTGATTTTGATATTACAAGGAGGTAAAAATTATGAAGACGGCAGTAAAAAAAGATAACGCCGCTCTTTGGAAGAAGTTTTTTAAGACCAGAGATCAGCAGGCTCGTAACGGCTTGATGGAGGCCTATCTTCCGATTGTCAAATATACCGCTGAGCGGATCTGCGTCAAGCTTCCTGATAAAGTCGAAGTTGACGACCTTACCAGTGCAGGCATATTTGGCTTGATGGATGCGATAGATGCGTTTGACCCTGAAAGAAAAGTAAAATTCGAGACATATTGCACGCCGAGAATTCGTGGCGCTATTCTTGATGAGCTTAGAAATATGGATTGGGTTCCGCGTCTTGTTCGTTCAAGGGCCCATCAGCTCGAAAAAGCCACACGAACACTTGAAGCTGAATTTGGCCGGATGCCTACTATGGACGAAACCGCATCAGAACTTGGTCTTAATAAGGACGAGTTTTCAAGGGTGCAGAAAGATGCCTATGCGATTGGAATAGTTTCGCTGAATACGAATTTTAACGAGAATGACAGCGAAAAAGACCTTTGCGAGATGGATATTATCAAGGATGCTTCGAGTGTTGATCCTGTCAAGGAAGCACAAAAAAGAGATCTCAAGGGGTTATTAACAAAGGGGCTTAGCAGAGCTGAAAGGCTGATACTGGTTCTATATTATTACGAAGAAATGACGATGAAGGAAATTGGGGCGACGCTGGATTTGAGCGAATCGCGTGTTTCTCAGATGCATTCTTCTGTCATCGAAAGATTAAAAGCCCAGATGGATACCAGGAAGAAAGAATTTTCCATAACATAATATCAGTCTGTGTGCGGTCTATTTGCGGGGTTTGTGTTGTCTTGGCGGCGGTGTGGATGCGTCCATAAAAATTTGCCGTTGAAAAAACAATCGAAATCAGGTAGTATCAGGCGAACAAGTGTAAAAAGTGAAATTTTTAAAGCAAAGTTGCCGAGTCCCTGTCTGATTGGGATAGTTGTTTTGTGTATTTATGTATAACCACTTGTTTTGTAAAGGTTTATGTTTGCTTTTTGTAATAAAATCAGTCTGTTTGAATACTTAAATTATGGCCTATACTGTATTAGCAAGAAGATACCGCTCGCAGAGTTTCGATGATGTCGTCGGACAGGATGCTATCTCGCGCACCCTCAAAAATGCCATAAGCAGCGGCAGGGTCGCTCATGCGTACCTGTTTTGCGGTACTCGCGGGGTGGGCAAGACAACGATGGCCAGGATTCTGGCAAAAGCGTTAAATTGTCTTGATTCCGATGGGCCAACAACGACACCTTGCTGTAAATGCGATAGCTGCTTAGCGGTCAACTCCGGCGATGATATCGACGTTATCGAAATCGATGGAGCGTCAAACAACGGCGTGGACAACATCCGTGAGCTGCGGCAAAACGCAATATATAGGCCTGCAAGGGCACGGCATAAAATATACATTATTGACGAAGTTCATATGTTAAGTACCGGCGCTTTCAATGCTTTGCTGAAAATTCTGGAAGAGCCGCCGACACATGTAAAATTTATATTTGCCACAACCGAGCCTAACAAGGTTCTTGCGACGATTCAGAGTCGATGTCAGCGATTCGATTTTGTCAATATCTCTGCTGCGGATATCGCGAAACAGCTCCGTTTTATACTTAACGAGGAAAAGATAAAATACGAAGATGACCTTGTTTTGATGTTGTCTAGGCTTGCCAATGGATCAATGAGAGATTCGCTTAGTTTGCTTGATCAGCTTTTGAGTACGGGCCAGCAGCCGTTATCGGTTGAGATGCTTCAGGAATTCATAGGCCAGCCCAATCGTGATACTTTGGCTCAACTGCTTAATCAGATTAGTTCCTCTGATGCGGGGGCGGTGCTTAAGACAACTGACAGTTTGCTGAATTGCGGCCAGTCGGGCGTGCAGATTATTGATGGCCTGATCGAAATAATGCGTGATTTGATGGTTATCAAAGCTGCCGGTGCAAAAAATGAACTTGTAATTTTGACTGAGGCAGAGCGCACAGCTTTTATAAAATTGGCAGAGGATTTTGATATTGCGGCGCTGGTTTATAATATTACCGCACTGGAAAGGCTTCGCTATACTGTTAAAAATAGTGATAACCCGCGGGCGATACTTGAGGCGATGCTTCTTCGGCTTGCCCTGAGTGAAAATTTCATAGGGGTCGATAAACTTATCGATGCATTGAATACTGCTGGGGCCGTGTCGGTGCCGTCAGCAGATAAAAAAAAAATTGAATTAAAGGCGGCTAAGGTTGGTTCTGAGCCAGACTTTGAAGACGATAGCCTTTTGCCGCAAAATAGCAGCCCAAGCTCGGCACGACAGGTTATCGATTCGCCTGTTACGATTGAGAAGATAATGCAACGCTGGGCAGATATTCTTGATGCTGGGGCAGAGCTACTTGGTAATAACAAGACTATTTTGTTAAAGGCCAATCCTGTTGCTTTTGATGGTGGGACTCTTAAACTGAGTTTTGCTGAGGATATGAAATTTCAGGCTGATATGCTTCAACGTCCTGTAAGCCTCGAAAGGGTGGTTAATGCTCTTTCTGCCGTTTTAGGTGAGAGCGTTAGATTGAAGTTTGAATATCACAAGGCTATGGCTGGTGCCGATGAACAGGCGGCAAAGCCTAAGGGAGCCAAACTTAGCCAGAGCAAGCGTGATGAGATTTTGAGCAATCCTGCGGTTAGGACCGTTTTGACAGGATTAAATGCAACGGTAACGGGAATCGAAAGCCAGTAATTTTTGCGTTAAGAAAAAATTTATGGATAAAGCATACACCGCAAGTTTGAATGAGTTGATCGAGCAGTTTTCGAAGCTGCCGGGCATTGGTAAAAAAACGGCGGAACGGCTGGCGATGCATATACTTAAAGTCGGCTCCGATGATGCGATGGCTCTTGCTCGTGCGATTCGTGATGTTAAGATGAAGGTAAAGCAATGCAAGATATGTCATAATCTTGCGGAGGCGGATACGTGCGAGATATGTGCCGATGAAAGACGCGATAAGTCAATTATCTGCGTTGTTGAGCAGGCTCGCGATGTTATTACGCTTGAAAAGACCGGCTTGTGTAAATGGGTCTATCATGTTCTTGGCGGCCATATCGCGCCGCTGGATGGCGTTGATGCGTCAGATTTGACTATCGATTCGCTTGTAAGGCGTATCCGTAGCGGGGAAGTGAAAGAGTTGGTGATGGCGACTAATCCGAATATGGAAGGTGACGGTACAGCACTGTATATTAGCTCGATACTGAAAAACACAAATGTTAAAATCACACGTCTGGCAAGGGGGCTGCCGACAGGTACAGAGCTTGAATACGCATCCGGAAACATTATTGCTGAGGCTATTATCGGGCGGCAGAAGCTTGAATAGCGGTATTAAATCTGCGAACCATTTTTTTTGCAATAAATTTTATTTTTTTCCGTTTTTAATGTCAGAAGAAACGTAATAACGGTAAATGTTAACTTTTTTAAGGAATAACAAGATGAGGAAATTAGGTTTAAGTATTTTGGTGTTGGCAGGTCTGGTGTTGGCAGGTTCGTTAAGTTATGCAGCTGAAACAGTCAGTTCTGAGTGTACCGTCAAAAAAACAAATTCAGAGAAAAAGCAGGCTGACCGGACAGCCCGTATGGAACAGATGAAGGAACGTCACCAGAAAATGATGGCTGAACTTAAAGACCTTCGTGCTACCGCTGAGTCAGAAGGTGCTACCAAGACCGTAGCCAAGATTGATGTGATTATCAATAAGATGGAAGAAAATGCTCAGAAGATGCAAGAGTTTGCTGGCGGAATGAAGAAAGCCGCTGACTGCAATGTGCCTGGCAAGGGCAAGTGTTGTTCCGTCAAAGCAGATGGCAAAGGTAAATGCCAGAAAAAGCAAGTCTGTGATGTCAACGAACAGGCTAAGTAATAGTTCGCTGATTATCATAATAAAAAAAGTGTAAGGGGCTGTAATAAATGTTGCAGCCCTTTATTTTTTATAATCAGATGCTTGCAGCGTGGGCGATTGGTTCCTGATGAAGTGCCATGTTTTTTATTATTTCGATGAAACGTCTGACAATTGCTGATGCAGGCCAACAGTTAGCAGAATCGTTGAAATAATCTTCCGGCAAAGTTAATGCCAATGGTAGAATTACAGCTTCAATAATCGATTCGTTCAGCTCTGCATTCAATTGTCCCAATGCCTCAAGAATGCTGACAGGTGCAGGGGCAACTTCCGGTTCATATCCTGGTTTGCTTTTGCAGATGTCGGGATTGCCGATGACTAAATGTTCTCGGCAGGCAAGGGGCCGTTGTTCGTATATTCCGCAGGAGCCGTTTTCTAAAAATGGGCAAGATATATTCAATTCAGCATACCATTCGTTCAGTTTGCTTATCTCATACTGATTACTTGTCGATGAACATTGAAGCTTTGTGAAGCCTGTCCCTAAAATTTTCTTTGTTGAATTAACACTTCGCTGTAATATTGTGCGGCAATAATCTGCTGGCATTGCTGCAAGTTCTTTTTTTAGCTGAAAAACTTCCGAAAGTGACAAAGGCACCAGATAATTACAGCAAGCTGAGCAACCTTTTTGGCATGAAATACATTGGCCATCCTCGCCAAGAATATCAAGTGCAGCGGCACAGAGTCTGTCGGAAATCGCTCTTGCCAGCGGAACTATGTCGGCTAACGTTGCCTGTTTATTTTCAACAGTGATGCAAAGATGAACTTCTTCATCGAAAACAGGAATATCCGCCTTGATAACTTCTATGCCGTGGACATCTGTATTCGGCTGTTGGTACTTATGTAATAATTTTATTATGGGTTTATTCAACTTATTTCCTGTTTTTTTGAGTCGAAATACGCAGGCAAAGTATTATCTCTATTGAATATTCGGCGATTTTGTAAAAAGCCTTAATTTCGGAAAGTACTAGGTTGATAAAAAAAGCGGGCAAAGTATTATCTCTGCCCGCTCGCAAAATTCAACAATCTTACAATTAGCTGTTAAATTCATTGAAGTCTTCGTTGCTCATTGGGATTGCTTTACCGGTAGTCCTTGAGGCTTCTCTTGATGTCTTTTTTTGACCTTTGCCGCTGGCGATGTTGTGAAACACATGATCTGAATGAGACAGAGTAACGTGTTTTCCAGCAGGTTTGTTGGCCTTTGTGGATTTTTTAGTTACGTTTGAAGCACCGTTAACAAGTGCGGCAAGGTCCTGAACGACAGAGTCCATCTGTTCAGCCTGGGCGCTCAATTCTTCTGATGCACTTGCTGATTCTTCAGCGTTGGCGGCGTTTTGCTGTGTAACTTTGTCCATCTGTGCCATTGCTGTATTTATCTGGTCGATACCCTGAGCCTGCTCTGCTGATGCAGCGGCTATTTCGCTTACTAGGGCAGTTGTTTTTCCGACGCTTTGAACTATTTCTTCAAGAACCTTGCCGACTTCATTAGCGATATCGACGCCGTTCTTGGAGTTTTTGACTGATTCTTCAATCATAGCAGAAGTGTTCTTTGCGGCTTCAGCTGAACGCATAGCAAGGTTGCGAACTTCTTCAGCTACAACCGCGAAACCTTTACCAGCTTCTCCAGCACGGGCAGCTTCAACTGCTGCGTTAAGAGCAAGAAGATTTGTCTGGAATGCGATTTCGTCGATGACCTTGATAATCTTTGCTGTTTCGTTAGAACTCTTCTGTATATCGCCATATAGCCGATAATCTCGCGTACCTTTAGGATCTCTAAGCCATACTCCTCGGGCCCAAGAGCAAAGGTAAGATACTTACCCTCTTTCGCTGTCAGATCTTTCCTGATCTGCTCCATTTGTGATGTTGCATTTGACATTGCTACTCTCCTTTAATTGTGAATAACATTAAACTCTTTAAGTTGCTAAAAACAATTCAGCAACTTTGTAGTTGCAAAAAAAAAGCGTCAGCCAGTCCATTCGAACACCCACGCCAATGGGACTACCGAACGGAGCAAGGCTAACGCTCCATGTATCGCTGTCTCTGTAGGTTTTAGCCCAGTGGGCTTTGGCGTGTTGTTTAAGGAGACAGCGTTTACAATTGATCATTACGAGACAATAAAGACTTAGAAATGTTTATTTGTGTCCAATAAAAAAGGGTGCCAGACCAACCACGTTCTTAAACACCCACGCCAATGGGCCTACAAACGTAATAGTCGACACCCTACAGTAAATTATAGGTACTAACACAGGAAACCGTCTGTAAAATTTTGAACCCGAAGGTTCAATTTGGCGTTTTGTTTAAGAACGGTTACTTTTTTTAAAAAACTAGACCGAATTTTTAAAGAGCTATTTGTGGATACAACCAAAATATCGCACAAATTATGCTTATACATCGTTACATTTTATCTATGTCTTAATTTCGGAAAGTACCAGGTTTTGATGAGAATTTGGAGTATTACTGGGTGAAAATTCCCAAGTTTATCCGCCAAACTGAACTGTGAATAAGAAATCTATTTTGTGGACAAATAAAACAACCAATGTTGGTATTGCAGAAGACTATTGCAACGGCAAACGTGATAAACTTTTGGCTTGGGTTTGCGTGATGGATTTGACTAATAACTATCGCAGGTTTTTTATAAAAAACAGGTCTTTTTAGAGTATTATACGATTCCTATAGATATGGCGTGCCTGATTAAATCAGCAGTGGAGTGAGTGCCGAGTTTTCGCATAAGCCGGTTCCGGTGATATTCAACGGTTCGCTCTGTGCGGTAGATTTTCCGGGCAATGTCTTTATTTGTACTGCCGGAAACAATAAATGACAGGATTTCTTCTTCGCGTTTGGTCAAAGAATTATCAAAGTCAATTCCGGAAAGTGTTTTTTCCATGAATTCATCTATTTCCAGTACATTTTTAATCATTTTACCCTAACCTCATGCCTTAAATTTCATAAAGTCTTTTTCATCACTCTTAATTGTCGAAAGCTGGGTGTCAAACTTAAGAAATTTTTTTGAAAAAAATTTAAAAACACAAATCTACTAAAGTATTTCCTGAAAATGACGAAAACAAAGTAAGTAATTGTTTTATTTGGTAATAATACACAAGAACAGGAGATTATCCGATGGGTAAAAGTCTTATGATAGTTGATGATTCTGCGACGATGCGGAAAATTATAATGCGAACGGTTCGTATGTCAGGCTTGGAATTTGACAGAACTGAAGAAGCTGGAAACGGGGTTGAGGCCCTTGAAAAGCTTAAGGGCGGTGTGGTAGACATTATATTATGTGACATAAATATGCCTGAAATGTGTGGTACCGACCTAGTAAAAAGAGTAAGGCAAATTCCGGACTGCAATGGCACAAAAATAATAATGGTATCTACCGAAAGCTCGCAGGAACTTATTGACAGCGTAATTGCAGATGGTGCCAACGGATTTATATGCAAGCCGTTCACACCTGAAAAATTTCAGGAAAAGCTGTCCCCATTTATGAATTAAAAAACCGTGATTTTAGTTTTCTGAATTATTATAAAAATAAGGGCCGAACGATGATAGAGCAATTAGGTATCAAGGAAATAGTACTTGAAAGTGCAAAAGAAGTTTTTGAAACGATGATTTTCATGGATATTACTGAAACTGCAGAGCCGGACAGTGATATAGAAGGGTGGGCAATATTGGGCTTAATAACTTTCAGGGGCGCTATGGAAGGTTGTTTGGCTATTTGCTGCAGCACGCCCTGTGCTCAGACTATTTCAATGAATATGCTCGGAATAGACTCCGCCGAACAGGTCAGTGAAGCAGATACCTGCGATGCTATTGGTGAAGTGGCAAATATGATTGTAGGCAGAGTAAAGAAGCACTTGGCTGAGACTGTCGGAAATATTGAAATTTCGATACCTTCGGTTGTCAATGGACGTGAGATTAAGAATAATTTAGGTAATGATGCGGAACTTGTAACAGCCAAAGTTAATATCGAAGACAAATATGTGGCCAAACTTTCAATGTTATACAGAAAAAGTTCAAAATAATTATTAACTCGGCTTTTCAAATGACAATATCACAAACAGAAATTCAATCACATGTAATTGAGTTATCCACTGAAGCATCGGGTACTTTTTGCGAAGATATTTCAGGTATGTTTGGCATTGATCTTGGGTGCCAGCATCAGGAAGTATGTTTTGAAACTGCCGCGAAACTCAGTAAAAAATATAAAAAACTTGCTGTTGTAATTTCAGTTAAAGCATCTGGCATTTTAGATGGAACTTTTCATATTGTCTTTGATAAAGAGGGACTTTTCACGCTGGCTGGTATAATTGTCATGCAGCCGGAGCAGAAAATCATAGATAACAGAAAACGCGGCAGTATTGAGCAAGCCCGTGATTTAAATGATGCTTTTGGAGAGGCGGGAAACCTTCTTGTTGGTTCCTGGGACAGAATATTCCGTGAAAATATGGAATCTCACGGACATTTTGTGCAAAGTGGTACTTTTGTGGGAGACCCATGGGAGAATAGTCAAAAAACGATAGGGGTGGCAAGTGATGAAGACTTTTTTTTCATTCCCTGCCAAATGACCATAGGTGCTTACCCTGCTTTTAATTATGGTATTATATTTCCTAAAACACTTTTCGAAAAAAAGGCGGAGCCTGATTCCGTGTCCTTGGCTCCAAAGGAAGAAGCACCTGTTGAAGAGAAGCCCATTCCGCAAGCGGCAGCCGTAGTACAGAAAGAGCCTGAAGCTGATGTTATTCCTAAAGCTGTTGTACCCGATTCAGTGGTAGAAAGTCAGCTTCCTAAGATGGAAACTGAGGCGGTACTCAATGCTGCTGCACCTATAGCTATGAGTATTCCCGAAACGATCCAGAAGATGGTGAATTCTTCCGCAAATCTTCCAGGTGGCAATAATACGATACCTTTACCGGTCTGTGCGCGTGATGTGATGCAGACAGATGTTTTATGGGTCAGCTCCGATGACAGCGTACAGCAGGCATTGACTAAGATGCAGCAAAGCCGGTCGGGTTATCTGATGGTTGGGACAGACGGCAAGTTGGAGGGGATTGTATCGCTCAGTGATTTAAATGCAGCCGTCAGTGTGTATCTTAGACCTATGTTTGCGAAATGGCGCAGGCCATTAGATGATGCTACCCTGCAAATCAAACTCAAATGGATAATGAGCAGGCTTGTTAATACCTCAATGCCGGAAACTCCGCTCGTAGAGATAATTGAAAAAATGTTCAGATTTAACTGCTTATGTTTGCCTGTTGTTGACCAGCAGGGCAAGTTTTATGGCATAATCACAGCGTTTGATATTTTCGAATCGCTGATGAACCCAAATTCATCGTCAATTTTGTAATAGTCATATCCTGCTTTTCAGACACTTATCGTGTCGAATCACGTACTTTCCGAAATTCACTTCCGTCCTGTAAAAGTCGAATAATAAATAGTATTTAATGTTCGATTGATAACAAAAAGGTGAACATATGCAGGACAACGACAAACTCATAAAACTTATCGAAAGAGCAGCCAGCAGTGTCAATATGCTTAGCCCTGATGATATGTCAGAAATCAATCAGTTGCAGTTGATTTTTACGCAGATAAATAAAGACGCTGATGAGATGACGGATGTTTCTGCCGAGCTGGTTGAGCGGATTAAAAAACTGGCTGCTGATGTTAATATTTTAAATTCAGTTGAATCGGCATCGAAATCTGTTTCTGAACTTCAAAATCTTATTAGTCAGGTTTATAATTCTTCGGAAATATCTGCTCCTGATAAAAACGAAAATTCATCTTCGCCTGATTCTTATCTTCAGGCTGATGATGTTCCGCTGGTTCTGGATTTTATTGCGGAATCGAATGAACATATTGAATCGGCAGAGGCTGGGCTGCTTGAGCTTGAAACAAACCCGGACAACAAAGATGTACTCAATCAGATATTCCGTGCGTTTCATACAATAAAGGGAATGGCTGGTTTTTTGAACCTTAACGAGATTGGGTCGCTGGCACATTCAGCTGAGAATTTGCTCGATCTTGCTCGTAAGCACGAACTTGAGCTTACCGGCAAGACCACCGATGTTATTTTTGAATCAATCGATATGATGAAAAAAATGGCTGACGATTTGAAAATATCAGCGGAAAAGGGGCAGGCAATTGGCAGACAATCGAAACTTCCGCAATTACTGGAAAAACTGAAAGCATCAGCTAAGCCTCAGGAAGCAGATGCTGCTCCAGCTTTGCCTGAAAAGCTTGCTGTTGAGGAAGAAACGCCAACAGTCCAAAATGAAATTACGCAGG
>CAMDDF010000057.1 GCA_945890885.1 Candidatus Kuenenia stuttgartensis | reverse complement strand
AAAAATCTCCCGCTGTTCAGCCTTGAATCCAAAGCAAATGTAGCCGACTTTGACGTGATAGCATTTTCGCTTGGCAATGAGCTTTGCTATACTAATGTGCTGAATGTTCTCGACCTTGCGAATATTCCCGTCCGCACCGCAAACCGAACCGATGATCATCCGCTGATTATCGCAGGCGGGGCAATGAGCAACGGATGCGAACCCATCGCACCATTCATAGACGTTTTCATCATCGGCGAAGGCGAAGAAACATCGGTAGAGCTTGCAAAACTTCTGATCGAACTCAAAAAACAAAATACGCCGAAAGCCGAAGTATTAAAAATCATCGACAAGAAATTCGACTGGGCGTATGTTCCATCGCTTTACAGCTTCGAATACGACGGCGATAAAATCAAATCGTTTTCATCAAGCAAAAAATTCAAAAATGCTGTCGTGGAAGATTTCGAGAACGCCCCCGTTCCGGAAAAACCAATCGTGCCATACATCGATACCATTCACGAACGCATCTGCATCGAGATTATGCGCGGCTGTCCGGGCAGATGCAGATTCTGTCAGGCATCATTTACAAGAAGGCCGCTACGTTTTAGAAGCGTCGAAAAGATATTCGACATAGCAAAGAAAAATTACGATGCAACAGGCTTTGATACCGTTTCGCTGCTGAGCCTTTCGACGGCGGATTATCCGGAACTCGAAAAACTTCTCGAAACAATGTTCGGCTATTTCAAGCAAAGACAAGTCGGCGTATCGCTGCCGAGCCTGCGCGTTGACCAGCAATTACAGCTCCTGCCGAAATTCGTCAGCAACGTCCGCAAGTCTGGATTAACCATCGCTGTCGAAGCCGCACCGGAGCGAATCCGCAAAATGATGAACAAGCCGCTGACCAACGAAAATCTCTTCGCAGGCGTTGACGCGGCGTACCGTTCGGGCTGGAGCAAACTGAAACTTTACTTTATGGCGGGCTTCCCCGGCGAAACCGAAGACGACATCCGGCAGATCGTTGACCTGTCTTTAGAGCTTTCCAACATGAGAAGGAAAATCGCAAAGCGACCCGGCGAACTCAACGTCGCAATAAGCTGGCTCGTCCCGAAGAATCATACGCCGCTTGGCTGGCTCGGACAAAAGCCGAAAGAATACTTCGAGAACGCAAAGAAAATAATCCTCGACCGCAAGAGGGAACTGCGGGCAAACGCACTGCAATTTAAATTTCATACGATTGACCGCTCGGTGCTCGAATCGGCAATGGGACGCGGCGACCGCAGATTAGCTGACGTAATTGAAACCGCATGGCGCAATGGCGCAAAATTCGACCTGTGGGATGAATGCTTCGATATTAAAATCTGGCATGACGCTTTTAATAAGCACAATATCGACCTCGACAAGTGCGCTCAGAAAACGTATGCTGTCGATGAAATCCTGCCATGGCAGCATCTCGGCGGCCCGGCAACTGATTACCTGCTGAGCCACTACGAAGATGCGATGTCTTTGGCGTGATGGAATTTCTTTACAACGAATTACACGAATTAACTCTAATTTTTTAATTCAACGCTGCGTGTGCAAAACCCGCTGCGAGGAACTGGCACTCCCTATCAACTTAAAGCGATAACTAACAATGCAATTAGCAAAATAACAAACCACATCATCATAATACTGCGATGAACCCTTTTGCGTTGCTCTGTTAACTTATTAAAGAATGGATCATTAGGTATAATAACTCTTCTTCGCTCTTTCCAATCACCCCTTTTTAACTTCCATTGCTCAAAATAGTGTTTCCTTAAATATTTATCCCCTCTAATCGCACATATGAATCCATCAATTACAACCAATGATACTACTACAAAAAGTGAAAAGGCAAAGCACATAATTAGCTGGACTAGCTTTGTGGCATGCCTCAATTCATATATATCTTTTATAAAATCTTCCATATTTTATTTACCATAAAAAGCAAACATATAAAAGGCCATAACAAAACCAACACAAAAAACTATTGCTGCCTTTATTGCTTCTCTCGCCTGAATTCGACGATATTCAAGTTCGTCATTTTTAAACCAATCTTTTGAAAAGATGAATTTATATTTAGAGTTCAATAATTTATTTTTTTCTTCTGGCTGCTTACTTAGTAATTTTAAAAGTATCACATAGTAACAGAAAAATCTTATAAGGTTAATAGCAACAATCAATGCGATAAAAGATAAAAACACTATATTACCTAAACTTAGATTCATAATACCGAGAACTCCTGTTATCCTTCCGCCATCCATAATTAGCCTTTAAAACAGTCAACTATTATCTCTTTATTAAAGTTTCTCAGCTTTTTTTAATACCCTTTGGCTCACAGATTCCGCCTCTGCCGTTTGTGGCATTGAAGTCCACTATTCTTTTGGCGACCTCTTTAGGGTCATCGATAAGGCTAAAGAAGTGTAAATCTTCGGGCGATATGTAGCCGCTGGTGAGCATCTTATCATTGATCCAGTCGATAAGGCCCTTCCAATACTCTGTACCCATCAATATCACGGGGAAATACGCCTGACGCAGGGTCTGTATAAGACACAACGCCTCGAATGTTTCGTCCATCGTCCCATAGCCGCCCGGCAGGATAACAAAGCCGTGAGCGTACTTGAGGAACATTACTTTCCTGCAAAAGAAATATTTGAAGTGCATCTCGATATTCTGGTATGGATTGGACGTTTGTTCCATCGGAAGCTCGATATTCAGGCCGATGCTCTTGCCGCCTGCTTCTTTGGCGCCCAAATTCCCAGCTTCCATTACGCCTGGCCCGCCGCCGGTAATTATCGCAAAACCCGCCTTTGCGATTTCATACGCGGTATCTCTTGCCATATTATAATATTTACTGCCGGGCTCTGTCCTTGCTGAACCGAATAACGATACAGCAGGTCCGACCTTTGAAAGCTCCTCGAAACCTTCGACAAATTCGGCCATTATCCTGAAAATACGCCATGTTTCTTCGGCTGGAACGTCTATTTTACCCATCAAAAAACTCCTGAAATCAATTTTATTATTATAAATGACTTATTTATATCGGCATTCTAAACGCAGATAAGAAATATAATCCAGAAATTAATTTTTGTTCAGGTTCAAATCCCGTATTATCCGAAAACCATAATGCCTAAACCAAAAAATTCGTTGCAAAATCTCACTTCTAAGGCGAATATGTGTAAATATGGTAAGTTTCGACGAAAAAGATAAGCACCTTATCGCCCGCCAGTCGATGGTCAGGTTCCAGATTGCTGGCAGAGGCATAACCGACAAGCGTGTGCTGACGGTTATGGAGCAGATTCCGCGCGAAGAATTCATCACCGCTGAATACGGCCAGCAGGCCTACGACGACAACCCCCTGCCGATAGGGATGGGCCAGACTATCTCCCAGCCTTACATCGTGGCACTTATGACGCAGGAACTGGAGCTTGCCGCAGAACACGAAATCCTCGAAATCGGCACCGGCAGCGGCTACCAGACCGCCGTACTGGCAAAACTTTGCAGAAAAGTTTATACAATCGAGCGGCTTAGCCAGTTGCAGGAATACGCACAAGCCTGTCTTGGCAGATTAAAAATAGAAAACGTAGAATTCTACGCTGGCGACGGCACAAAAGGCTGGCCAGACGAAAAACAATTCGACCGGATCATCGTAACTGCCGCTTCGCCGAAGATACCGCTGCCGCTGATCGACCAGCTAAAAATCGGCGGAAAAATCGTCATACCCATCGGCGGCGATTATGTGCAGGAACTAATCTGCGGCACAAAAACAGAATCAGGCGAAATCACCATAAAAAACATCTGCGGCGTAAGATTTGTAAAACTCATCGGCCAATACGGATATTCTGATGAATAATACAAAAACACCTATCGATATAAATATGGAAATACAGTACGTCAAAGGCGTGGGCCCCGCTCGTGCGGAGTTGCTCAACAAGCTCGACGTTAAAACCGCAGGCGACCTGCTGGAATATTACCCGCGCGACTGGGTGTTTCCGCCGAAAATAGAAAAAATCCGAAACATAATGCCGACGCAGGAAGTAACCATCGCCGGGGTTATCGAAAGCATAGATTTTCACAAATTCAAACGGCCTCCCCAGCTTGAAGTTTACCTGGCTGACGAGACCGGCATTTGCAGAATAATATGGTTCAACGCGGGCTACCTGGCAAATCAGCTCAACGTCGGCATCCCGATAATCGCATGGGGCAAGGTCAACCTTTACAAGCATAATACTCAGCTCGTAAATCCCAAATTTAAAGTTATCGAACAGCTTCCGCAAAATGAAGCCGAGGAACTTGGCGGAGCGGTATATCCCGCAACCGAAGGTTTATCATCGGCACAGATCAGCAGGATCATCCGCAATGTAATCGACGAGCTGTCTGAGCATGTTCATGATTTTTTCGATGCCAGCTACCTTAAAGAACATAATCTAATCAACAGAAAACTTGCATACCAGTTGATACACGCGGCAACCGATGATGAGCAGGCCGCAAAGGCAAAACGCAGGTTAAAATACGATGAGCTGTTCCTTATGAGCACAGCGATAGCCGTCAGACGATATCGCGCAGAGAATTTTTCAACCGCGCAGCCGATAACCGTTTCCGATAAACTCGACAGCAGAATCCGCAGCAGATTCCCGTTTCTCCTGACAGAAGATCAGAACAACGTCATCGCAGAGATAATCGAAGATATGGGCAAACAGAAGCCTATGAACCGCTTATTGCAAGGCGATGTCGGCAGCGGCAAAACCGTTGTCGCGCTTTACGCAGCTCTTGCCGCGATTGCAAATAAATCACAGGCCGCGATAATGGCCCCGACGGAAATACTCGCAAATCAGCATTTCCTGAGCATCGAGCGATACCTTCGCAACAGTCAGGTAAGACGCGCCATCATCACCGGCGGAATGAAATCAAAAGAACGCACCGAGCTTCTCAGGCAGATAAAAGAAGGCGAAATAGATATCGTCGTCGGCACAGTCGCTTTGCTCGAAGAAGATGTGGAATTTAAAAATCTCTCATTTGTCGTAATCGATGAACAGCATAAATTCGGCGTACATCAAAAAGCAGGCCTGCGAAAAGAACACAGCCCGCACTGCCTTGTAATGACCACTACGCCTATCCCGCGAACACTTGCAATGACGGTTTTCGGCGACCTTGACGTTTCGATCATCAAGCATCGTCCGCCCGGCAGAGGAAAAGTCATTACGAAATGGGTTGACCCTACGCATCGCGAAGCCGCATTTGAATTTATCCGCCAGCGGCTAAAGGCCAAAAAGCAGGCGTATTTCGTATATCCTCGAATCAGCAACATTGACGAAAACGACCTGATAAAAGCTGCTGTCAATGAATACGAGAATCTTTCAAAATTGCATTTTAAAGATTTCAGCGTCGCTCTGCTTCACGGCCAGATGAAATCCGACGATAAAAACAAAATAATGGCGGATTTCCGCAGCGGCAAAATCGATGTGCTTGTCTCAACCGTCGTAATAGAAGTCGGAGTCGATGTACCCAACGCAACAATGATGGTCATAGAAACCGCTGACCGCTTCGGCCTGGCACAGCTCCATCAGCTCCGCGGACGCATCGGCAGAGGACAGAGCAATTCATATTGTATGCTGTTTTCCGAATCTGAAAATGACATCGCCAAGCAGCGGCTTGAAATTCTGGTACGAAGCAACGACGGGTTCGATATCGCTGAACAAGATTTAAGGCTTCGCGGGCCGGGTGAACTTTTCAGCACCCGCCAGCACGGCCTGCCTGATCTGAAAATCGCAAATATTATTGATGATTTTGAACTGCTTAGCATGGCCAGACGCGACGCTTTTGAAATTATAAAAGCCGACCCAGCCATGCAGCAAGCAGAACATAAAAACATTCGAAAAGAGCTGATAGCAAAATTCGAAGGTAAAATCGAACTTGTCGATATTGCGTAAATATTTTCAACGCATATAGTCAGCAAACAACCACGTTGAAAGATACCGTTCGCCGCAACTTGGAATGATCGCCACAATCAGCTTGCCTTTATTCTCCGGCCTTTTTGCAACTTGCCCAGCGGCATAGACCGCCGCTCCGCTGGATATCCCAACAAGAATACCTTCTTCCCTTGCCATTCGTCGTGCAAATTCGCCAGCCTGCTCATCCTGAACCTGAATAATCTCATCGATATATTCAGACCTGTATATATCCGGCACAAAGCCTGCACCAATGCCTTGAATTTTATGCGACCCTGGCGCACCGCCAGATAAAACCGGCGAAGTGGCGGGCTCAACAGCGACAACCTTAAATGACGGTTTTCGTTTTTTAATCACACTGCCTATGCCGGTTATCGTTCCGCCTGTGCCAACGCCAGCAATGAGAATATCTATTTTGCCATCAGTGTCGTTCCATATTTCCTCGGCGGTGGTCTTTTGGTGAATTTCAACATTGGCATTGTTCTTAAACTGCTGAGGCATAAATGCCTCTGGCGTTGAAGCGGCAATTTCTTCGGCCTTTTTGATTGCGCCTTTCATTCCCTCTGCGCCAGGCGTTAGAACCAATTCGGCACCAAAAACTTTCAGCAACGCCCTTCGTTCAAGGCTCATAGTATCCGGCATTGTCAAAACCAGCCGATACCCCCTCGCTGCTGCCACAAACGCAAGAGCGATTCCGGTATTTCCGCTGGTCGGCTCAACAATAAGACCACCGGGCTTTAATTTGCCATCTCGTTCAGCGGCATCAATCATTGCCACGCCGATTCGGTCTTTGACACTTGACAGCGGATTGAAAAATTCCAGCTTCACCGCAATTTGTGCATCAAGGCCATCAGTAATTTTATTAAGCAGAACCAGCGGAGTTCGCCCGACTGTTTTTGTAATGTCCGTATAGATATTCATAAACTTTCCTCTCATTAAAAGGCATATTGAAGGCTCAATACTAAACCATCGCCAAGACCGACCTTTGAGCTTGTTTTTTCATCGCCTGCATTAACATACGCGACAACAAGCGTTGTATTAGGATTGATAAACCAAGCCAAATGAGTATCCCAGTAATCGGCATCTTTGTAATCGCCGAAGTTTACGCCCTGCTTATACTCAACACCGAGAGCCAAATCTTTACGCAGAAGGAGGTCGGCATTTCCGAACAATGTTTCATCACGGTCATCATCATAGCCGAACACACCTGTTGCTCTGCCGTCAGTTGAAAGCAAACCGCCTGAAAGGAGCAATCCTGACAATGGAGCCTTCAGAAATTTTGTCGCAACAACGTACACATCATAGCCGCTGGAATCGACAGAGCTTGCAACCGGCGAGGTATGCTTGCCGATGAAACCGGCTGACACTGCGGGGAACCAATCCTGATCGAATGAATTTTCTTCGATGAGCAGAAGTTTTGCTCCGAAATTATCCTTGGTGATATTTTCACCAGTTGGTGCAATAGTTTCATAGCCATAGGAAACTTCGAGCCTGCCCCACAGTGTTTCCGCTACTCCTATTGATGTCCAATCAACGTCCACATCGCCGAGCTTAACATACCATGCACCAATCTGCGGCTTACCGAGAAGATTGCTCAGGCCTGATTCCTCATCTTTAGTTGTTGACGGATTTGCCGGATACGCCAACGGGTTAAACGCCACACCGCCGACACCTTCAAGGTTCGTCAGCGGAACGCCCGCAATTAATGTTGTTTGAAACACTGCTAACACCGCCACTACCAAAAACAATCTTACATTTTTTACTTTCTTCACTGGAGTTACCTTTCTTTTTCTATTTCTCCAGTGGACTGGTCGAAACTTTTTTTAATTTTATTTTTATTTTTTTTGTCCGGTTGTCCGGCTTAATTCAATCGGGTTAAGTTTAACTTTTATATTCCGCCGCCCTTTTCGTATATGGGGCTTTGCGGAAAACGAATTTTTTCGGTCTTATCAATCTGGACAACTCTGCCGTCATGTACAGTAATAAGAATTTGCCCGAACTTGAGCTTTTTCGCAGATTCGAAAAGCTCTTTCAGCACCGCATCATTGAGTAAGACGGCATCCTTATTTATTGATTGCTCTTTCATAATCCAATAAACCTTTCAAGCTACCGTTATTGCTGCGATTTTTTCAATGCCTGCTCAATATCGGCAATGATGTCATCTATATGCTCAATGCCTATTGAGAGCCTTACAAAGTCCGGCGTTACACCAGTTGCAAACTGTTCATCTGCCGATAGTTGCTGATGGGTCGTCGTTGCCGGATGAATCGCCAAAGTTTTTGCATCGCCGACATTCGCAAGGTGAGAAATCAATTGCAGAGAATCAATAAATTTCTTGCCTGCATCAAGCCCGCCTTTAATTCCAAAGCCAAGTATCGCACCAGCACCTTTCGGAAAATATTTTTGAAACCGGCCATAATCAGGGCTTGATTTTAAACCCGGATATCTAACCCATTCAACCAAAGGATGCTTTTGCAAATATTCCGCAGCGGCAAGTGCGTTTTCTGAATGACGAGGCAATCGAAGATGAATAGTCTCCAGACCTTGCAAAAACAAGAATGAATTAAACGGCGAAAGAGCAGGCCCTAAATCACGGAGCAATATAACCCTTGCTTTGATGATGTACGCCAGATTACCCAGAGGCTTCAGGGCTTCGACAAAATTTATCCCGTGATAGCTTGGTTCAGGGCCATCTATCAGCGGAAATTTTCCATTGGTCCAGTCGAATTTGCCTGAATCCACAATTAACCCGCCGATAGATGTTCCGTGTCCGCCGATAAACTTGGTAGCAGAATAAACCACAATATCAGCACCGAAGTCAATGGGGCTGAAAAGATAAGGCGAGACGGTATTGTCGATAATCAGCGGGATTCCGTTTTTATGCGCAATTTTCGCAAGTGACTCAACATCAGCAACATCAAGCTTTGGATTGCCGATGCTTTCAGCGTATATCGCTTTTGTTTTTGCAGTTATCGCATTTTCAAATCCATTCAAATCGTTTGACTTTACAAATTTAACCTTAATACCAAGACGCGCAAGAGTGTAATGAAAAAGGTTATACGTTCCGCCATAAAGATTGTCAGCAGAAACAATTTCATCGCCAGCTTGTGCGAGATTTAATATAGATAAGCTTATAGCTGACGATCCGCTTGCGGTAGCTAAAGTTCCAATACCTCCGTCAAGAGCGGCTATCCTTTTCTCAAGAACATCAGTCGTAGGATTCATCAATCGGGTGTAAATATTCCCAAACTCCTTAAGTGCAAATAAATTCGCTGCGTGTTCGGAATTTTTGAACTGATACGATGTTGTTTGATAGATAGGAACTGCCCTTGAACCAGTTGTAGCATCAGGCTGCTGGCCTGCGTGGAGCGCGAGTGTTTCTGGTCTGTAATTTTCTGTTGACATAAAATTTATCCTTTATTGGTAAGTTTTTGTTTAGATTAAAATTAATTATTGTGATTGGTTGGTTACTTAGTATTCGCTGGCTGCGCCAGCATCATACAACAACAAACCACCCGAATAGAAAATAGAGAAGTTTGCGAACTTTCTATTTGTAGATCCGCCCTGTCGGATACATACCCGTTCAAAGCAGATAATTTTAATTTCTTATTTCTAATCGCACTCATTTTTCAATTCCAAATAATTTCCTACTATTCCAATGGTAATAGTGGGATTATAATTCAAAAAAAACCTTTGTCAACCGTTTTAAAAAAATAATATTTTATTTGATTGATTGCGAATCGAATTGCGTATATACTACTATAACAGTAGGAATACAGGAGATACAAAAATGAAACTTTCCACAAGAAGCAGGTATGGTATGCGGGCGATTCTGGAGCTTGCACTGGAATACGGCCAGGGCCCGCTTCAAATCAAAACAATAGCTGAAAGAGAAGGCATTTCCAATAAATACCTCGAACAGTTGATATCGATTCTCAAGGCCTCCGGGCTTGTCCGAAGCATTCGAGGCCCCAAAGGAGGATATGTCCTCACCAAGCCACCCCATGAAATCACTATAAAAGAGGTTTTCAGTATTCTTGAGGGCCCATTATCAACGGTTGAGTGCATTGAGCATCCTGAATCCTGTGAAAGGTGCATAGATTGCCTGACTCGTGATATCTGGATTGAGATGCAGCAGGCAATGTTAAAGGTACTGGAATCAAAAACGCTGGCTGACCTTATCCAAAAGGCTAAAAAATGTAATTCCGGGAGCAATTTCCAGATTTGACGGTCTTTACGAATCAATTTTAAAGGAGCCGATTATGGCAAAAATATACGATAATATAGTAGGCACTATTGGACGGACACCCTTGGTCAGATTAAATAAACTAACCGCCAACGATGCAACGATTCTTGGCAAGCTTGAGTTTTTTAATCCCTGCTCCAGCATTAAGGACAGAATCGGCAAGTGGATGATAGAGGCCGCTGAACGCAACGGCAAAATCAAAAAAAATACGATAATTATCGAGCCTACAAGCGGAAATACCGGAATAGGGCTTGCGTTTATATGTGCCGCCAAAGACTACAAGCTTATTTTAACTATGCCGGAATCGATGAGCATAGAGCGAAGAAAACTACTAGAACAGCTCGGCGCTGAGATTGT
Source organism: Candidatus Kuenenia stuttgartensis (assembly GCA_945890885.1). Classification (GTDB taxonomy): domain Bacteria; phylum Planctomycetota; class Phycisphaerae; order Sedimentisphaerales; family CAMDDF01; genus CAMDDF01. Next base: position 3,283 of record CAMDDF010000057.1, on the reverse strand, counting down.
CCTGACTCCCGCGGCCGAGGGAATGAGCGGAGCTATAAAAAAGGCATCGCAAATGGTTGCTTCCGACAAAAATGCATTTATGCCGCAGCAGTTCGCCAACCCCGCCAATCCTCAGGCACATAGGGAAACGACGGCTCTGGAAATATGGGATGATACCGACGGGAAATTTGATTTCTTTGTTGCCGGCGTAGGCACCGGTGGTACAATAACCGGCTGCGGCGAAGTTTTCAAATCCCGCAATAAAAATATTAAAAACATAGCGGTTGAGCCTGCCGATTCCGCGGTTCTTTCGGGCGGCAAACCCGGCCCGCATAAAATTCAGGGTATCGGGGCTGGCTTCGTGCCGGAAGTGCTCAACCGTGAAATCGTTGACGAGATAATCCAGGTTAGAAATGATGATGCCATTGAAACAGCCAGAGAGCTTGCCAAAAAGGAAGGTATCCTTGCTGGCATAAGCTCCGGCGCGAATTTGTGGGCATCTATACAGTTGGCCAGCAGGCCTGAAAATAAAGGTAAAACGATAGTTACGATTATATGCGATACCGGCGAAAGGTATCTTTCAACAGAACTATTTAAATGACAGGTGAGACTATGCCGCATACAGCTGACAGCAAGTTTATCGAAGGAATAGTAAAAGAGCTAACGCAGACTTATACGAACGATTCCGGAACTAATTTTATCGACGTTTCGAATCTGCCTGTGCGTGAAAAAGTGCTTGGCGTGCTTGACCTGATATTTGAGGTACTTTTTCCGGGCTATGCCGGCAAACGTGCTATAACGAAAGCCAATATCAGCTTTATCGTTGGGGATATGCTGTGCAATATTTATTCCGAGCTTTCACAGCAGATTGAAAATGCTCTCAAGTATCGGTGCAGAGCAAAAAATTGCAGCACCGGCGATTGCCATAATATCGCAACCAAAGCTACCGAAGCACTGATAGCTAAACTTCCGTACATCCGTGAAATGCTCAAGACAGATGTCGAAGCCGCTTTCGCGGGCGACCCTGCCGCAGAGTCATTTGAGGAAATCGTCGTCAGCTATCCCTGCATAATCGCTATCGGCACACACAGAATAGCACACGAGCTTTATAAAATGGAAGTGCCGCTGATACCTCGGATGATGAGTGAATCAGCGCATAAGCAGACGGGCATCGACATTAACCCCGGCGCTACGATAGGGAAATATTTCTTTATCGATCACGGCACAGGCGTAGTTATCGGCGAAACAGCCATTATTGGCGAACATGTGCAGATGTATCAGGGCGTTACGCTTGGCGCTCTTGCACCGGCCAAGGGACAGAGCCTGCGCGGCAAAAAACGCCATCCAACTATTGAAGACTCTGTTACCATTTACGCAGAAGCGACAATTTTAGGTGATATAATAATCGGCAACGGTTCAGTTATCGGCGGCAATGTTTCAGTGCGTGAATCTGTACCGCCATATACGGTGGTTACGACACCTACGCCGGAGCTGATATACAGGCAACACAAAAAGAAATAGCAGGAATATAGTTAATGCAGCTTATTGAAAAAATTCAAAAACTTAAAACTCAGCGAAACGCTGTTATACTGGCCCATAACTACCAAGTCGATGAGGTTCAGGATATTGCTGATTTCACAGGCGATTCACTTGGCCTGAGCATCGAGGCATCAAAAACAGATGCAGATGTAATAGTCTTTTGCGGCGTACATTTTATGGCCGAAACGGCCGCGATACTTTCGCCGAAGAAAACGGTTCTATTGCCGGATTTAAACGCTGGCTGCCCGATGGCGGATATGATAAACGCTGAGCAGCTTACAAAACTTAAAGCGAAGCATCCCGATGCGGTTGTTGTCAGCTATGTAAACAGCACCGCAGAAGTAAAGGCACTTAGCGATTATTGCTGTACAAGCTCAAATGCAGTTGACCTTGTCAAGGCGATACCTGCTGATAAGCGGATATTTTTTGTGCCTGACCAGCATCTGGGCAGATACGTCATCGAACAGACCGGCAGAGATATGATATTGTATCCGGGCTATTGTTCGAGCCACGCAAGGATAATGGCGCAGGATGTTCTTGATTTGAAAGAGCAGTACCCGCATGCTATTGTGCTTGCCCATCCGGAGTGCAATGAAGACGTAAAAAAAATTGCGGACGAAAAATTAAGTACGGGCCACATGCTCAAATACGCCAAGCAGTCGAAAGCAACTGAATTTATTATCGCGACCGAGCCTGGCATAATACACAGCCTGAAAAAACAGAATCCCGGCAAGAAGTTTTACCCAGCGACGATGCGTGCGATTTGCCCGAATATGAAAAAAATTACGCTCGAAAAGGTTCTGTGGTCCCTTGAAGAGATGAAACATATTATCAAAGTGCCGGATGCAGTGGCGATAAAGGCCCGCGGAGCATTGGAACGAATGATAAGCGTAGTACCCAAATAAGAGAGCAGATTGCAGAAAACAGATTGCATAAAGGAATTAAAAATGAGTGATAATACAAATTACAGTTTAGAAACGCTGGCGTTGCACGCTGGTCAGGTTGCTGACAGCGATACATTAAGCCGGGCAGTGCCGATTTATCAGACAACCAGCTATGTGTTCAAAAATACGGATCACGCCGCCAATCTTTTCGCGTTAAAAGAACCCGGCAACATTTATACAAGGCTGATGAATCCAACAACTGACGTTCTTGAAAAACGGATTGCCGCGATGGAAGGTGGCGTTGCGGGATTGGCATTTAGCTCCGGAATGAGTGCAATTACCGCAAGCATTCTTAATATCTGTCAGGCAGGCCAGCACTTCGTTTCTTCGAATTCGCTTTACGGCGGCACCAGCACGCTGTTTAGCCATACGCTGAAAAAATTCGGGATTGAGGTAACATTTGTCGATCCAAGAGACCCGCAGAATTTCGCCAAAGCCATCAAGGATAACACCAGGCTTGTGTATATTGAGACTATCGGCAATCCAAAAAACGATGTGCTCGATTACGAGAAAATCGCTAAGATTGCACACGATAACGGCATCCCTGTCATTTGTGATAATACCGTTGCATCGCCGATTCTTTTCAGACCTATCGAACACGGCATTGATATCGTCGTACACAGCTGCACCAAGATTATCGGCGGACACGGCACAACCATCGGCGGCGTTATAGTTGATTCCGGCAAGTTCGACTGGACAAACGGCAAGTTCCCCGAATTTACTGAGCCGGATCCAAGCTATCACGGCGTAAAATTTGCCGAGGCAGCCGGAAACCTTGCGTATATAACTAAGGCGAGGGTACAGTTGCTGCGGGATATGGG
>CAMDDF010000056.1 GCA_945890885.1 Candidatus Kuenenia stuttgartensis | reverse complement strand
AGCTTGCCAGAAAATCGGTGGAATCCGGCAAGGCAATGGAATGTCTTGAAAAACTTATTAAAATTTCAAACTCGTAATTATTAAAGGGATAACTTATGCATACTGTTAAGGTGAAGATTTGCGGAATAACAAATTTGGAAGATGCTCAGGTTGCGGTTGAGCATGGGACAGATCTGCTTGGGTTTAATTTTTACAAGAAAAGCCCAAGATATATCGAGCCAAAGAAAGCGGAAGAAATTATAATGCATCTGCCCTCTTTTGTTGAGACGGTCGGTTTGTTTGTAGATTCTTCTGTTGAGGAAATCGACAGTATCGCAAGCCATCGATGGATGGGCTGGGCTCAGTTGCATGGGGATCAAAGTCCGGAATTCTGCGAGGAGCTTGCCACGCATAATATGAAGGTTATGAAGGCGATTCGCGTTAAAACCGTTGACGATATAAAGGCGGCGGAAAATTATCGTACCGACGCGATACTGCTGGATGCATACGCGGATAATATGTATGGCGGCACGGGCAAGAGGTTCGACTGGTCTTTCCTGCAAAGTGCCCGTGTAGATTATTTTCTGGCTGGCGGAATCAGCCCGGATAATGTCGATGAGGCATTGCAGCTTGGCGTTTACGGGATCGATGTTTGCAGCGGGATAGAAATTTCGCCCGGCAAAAAAGATCATAAGAAAATGGAAATTTTGTTTGATAAGATAAGGCAGTTCAATAGCGGGCTGACTTTGTACGGTTATAAATTATAAAATCGAAGAGGAAATAAAATGGAACTTAAAGGCAGATATGGTGATTTCGGCGGGTTTTATGTGCCGGAAGTTTTAATGCCGGCGTTGGAGGAAATCGAGCAGGCGTTTTTGAAATATACCAAGGATGAAAAATTTCTTAAAGAGCTTGACGATTTGTATAAATATTACGCGGGCAGGCCTACAACGCTGTATCACGCAAAAAGATTCAGCGCGTATGTCGGGTTCGATGTTTATCTAAAGCGAGAAGATTTGCTGCACGGCGGAGCACATAAGATAAATAATACACTGGGGCAGGGTTTGCTTGCGAAGTATATGGGCAAGAAAAAGCTGATCGCTGAAACCGGCGCGGGCCAGCATGGGCTCGCAACGGCGATGATAGGTGCCCTGCTTGGAATGGAAACCAAAATATTTATGGGTTCAACAGATGTTGTGCGGCAGTCGGTAAATGTTCATAAGATGCGGCTGCTTGGATCGGAAGTTGTTCCGGTTTCCGACGGGACTGGCACGCTGAAAGACGCTATCAATGAGGCGCTTCGCTACTGGACGGCTACCGTTGACGATACGTTCTATCTGTTCGGAACAGCGGCTGGCCCGCATCCGTTTCCGATGATAGTGCGATATTTTCAGTCGCCTATCGGTGTAGAGGCAAGGGAACAATGCATTAATCAAATCGGCAGGCTGCCTGATATTGTAACTGCTTGCGTGGGCGGCGGGTCAAACGCTATCGGGATTTTTTCAGGATTTATCAATGATAAAAATGTAAGGCTTGTCGGCGTAGAAGGCGGCGGAAAAGGCATCAATACGAAAGAACATTGTGCCACGTTATGCGTCGGCAAAGTCGGCGTATTGCACGGCTCGAAGAGTTATCTGCTGCAAGATTCAGATGGCCAGATAAGCGAGACAGAATGCATCAGTGCAGGTCTGGATTATCCAGGCGTAGGCCCGGAACATTCGCATCTTAAGGATATCGGCAGAGCAGAGTATGTCAATGTCAACGATGAGCAGGTGCTTGATGTGTTCGGGATACTGACGAGGATGGAAGGCATATTGCCTGCACTTGAAAGTTCGCATTCGCTGGCATGGGTGCTTACACAGAAAGGGAAATTGCCCGCGAGTACGGCGGTTGTGGTTAATTTGTCCGGCAGAGGCGATAAGGATATTGGAATCGTTGAAGAACACAGGCCGTTGAAAATGTAAAAATTAAAATGCAAAATTGCGGAATCCCGATAAAGTCGGGATAGCTATTTATTTTGTTTATCAATTATTCAAATGAGGTTTATATGAAAAGTTATAAAGATGTTTTCGGAAGTCTTAGCCGTGCGGCAATGATTCCTTTTTTTGTGATAGGTGATCCTGATTTTGATACGTCGCTTGATGTTATCAAAACCGCGATAGATGCCGGTGCCGATGTGCTTGAATTAGGGATTCCTTTTTCGGACCCGATAGCGGACGGGCCTACAATTCAAAAAGCGGATATTCGTTCGCTAAAAGCTGGGATGACAGTGCGTAAGGCTTGCGAGCTGATCGGCAAGGTCAAACAATACAGAGATATTCCTATCGGGCTGTTGATGTATTACAATTTGATATATCAATACGGGATAGAAAAGTTTTTTGCTGATTTTGCCAAAGCGGGCGTAAATAGCGTGCTTGTGGCGGATTTGAGCATAAATGATGCGGACGAGATATTGCCAGCAGCCAAGGCGGCTGGTATGGATACAGTGTTTATGGTTTCGCCGAACACCAGCGATGAAAGAATTAAGCTTATCACGGAAAAGACTACTGGGTTTATTTATACAGTTGCCGTGCTTGGCGTAACTGGTTCGCGCAACAGCGTTTCACGTTCAGTTGGCCCGTTGATAACAAAACTAAAATCAAAAACGACTGTGCCGGTATGTGTCGGATTTGGAATAAGCAAGCCTGAACACGCTGCGGAAATTGCAAAAGATGGCGCAGACGGAGTTATCATAGGCAGCAGGATCGTAAAAATTATTGAAGACAATCTAGGCGATAAGAAAAAAATGAACGCTGAAGTAGGTGAATTTATCAGGAGCGTAAGAAAGGCTCTCGGTTAAAGCATGGTGGAGATAATTACAAATTCGGCGAAAGAGACTATCGCACTTGGTAAGAAGCTCGGCGAACAGCTCAAAGGCGGCGAAGTTATCGCGCTTCGTGGAAATCTTGGAACCGGAAAGACGCATCTGATAAAAGGCATCGCGGCAGGGGCAGGAGTTGAAGAGTCCGACATTATAAACAGCCCGACGTTTGTGCTAGTCAATGAGTATCAGGGACGATTTATGCTTTTTCATATTGACGCTTACAGGCTTGAAAATGAAAAAGATTTTGAGCATCTCGGATTTGATGATATGACGGGGCCAGGGTCTGTGGTGCTGATTGAATGGGCAGATAAAGTTGAAAATGTGCTCGAGGGAGTAAATGCTATCGACGTAAGCTTGTATCACGATGGGACACACAGCAGGAAAATCGGTTTTAATAATCTGCCGGGGTACGTCAGGCTTTAATTAGTCCTTAGTTTTTGGTGTTAAGTTAAAAGAGATCCCTCGTCGCTACGCTCACTCGGGATGACAAATGGGGGATTATCCGGTCGCTTCCGCGACTCGGCTTCAATAACTGGATCCCCGCCTGCGCGGGGATGACAGGAGTGGGTAGTCCTTAGTTGTTAGTGCTTAGTGTTTAGTCAAAGGAATAACCACCCCAGCCTTTGGCCGCCCCTGCTTTGCAGGAGGAGAGTTTAAGAGTTATATCGTGTCGCTTGCACTCGGCGATTTCGTTGTTCCACTATAAAAAATAAAGCCTGCCCAAATAATCCGTATGTCGGTTATTCGGACAGGCTTTTTAAATTACATTCTAAAGCTATCTCGATTATTTAATGAAAAGCATCTCAGCATAGGTCGGCATCGGCCAAATCAACGCATCGACAATCGTTTCAAGCTTATCAGCAGCGGCACGAACGGTTGCCATAGCAGGCTTGACTTCATCGTGGAAAGCTCTTGCTTTTTTAACAGCATTCGATGTGCTGGCAGCTTTATCCTTTATCTGCTCAAGCTCTCTGGTACCTTTGTCCATAGCAGCTATAAGGTCGTTGATCTCTATCAGCTTGGCCTTTTGTGCATCGGCGGCAATGCCGGCATCTTCGACTGCGATAACAGAAGATGCAAGATTGCCAGCATAATCTATACAAGCAGGAAGTATTTGACGATTGGCCATCTGTACCATCGTGCGAGCTTCGATATTAATCATCATGCTGTATGCATCAAGAAGAATTTCTGTTCTGGCATGCAGTTCGTTTTTGCTGAGAACCTTATGCTTTTTGAACAGTTCGATATACTCCTTATCACCAAGGCATTCAAGGGACTCAACAGTTGACTTCAGATTAGGCAAGCCGCGTTTTTCAGCTTCTTTTGCCCACTCAGCGGTATAATTATCACCATTGAATACAATTCTCATGTGATCTTTGGCAATTCGTTGCACCAGCTTTTGAGTAGCTTTGGTAATATCACTCGCTTTTTCAAGCTCAGAAGCAAATTCATCAAGAACATCAGCGACAATAGTGTTCAATACAAATGTCGGGCCAGCAGTTGACTGGGTTGAACCAACCATTCTAAACTCAAATTTGTTTCCTGTGAACGCAAAAGGCGATGTTCTGTTTCTGTCGGTAGAATCCTTTGGCAATGGCGGAAGCGTAGAAACACCCAGCTTCAACTCGCCACCCTTTTTGCTTGTCTTAGCGCCGCCTGCGGCAAGCTGCTCAAAAATATCGGTAAGCTGGTCACCAAGAAAAATCGAAACAATCGCTGGCGGTGCTTCATTGGCACCGAGACGATGCTCATTGCCGGCGTTTGCGACGCTTGCACGCATAAGTTTTGCATATTTATCAACGGCACGAACTACCGCACACAAAAATACAAGGAATACCATATTATCGTGCGGTGTAACGCCAGGCTCAAGCAGATTGATACCATCGTTGGTAACCATCGACCAGTTGTTATGCTTGCCGGAACCGTTAACGCCTGCGAAAGGTTTTTCATTCAGCAGACAAACCATGCCGTGCCTGATGGCGACTTTCTGCATTGTTTCCATAGTGAGCTGATTATGGTCGGTAGCAACATTAACTGTGCTAAATACCGGAGCCAGTTCATACTGAGCGGGAGCAACCTCGTTATGCTGGGTTTTAGCGGAAACACCAAGCTTCCATAGCTCAGTATTAAGCTCAAACATAAACGATGCAACCCTTTCATTAAGCGAGCCGAAATAATGATCTTCAAGCTCCTGACCTCTTGGAGACGGTGCACCGAAAATTGTTCTTCCACAAAGCATAAGGTCAAGGCGTTTTTCCACGAATTTCTTATCAACAAGAAAATATTCCTGCTCAGGTCCTAATGTCGCTATAACTGAGGTACTTTTTGTGCCAAGAGCTTTTAATACCCTTACCGCCTGCTTGTCCAAAACGTCCATTGACCGGAGAAGAGGAGTTTTCTTGTCGAGGGCATCGCCGGTGTATGAACAGAATGCACAAGGAATAAATAACGTAATATTTTTGCCGTCTTTTTTGATGAATACAGGCGAGGTGCAATCCCACGCTGTATAGCCGCGAGCTTCAAATGTGGCTCTGAGGCCGCCTGACGGAAATGATGAAGCATCAGGTTCGCCCTGACTTAGTTCCTTGCCGCTAAATTCCATCATAACTCTTCCATCAGCAGTTGGTGAAATAAAGGAGTCATGCTTTTCTGCGGTAGTACCAGTCATAGGCTGGAACCAGTGGCAGTAATGTGTTGCGCCCTTTTCGATAGCCCAATCTTTCATGGCATTGGCAATAACATCAGCTGTAGCCCTGTCAAGTTCAGCCTTACCCTGCTGAACCAGCCTAAATGTTTTGTAAGCATTCTTCGGCAAACGTTCACGCATAGTTACGTCACTAAAAACGTTTGAGCCAAAAACTTCCTGAGTTGAACATTCCGGACAATTCATTTCGTGTTTCTCCTGTAAAATATTAATTTTCTATCCTAACCATTTTTTTTAACAAAGTATAGAATAATTCTTCAAAATTATCCTATTGCACTGCTTCCCTTTTCGCTTGTCCTGATTCTGACGCATTCAGCAAGATCGAGAACAAATATCTTGCCGTCACCAATGCTACCTGTACAGGCTCCTTTGGTAATTGCTTCTATTGTCTTATCAACAAAATTATCATTTACAGCAATTTCCAGTCTTATCTTTCTTAAAAGATTACCAGTTTCTTTGATTCCACGATAAACTTCCGCCACACCTTTTTGTCTGCCGTGGCCCAATACTTCACTTACGGTAATCAAATTTACATCTGCATCATAAAGAGCATCTTTAACAAGTTCTAATCTGTGCGGCTGAATTATAGCTATTATCAGTTTCATATATTTTTTCCTTTCAGTAATTATTCCAACATCGTATAAGCTCGCTCATTGTGCTGCGTAAGGTCAAGACCCATTGCCTCTTCCTCTTCAACAACTCGAACTCCGATAAATTTATCAACCAGTTTAAAAAGAATATATGTAGCAACAAAAGCATAAACCATTGTTGCAGCCGTTGCAGCAATCTGTACCAAAAACAGTTTTGGGTTGCCTGCAAACAATCCATCAGCACCTGCCGGATTGATTGATTTTAAAGCGAACAAACCAGTTGCCAGAGAACCCCAGATACCACCTACGCCGTGAATTCCGAAGGCATCAAGAGAATCATCATAGCCGAATTTATGCTTAATAAAACCAACCGCAATAAAGCAAAATACACTGGACAGAAGACCAATTGCTATTGCTCCTCCTATTCCGACAAATCCAGCCGCCGGTGTAATAGCCACAAGACCAGCTACTGCACCGCTTATTGTACCAAGCATAGTTGGATTACGATTAAATTTCCAGTCCAGCAGAGCCCAGCATAATGCGGCAGCGGCAGCGGCGGTGTTAGTAACAACAAAAGCATTAACAGCCACACCATTTGCGCCAAGCGCACTTCCAGCATTAAAACCAAACCAGCCAAACCACAGCAATGCAGCTCCTAAAACACTAAACGGCAGATTGTGCGGCGAGGTAGGATGCTTCTTGTAACATTTCCGCTTGCCAATTACAATTGCGGTTACCAATGCTGCGATACCGGCATTAATATGCACTACAGTGCCGCCAGCAAAGTCCAATGCGCCAAGATTTCTCAGCCAGCCGCCTACTCCCCAGACCATGTGGGCCATCGGGTCATATACAAAAGTTGCCCATAGAAGCGTAAATACCAAAAAGGCTGAAAACTTCATTCTCTCGGCAAAAGCACCTATAATCAAGGCTGGGGTGATAACGGCAAACATACCTTGAAAAATCATAAAAGCCTGATGCGGTATTGTTGCAGAATAATCCGAATAGGGCTCAAGCCCGACACCGTTTAATCCGAACCACTGCAAAGACCCCAAAAAGCCATTGCCCGGAGCAAATGACAAGCTATAGCCAAACAAAACCCATTGCAGGCTCAATGCCGCCAATATTATGAAGCACTGCATCAATACACCCAGGATATTTTTTCTTCTAACAAGTCCGCCATAGAAAAATGCCAGGCCAGGCGTCATAAGCATTACCAGCGCAGAAGATATCAACATCCACGCGGTATCGCCGGTATCTATTACTAATTTACTGTCCATCTGTTTGTCCTTTCATTCAATAAAACCATAATGTTGTCTAATCTAGACAAGCAAGGCGTGTACCAAAAAGAAGTTTTTTACTAAAATACGCTATAACTCTTTTTTTATAAAGAAGTTAAAAACAAATATCAAACAAAGAAACCCGCACTAAATATCGACCGCTTTATACAATTTTGTAGTTTCAGTAACCATGGTCTACATTTTTGTATAAAACATACATCTCAACAACGCATAAATTCTACACAACACAGGGCTATAAAACAAAATTGAATATTTGTTGAATTCATACTTTCGTGCTGTTATAATGGGCAACAAATGGATTTGAACAGGAATGGAAAGGATTCTCAAAATGACACAGTCTCAGAATTCCACTCAAAACAGCGGAAATGTCGCTGGAGCATCACAAGTACCCAGCACTATTTTGAGAGCAAAGGATATTTTTCCGCCATTTAACAACCGGCCAGAGGAGATTAAACCACAAAACACCCCGCAGGCCAGAACTTTTCCTGTACCAGACTTTTCTTTGTCTGCAAATCAGGGTGTCAGCATCGAGCCGGCAAAAAATGAGATTCCGGTATTCGACCTCGGTATGGAAATTCTGGCGAACCAGAGAAGGGACGCTGCCGTTAAAAGAATTCGTCCGGGTTATACCCCCATGCCGGAAATTAAAGTTGAAACAAAGGCGGCGGTAGTCGAAATTGACCTGCCTGATTCTGATTTCGATAATCAGTTTAACGAGGCGTTCGATGGCGAGTTTGATAGCGAATTTGAAGAACCTGAAATCTTCAGAATCGAAGAAAATATCAAGCTGACTTCGCACATCAGCATCACAAGGCTTGCACTAACCCGAACAGAAGAGGCCTTAATCAACGAAATTGTAACAAGAGATATTGAAAAATTCTTAAAAAGCGCATAGGCGGAATCATAAATGCTAAAAGCTGTAATTTTCGACTTTGATGGGGTAATCTCCGACAGTGAGCCACTACACTACAAGGCTTTCGTCAAAGCAGCGAAAAAGTTCGATTTTGAACTAACGGAAGATTTATATTACAGGGACTACGTCGGATACTGCGACCGTGAATGCTTCGAGAACCTGATGAAAAATTTTCCAGGCCAACTCAAAGGCGCAAATGTCAATGAACTTATCCGAATCAAAACAGAGGCATTTGAGGAAATCGTTAAAACGGAAGCAAAAATAATCCCAGGCGTTTCGGATTTGCTTAAAATTCTCAAAAAAAATAATATCCGCATAGCAATTTGCTCCGGAGCTACTCGCCGGGATATCGAGATGATGCTTGCAGGGTCAGGATTGAACCATTATTTCGAACTGATTGTCAGCGATGATGATGTTACCAAAGGAAAGCCTGATCCGCAGGGTTACAACCTTGCACTGCAAAGACTAAATAAAGCCAAAAATACTTCGATAAAGCCAAGCCAATGCATCGTAATAGAAGATTCCCATTGGGGTCTCGATGCTGCGATAGCCGCTGGTATGCACACTATCGCGGTAACCAATACATATCACCCGGAAAAGCTTGCTATGGCAGAACTTATCGTCAATAATCTCGGCGATATAACATTTGAACAATTGCTTGGGCTAATGAAATAGCCGTTGGCGTGGGCTTGGCGGTGTTTCCCTAGGTGTGACAAAATTCTATTTGGAATGGCAGGGTTTTATTGTATAATTGCCTTTTTGTAACTTTACAGGAGCAGGCATATGCAGGTTTTTTTATCCAGGCCAGACATAACTGACGCGGAAATTCAAGCGGTAACCGATGTTCTCAGAAGCCCAAATCTGGCACTTGGCCCGAAAATGCGGGAATTTGAAGAAAAAATGGCTGCCTACGCCGGCCGAAAACACGCTATCGCGGTAAACAGCGGCACGTCGGGATTGTTCCTGTGCTTTAAGGCTTTGAATATCGGCCCCGGCGATGAAGTCATAACGACCCCTTTTACTTTCATCGCAAGCGTAAATTCAATAATAATGGCAGGTGCCAAACCTGTCTTCGTCGATATTGACCCGGAAAATCTAAATATCGACCCGGAAAAAATTGAGGCGGCAATAACCCCAAGAACAAAGGCTATTGAGCCGGTAATTATATTCGGCAACCCCGCCCGCATCGACGAGGTCTGCGACATCGCCAAAAAACACAAACTTGCAGTGGTCGAAGATTCCTGCGAAGGTGTCGGCTCAGTTTATAAAGGCAAAAAAGTCGGCACGTTCGGCACGATGAGCAATTATGCGTTCTACCCCAACAAACAGCTAACCACCGGCGAGGGCGGAATCATTCTTACCGATGATGACGATTTGGCGGATATGTGCTGTTCGCTTCGCAATCAGGGACGAGGCAAAGGCGGCGGCTGGCTCGCTCACGAAAGGCTCGGCTACAACTATCGCCTCCCAGACATCAACTGTGCACTTGGTATTGTGCAACTGTCGCGTCTTGAGGAAATAAAAGCAAAACGTGCACGCGTCGCCTCGTGGTATCAGGAGCTGCTTGCTGACGAAAAAAGAATCACAGTGCCGTACGCCCCGGCAGATAGCGATATGAGCTGGTTTGTGTTCGTGATACGTCTTGAGAAACACTACAACCAGACACATAAAGAATCGCTTATGCAGAAACTTATCGACAACGGCGTGCAGGTCAGCAATTATTTTCCGCCAGTACATCTTCAGCCGTTCATCGCAAAAGATTACGGATTAAAGGTCGGCGATTTCCCAATAACAGAATCGGTATGTCAGCGTACAATCGCCCTGCCGTTCTATAATAATCTGCCAAGAGAACAGGTCGAATACGTTTGCCAGACTTTAAAGAAATGTCTTGACCAATTATAATGATTGAGATTAACAGCAAAACATATATTGAAGAAAAAAACATAGAATACCAGTACAGCCGGTCTTCGGGGCCGGGCGGACAAAATGTCAATAAACTCAATACACGCGCGGAGCTTTCTTTTGATCTGCGAAACTGTTCAACACTAACAGAGAGACAAAAGCAGATAATTCAGGCAAAGCTTAAATCCCGTATTTCGGAAGCGGGCCAGTTAAGAGTTGTATCGCAGGAGTTCCGCACACAATCAGCCAACCGCCAGCAGGCACTTGATATTTTAATCGCCCTGCTGCAAAATGCCTTGAAGCAAAAGCCGAAACGGATTAAAACTAAAGTTCCGTTTGGCGCCAAGATGAAGCGGCTGGAAGGCAAACGCCATCAGAGCGAAACAAAAAAATCCAGACAAAAACCGATTATTTAGAGCAATTAAACATCCATCAGACCCACAAAAAAAAATAAAAAAATCTGAAATTTTACTTGCTAAATAGTATTAACTACTATATAGTACCATAAATTATTCAGGATTCAGATAGTGAATATTGATAAAGAAAATCAATTTTTTGAGTTTAAAGAGCTGTGCCATAAATCGGATTTGAAGATAACTCCTCAAAGGGTAGTTATTTATGAGATTTTGTCTTCTACTGACGAGCATCCATCAGCGGAGACGGTATATAAAAAGGCCAGACGAATAATGCCGAATATTTCTTTTGATACTGTCAACAGGACGCTAAATACTTTTTCGGATATAGGTGCCGCTTTTATCGTGGAAGGCACCGGAGATGTCAGGAGGTTCGATGCAGGACTTGGCAACCATCAGCATTTTAAATGCGTAAAATGCAAAAGAATAATTGATTTTCACTACGAAGAGTTCGATAATGTGCATAGGCCCGCTGAGCTTGAAAAATTTGATATACTCAAAAGTACGGTATATTTTGAGGGGATATGTGATGTATGCAAAAAAAAGTGAACGTAAGGGAACCAAACCCACAAATTTAACTTTATTTTACGGAGATTTGATATGAGCTTAAAAGGTACACAAACAGAAAAAAATCTAATGGCAGCGTTTGCCGGCGAATCACAGGCAAGAAACAGATACACATATTTCGCAGGCCAGGCAAAGAAAGAAGGCCTTGAGCAAATATCCGCGATTTTTGAGGAAACTGCCAATCAGGAAAAGGAACACGCCAAACGATTTTTCAAGTTCCTCGAAGGCGGCGATGTTGAGGTTGTGGCAGCATTTCCGGCAGGTGTTATCGGCGCAACGGTTGATAATCTAAAAGCAGCGGCAGCAGGAGAATATCACGAGACCGGACATCTTTACCCGGAGTTTGCTGTAACCGCTGAAAAAGAAGGATTCAAAGAAATATCGGCGGTCTTCCATAAAGTGGCAGTTGCAGAAAAACGTCACGGCGACCGGTTCACGAAATTTGCTGAAAATATCGAGAAGGGAATCGTTTTTAAACGCAAAACCGTTCAGAGATGGGCCTGCCGGAATTGCGGATATATTCACGAAGGACTCGAAGCTCCCGGAAAGTGCCCTGCCTGTTTGCATCCTACGGATTATTTCGAGATTGAGCCGACCAATTTCTAAATCGCAAAAAAGGGCAAAAAATGAAAGTCAACCATATAATATTTACGATACTTTCGATTTTGCTAGCGGTGGCGTTTTGGGCTTTATTGACATTAGAATGGAAAGGGAACTCTATGGAACGTACGGGAATTGTGACATTTAAAGGTAATGGGCTTACGCTGGTAGGTCAAGAAGTGAAAGTCGGCCAAAAGGCACCTGATTTTGAAGTAGTTGACAACAAGCTTGGCGCTGTAAAGTTTTCCGATTTCAAAGGTTCGGTGTGCATAATTACATCTGTGCCGAGCCTTGATACGCCGGTGTGCGATACCGAGACACGCAGATTCAATGAAGAGGCGAGCAAACTCGGTGCAAATGTGAAAGTTCTAACGATAAGTATGGATTTGCCGTTTGCACAATCCAGATGGTGCGGTGCAGCGGGAATTAAAAACCTTACCACGCTATCCGATTATAAAACCGGCGATTTCGGCAATGCCTACGGAGTGCTGATAAAGGAATTGAAATTATTGGCAAGGGCTATTTTTATCGTTGATGGCCAAGGTATTGTTCGTTACGTTCAAATAGTGCCGGAGATAGCAACCGAACCCAATTATGATGATGTTATCGCCAATGTGAAGAAACTGACAAACTCAAACTGACGATGGTCAGTTTGAAAATGTAAAAATTAAAAATAAAAAAGCAAAATTGCAGAATCCCGACTTCGTCGAGATAACTATTTGGCTGTTTTAGTTTTTTGCAATAAACCAGGCAGCTTGAGCAACAAAAAATAATTATGGGAGAACAATACTATGAGACAACTTAAGCCGGGGATTTTATCGGTTGGTGCAATAAACTGGGACAGCAGACTTTTTGATGAATTGATACCGCTGCCAGAAGGAACCAGCTATAACAGCTATGTGATAAAAGGCAGCGAGAAGACCGCGCTGATCGATACGGTTGACCCGAGCAAGACGGCAGATTTACTGCATAATCTTATCGAAGCAGGCATTGATAAAATTGACTATATAATCGCCAATCACGGCGAGCAGGATCACTCCGGCTCAATCCCCGATATGCTTTCGATGTATCCGGAAGCCAAGGTTGTAACCAATGAAAAATGCAAAGGGATGCTGATAGATTTGCTCTGCCTCGATGATAGCAATTTTGAGATTGTCGCAGACAGAGGGCAAATCAGTCTTGGCAATAAGACACTCGAATTTCATTTTACGCCGTGGGTGCATTGGCCCGAGACAATGTGCAGCTATCTTAAGGAAGATAAGATATTGTTCTCCTGTGATTTTTTCGGTTCGCATTTGGCGACGAGCGATTTGTATGCAACGGAAAATGTTTATGAGCCTGCCAAACGGTATTTTGCGGAGATTATGATGCCGTTTAGGCCTGCAATAAGGAAAAATCTTGAGCGAATCGCTGAGCTGGATATTGAAATTATCGCACCGAGCCATGGGCCTATCCATAAAAATCCTGCGTTTATTATCAATGCTTACAAGCAGTGGGTAAGCGATGAAGTAAAAAATGAAGTTGTCGTGGCATTTGTGTCTATGCACGGCAGCACCAGCAAAATGGTTGATTATTTTTGTAACGCACTGATGGAAAGAGGAATAACCGTCAAACGATTTAACCTGACCGGCATTGACATCGGCAAAGTCGCAATATCGCTGGTTGATGCGGCGACAGTTATAATCGGCAGTTCACAGGTTTTGGCGGGGCCCCACCCTACCGCGGCGCATGCGGCGTTTCTGGTAAATGCGTTAAGGCCCAAAACGAAATTCGCAAGTATAATCGGCTCAATGGGCTGGGGCGGCAAAATGGTTGAAACTCTGGCTGGTCTTTTGGGCAATCTCAAAGCGGAAATAATTGAGCCTGTGATTTCAAAAGGATATCCTAAGGAAGACACTTTCGAAAAGCTTGACGAGTTAGCTGATAAGATACTCGCAAAACATAAAGAAATCGGAATAGCGTAAAAAAATAAAATGTGAAAATTAAGAACAGCCTTTGGCTGAAGTAATAAACAGATAACAGGAACCTTAACAGAAAGGACTTATTATGGCTAAGATTGCAGAGATTTACAAATGTATGCTGTGCGGCAATGTTATCGAAGTTTTCGCAGGCGGCGATGGCGAGCTGGTATGCTGCGGCGAACCAATGAAGCGA
>CAMDDF010000055.1 GCA_945890885.1 Candidatus Kuenenia stuttgartensis | reverse complement strand
GTCAAAACCGATATACTTTACCATAGAGCCTCCTGAAAAATTGTTATTGTGGCGTTTAACGACGACCATGTGCTAAAAGCAGGGCCATCTATACGATTAGCCCGGATTATAACAAACCGGGAGGCTCATGTTACATAGCTTATCTGTGTCTGAAAAAACAGATTTTAGATTATAGAGTGCAGATTACAGATGTTCGACCACTTTAGGGTCGCATGTGTTTGGAAACAGAAAGCACATTCAACATCGAACTTTTAACTTTAACTATGAATAAGAAAATTTGTGTTAATTTGTGTAATTCGTTGTTAAGAAACAGATATCAGAAGTCAGACGGCAGGGTACAGAAAGAGATCCCTCGGTTTCGCTCGGGATGACAGTTAGAAGTAAGAAGGGAGAAGTTAGAGGTTAGAAGTGGAAAATCAGCGGTTAATAAAAAAAATTCGAGTTGATTTGTGCAATTCGTTGTTAAAGAAACAAAAATCTGTGTGAATCAGTGTTCATCAGTGGCAAGAAGAAGATATCAGATGGCAGAAAATAGAATTTAGAAGTGAGAAATGAGAAGTTAGAATTGCAAAATCGCTGTTTTTATGCTTTAATGGGGTTGGACACCGAAAGTACCCATGCAAATCCGGCGAATACGGTGTTTAATAGACATCAAGGCACTTTAATGAATAATTTTTTGTTTTTACGCTTGCATTTACGCCATTTTTTAGTAAAATCACCGGTCTTAGTACATTTAAATTGTGAAACAGGAGTTAAATATGAGTCGTGAGTGTTATTTTTTAGGCAAGGGAACCCGTGCTGGCAATAGTTACGCAATAAGAGGTAAAGCTAAATATCTCGGCGGTAATGGTACAAAGGTAACCGGCATAACCAAACGTAAATTCAAAGCCAACATCCAGAAAGTCCGTGCTCTTGTCGATGGTAAAATCGTCAATCTCAGGGTTTCTGCTAAAGCGATAAAGATGGGTCTTGTAACCAAACCTCTTAAACGCAACTACACCCCGGAGGCAAAGGCTGCCAAATAAACGGTGTTTTTATAAAATTTCGCGTGTTTTCCAACAAAACGAGGCTATAATAAGGCCTCGTTTTTTTTTACCTAAAAAGAGGGTCTTATGAACAATAAAATCGATGAAAACACAGTAAGAAAAGTTGCCAAACTTTCCAGGCTGGCTCTGGCTGACAACGAAATCCACGAATTTACCGCCCAGCTAAGTGCGGTGCTGGAATACATCGAAAAGCTCAAAGAGCTTAATACCGATGCCGTTGAGCCGCTGGCACATTGCCTGCCGGTCAAAAATGTATTCAGGCCTGACGAAGTACGGGATTCGCTCGGAACCGATAAAGCTCTGGCCAATGCTCCTCAGCGGGACGAAAATCACTTTATCGTACCAAAGATTCTTGACGAAGTTTCAGCATAAACCTATGGAAAATAACATGTCAAACGAAATACTGAATCTAAATCTCATTGAAATAGCACACCTGATTTCAACAGGCGAAATTACAAGCCTACAGGCAACGCAGATAACGCTCGACGCAATTGAAAAACACAATCCCAATATCAATGCGTATCTTAGCGTTTTCAACGAGCAAGCCATCGAGCAGGCAAAAAAAGTCGATGCCAAAATTGCCAGCAAACAAACTATCGGCCCGCTTGCAGGCGTACCAATCGCCGTAAAAGACAATATGTGTACCGCCTTTGGAACAACAACCTGTGCATCGAAGATACTCGAAAATTTCCATTCGCCTTATAATGCGACCGTTATCGAAAAACTCCTCGCCGCTGATGCTGTAATCGTAGGCAAAACCAATCTTGACGAATTCGCAATGGGTTCATCAACCGAAAACAGCGGATTTGCACAAACGAAAAATCCATGGGATACCCAAAGAGTCCCCGGCGGAAGCAGCGGCGGTTCCGCGGCGGCGGTCGCGGCAAGAATGTGCTATGCCGCACTTGGCTCCGACACCGGCGGCTCGATTCGCCAGCCCGCAAGTTTTTGCGGCATCGTAGGCCTGAAACCAACCTACGGCAGAGTTTCCCGCTACGGCCTTGTCGCTTATGGCTCAAGCCTTGACCAGATAGGCCCGATGACCCGCACCGTCGGAGATGCGGCACTTATGATGAATGTCATCGCGGGCCACGACGAAAGAGACTCAACCAGCGTAAATGCTGATCTTGCACCTGTTGCCGACTACAAAGCCGATTTATGCGGGCAAATCAAAAATCTCAAAATCGGTATCGTTACAAAATTCAACGAGGGCGCAACCCCCGATGTCTGCGGAGCGATAAAAGATGCTATCGCGGTTTACAAATCGATGGGTGCCGAGATAATTGAAATCGACATGCCGCACTTTGATTATTCGATAGCGACATATTACATCGTCGCAACTGCCGAAGCATCGAGCAATCTTGCCCGCTATGACGGCGTGCATTACGGCTACCGCAACAAGGACGCTGACGAGCTTGTTGCGATGTATTCGAAATCGCGAGCCGAAGGTTTCGGCCAGGAAGTCAAACGCAGGATAATGCTCGGCACATACGTCCTCTCCAGCGGCTACTACGATGCATATTATCTCAAGGCTTTGAAGGTGCGAAATCTCATCCGCAGCGATTACACCAACGCGTTTGAAAAATGTGATTGCATTATGATGCCTGTGGCTCCATCGACGGCATTTAAGTTCGGCGAAAAAACTGCTGACCCGTTGCAGATGTATCTTTCGGATATCTACACTATCGCGGCAAACCTTGCGGGCGTGCCCGGCATAAGCATCCCTTGCGGCTACGATTCGCAGAACCTGCCGATAGGCTTGCAGATTTTTACGCCTGCGTTTACAGAACATAAGATGCTCAAAATCGCCGCGATGTACGAAAAGAATACTAATTTTCCAAAACTACCGGAAATGAAATAAAAAATCAGTGTCAATCTGTGTTAATCTGTGACTAAAGAATTCGTTGTTAAAAAATTAGTTTTTAATAAATTGGCTAAAATTATGAGTGATATAAAATACAAAGTAATCGTCGGCTTAGAAATTCACGTTCAGCTATGCACCAAGACAAAGATGTTTTGCGGCTGTGCCCTCAGCTTTGCTCAGCAGCCCAATAGCAGGGTTTGCCCTGTATGCCTTGGAATGCCCGGCTCATTACCCGTAATGAACAAGCAGGCTGTGGAATTTTCGATACTTGCCGCGATGGCCTTAAATCTTGAAATCGCAAGGTTCACCAAGTGGGACAGAAAAAATTATTATTATCCTGACCTGCCCAAGAACTACCAGATTAGCCAGTATGACCTGCCGATAAGCAATAAAGGTTACATCGAAATTCCGCTCGAATCGGGCCAGACCAAAAAAATCCGAATCACCCGTGCCCATCTCGAAGAAGATGCAGGCAAAAACACCCACACCAGCGGCGACTACTCGCAGGTTGACCTCAACCGTGCAGGCACTCCGCTGCTCGAAATCGTTACCGAGCCAGATATGAACTCCGCAGAAGAAGTCCGCGCCCTTGCGATTGAGCTTCAGCGAATCGTCCGCTATCTCGGCGTATCCGAAGCTGATATGCAAAAGGGCCACATGCGGTTTGAGCCGAACATAAATCTTGCCATCACCAAAGACGGCATCGAATATAGAACCCCAATCGTCGAGGTCAAAAACCTCAACAGCTTCCGTACCATCGAGCGCAGTATAATTTATGAAACCCAGCGTCAGCTTGACGAATTCATCGAAACCGGCAAGACATTGAAGATGGGCAACAAGTCCACTCGCGGCTGGGATGATGATAAACAGATGACCGTCCTCCAGCGGGAAAAAGAAGAGGCCCACGATTACAGATACTTCCCCGACCCCGACCTTGTGCCGGTAGTCTGGACGGATGAGGACCTCGAAAGGATTAGAAAAAATCTCGTCGAGCTGCCCATCGAAAAACGAAAACGCTTCATTGATAATTTTGGCCTTAGCAGTTACGACGCAGGCGTATTGACCGACGAAAAATCACTTAGCGATTTCTTCGACGAAGCGGTATCCGCTGGCGGCGACCCCAAACGTGTATGCAACCTGATTACCCAGACAGGCCTGAAAATTGCCAACGAAAAAGGCTGTAAAGTCAATGAGCTTGGCTTTGACGCAAAGGCACTTGCCCAGCTTGCGAAAATGGTAGAAGAGGGCACTATAGGTGCTAGCTCTGCCAATATTGTACTTGCAGAGATGGCCGCAACGGGCCAAACCCCTGACGCGATAGCACAGGCCAAAAACCTTATCCAGAAAAATGATACAGCCGAGATTGAAGCCGCTGTTGAGGCGGTGTTTGCTGAAAACGAGCAGGCCGTCGATGATGCAAAGAACAACCCCAAGAAAGCCCAAAAAGCACTTGGCTTTTTGATGGGGCAGGCCATGCGGAAAACCAAAGGGCAGGGCAATCCCAAACTGATTTCCCAGATTCTCAACCAAAAACTTGGAATTTAAGGGGTTAAAACACGCCGAATGAATGTGTAAGGGCGATTCGGGCTACGAGTTACTGATGGGTTAGATATCCGTTAGCCCCCTGATTTATTCTGGGGGTTGATAATTAAAGCCGAGTCGCGGAAGCGACCGGATAATACCCCTTTGTCATATCGAGCAAGCGCAGCGACGAGAGATATCTTCTAGCTCAATACTATGCTCTAAAATCTGCGTAATCTGTGATTAATAAAAAAATTCGAGTCAATTCGTGTGATTCGTTGTAAAAAAATAGCCCTGCCGTTTTATTTTTTCTTAAGTTTTAGTTTTAACATTCGATAATATCTTTGATAATAACATCAAATAATAAGGAGAAAGCGATGAATATTGATTCTGTATCACCAAAATTAAACCACATTCCTGTAAAGCCCGAGAAAATTCGTCAACCTGAACCTGAAGCAGAGCAAACTATAACGGCTGACCAGATCACCGAACAGCCGACAGAACCGCAAGAGGATCTCAAAGGCGTGTTACAACTTTTAGCAGAGGGGCATTTCAAAGGTGTTGCTGATTTACGGCTTAGAATTGCCCACGATAATGAGCTTGAAGGTGTCCAGTTGCCTGAGCCATCTGAGCCCTCCGGCAATGGCAAGGCTTATGAGAAATTTTTGGCGATCTATAATGAGCTTAAAGCTGTGCCTGCGGAAGAAATTCCGACAGAATCAACCCTACCCGAAGAGGGGCTTATCACAGAACCTATCGCACCTTCAGATGAAATAATTGAAACGGCCCCCATGGAAATCCCGGTTGAAACTCAAGAGCCTCTTGTAATAGATTTGAACATGGAAAATTCTATTTTCGACATACCCCAGTCTATTATAATTGATGAACCGATTATCACGCTGGATATACTGGCTTAGAAACTCTATAAAATCCGCAAAAATTGAGGTGGGCATTCCGATATATTCGGATTGCCCACTTTTCGTTTTATGAGTTAAAAATCTGGAAAAAATTTTATTTTCCCACTTGACTATGCCACATTGAGCAATCCACAATATCTACTATTCATTTTTCGTGATTTTCACGTCTTTCCACGTCTTTTCGCGCGCTTTTTGATGATTTTTACCCTCAAAATCACGATTTTTCTGTAATCTGTATTCTGTGCTCTAACATCTTACATTAAAAACACTTACAGTGTTTTTAATGTATTTTCTTATCGTACTTAGTGTCGCATCACTACCCCCAAAAAGCTTGCTGGCAACACTAAAAACGCCTATCTTGCCTTTTTAATTTCCGAAAAAACCGTAATTTTCCCAATTTTTTACCCCATTTTTAATATGGATTTGGAAATTCCGGAATTTTATGTCACCTGTTTTAAAAGAATTGTTGTATTTCCGATTTTGCTATGCTATAATCTTGCCAAAGTCTATTAGGAATCGTATCGGGATGACAGAACCCAGCATCTTTTACATGCCCCAGTTCACGCTTACTGACAGCTTTTATGTTAGTAGTTTAATTTTGAAACAATGTTTAAGGAAAAGTTTAATGCCATTCAAATCTCTTGGTCTATCCGACCCGCTGGTAAAGGGTATCCTTGCTACCGGCTACACAGCACCAACACAAATTCAGGCCGAGGCAATCCCTGCCGCAATCGAAGGCAAGGACATTATTGCCTGTGCGCAGACCGGTACCGGAAAAACCGCAGCGTTTGTGCTGCCGATACTCAATCGGCTATGCCACGAACCACGCAGCAAAAAGCCAGTTATCAAAGCTCTTATTCTTACGCCGACCCGCGAGTTAGCTGTACAGATAGAAACCGCTCTCAAGGGCTACGGACGCTTTACGCAGATTAAAAGTCTGACCGTTTACGGCGGAGTCAGCATTCAGACCCAGCTCAAAGCACTCCAAAAAGGAGTCGATATAGTTGTTGCCACGCCGGGTAGGCTGATGGATCATATGAATCGCAAGAGCCTTGACCTGCGGAGTATCGAGGTGCTGGTTCTTGACGAAGCAGACCGTATGTTCGATATGGGCTTTATCAATGATGTACGCAAAATCGTCGGCGTAATGCCGAAAAAACGTCAGACCCTGCTGTTTTCAGCTACGATGTCTGACGATATAAAGGCGTTGACGACAAGCATTCAGGTTGACCCGAAAATTATAGTGGTTGGCCAGCAGCGCAATCCGATTGAAACTATCACACAGCACGTCTATCACGTCAAGGCTGAGCAGAAAACCGATTTGCTGGTGCATATGCTCAATGACGGCGAGATGAACAGTGTGTTGGTTTTCTCACGCACAAAACGCGGAGCCGACAAAATCGCAAGACGACTCGATCACGCAGGCGTAAAAACTGTTACCGTGCATTCAGATAAATCACAGAGCCAGCGAATGAAGGCTATGGAAGGTTTCCGTGCGGGTAAATTTCAGGTGATGGTTGCTACGGATGTGGCAGCAAGAGGAATCGACATCAGCGGCATAAGTCACGTTGTCAATTTCGATGTGCCTGCTTATGCAGAGGATTATATTCACCGCATCGGCAGAACCGGCAGGGCAGAAGCTACCGGCGACGCGATAACATTCGTTAGCGATGACGAAAAAGACCATATCAAAAAAATTGAGCGGTTTATCAGCAAGAAATTTAAATTTGAGACATACCATGGTTTTGATTATGCAGGTTTTACGCCAGCAACATCGGAAGCTGGTATTAAATCTTACGCATTGCCGAAAATGGCATGGTCGGGCAAAAAAGGCGGCGGCGGTGGTGGTAGAAAATCCTTCGGCGGCGGCAGGCCAGGCGGTGGAGCTGGCGGCGCATCACGCAGACCAGGTGCCAGAAGAAAATAATCGCCTGCTACTGAGCAGAGTTTAGCAATACAATGCCCTGAAAGTGCTTATGTGCTTTTGGGGCTTTTTTTTAAGATTTTTCGGCTGCGAATTTCTTTGTTTTAAAATCGAGGGAAAAGTCTATAATAAAGTGCAAGTTTTGAATTAAGAAGTGGCAGATGGTTCTGCCAAGTGTGCCGTTTTTATGGAGTCATTATGGTAAGTTTATTTGTAAATACGTTGATCAGGATGTTCTTTTTGCTTACGCCGTTTTTCGTTATGTCGATGTTTTTGTCTATGACGCGAACATTCACACAGGAGGCCAGAAGACGCATTGTCGTACACACTACGCTGGCAATACTTATTACTGCTTTTGTTTTGTTCTACTTTGGCAATATTATTTTTGATCTACTCGGTATTACCATTCAATCGTTCCAGATAGGTGCTGGTGCGTTATTATTCATTTCAGCGGTAAAACTCGTTCAGGGTCAGGAACAGCAGACTCAATCGGAGTCACAGGATATAGCGGTTGTGCCGTTAGCATTGCCACTTACCGTAGGGCCAGGGACAACCGGAACTCTACTTGTTCTTGGTGCCGAAATTACCGGCTCAAAAAAACTCGTCGCCAGTGCCGCTTTGTTTGTCGCTATCATATTAGTAGGTATTCTGTTGTTATTGGCAACGAAACTGGAACGGATTCTTGGAGCAAAAGGAATCGGAATTCTTACCAAACTTACCGGACTGGTACTTGCGGCCTTGGCAGCACAGCTTATTTTTACAGGCATTTACAATTTTCCACATTGATGAAAAAGACGGCCTTCCCCTTGCGGGGTTTGAATCTGCTGGATAAATCGGGGAACTATAGCAATCGAGTAATCCTACTTTTTGATATTGGGACGGAACTCGCTGCTCATTCGCTGGGCTTCAGCGATCTGCGAAAGGGTCATCAATGTTCTTAAAGCATCCCGTCCTTCTTTTGCCGTTTCATTTCCCTGAGCTGCGGCAAGGTTCAGCCATTTATATGACTGTACGAAATCTTCCGGTACGCCGTGCCCATTCCAATACATTTTGCCAAGATTATGCTGGGCAGCCGCATATCCCTGTTCGGCGGCTTTGGTGTACCACTTGAGGGCTTCATTGTAATCCTGCGTTACGCCTTCGCCAGTGGCATACATTACGCCAAGATTATGTTGGGCCAGTACATCTCCCTGCTCGGCAGCTTTGGTGTACCAACTGAGGGCTTCCTTGTCATTCGGCTGCACACCTATTCCATTATAATACATCAAGCCCAGATTGAATTGGGCCATGACATACCCCTGTTTGGCGGCCTTTGTGTACCACTTGACTGCTTCTGTGTCATCTTCAGGTACGCCCCGGCCCTCAAGATACATCACGCCAAGATTGAATTGGGCATCGGCATATCCCTGTTTAGCGGCCTTTGTGTACCACTTGACCGCTTCCTTGTCATCTTCAGGCACACCCTGACCTTTGGAATACATTACGCCCAGATTGTATTGGGCCTCGGCAAGTCCCTGATCGGCTGCCTTGGCATACCACTTGAAAGCTTTCTTGTAATCCTGCGTCATGCCTTCGCCAGTGCCATACATTACACCCAGACTGAGCTGGGCCTCGGCAAGTCCCTGTTCGGCGGCTACGGTGTACCAATTGAAGGCTTCATTGTAGTCCTGCGGCACGCCCCGACCTTCGAAATATATTACGCCCATAAAGAATTGAGCCTCTGCTTGCCCCTGTTCGGCTGATCTGGTGAACCACTTAATGGCTTCATTGGAGTCCTGCGGCGTACCTGCGCCGTCGGCATACATCACTCCCAGATTATATTGGGACCTGGCATCGCCCGACAGGGCTTTTTTATGCGTTTGTTTGAACAAGCTGCTGGGTTCGGGTGCTGCTGTTTGGTTTTGGTCTGCGGGGGTTTGGGCAACAGTCGGCTGTGCCCACGTTCCTGCCGAAACAATCAGGATAAGAATTGTTACAGCAACATAAAATTTTGTCTTCATTAAACTATACCTTACTTTCATGATTGATAGAAAGAATCAATGTTATGGTATAATCGGCTTTTTGTCTATAAAAAAAGAGCTGATATCGCATCGTTTCATTTGGTGATTTTATTCCAGTTTTATAGGTCGCCTTTGGTTACTTTTTTTTGTAACCCTGCATGTGCGGGGATGACAGGAAAAAGTCTTTAGTGGTTAGTCTGGAGTTTTTAGTCAAAGGATAGATCCCTCGTCGCTTCGCTCACTCGGGATGACATCGGAAATTTATCCGGTCGCTTCCGCGACTCGGCTTCAATTGTGATCTCCCGAATAAATTGCTGGACATGGTATGTGAATTCTTGAACAAGCGAAAAATTTGTTATTGGTTGATAATTTTAAAAATAGTTCTGCTGGCTGAGATTTGATTTAATGTTCCACATAATAAGGGGTTAGGCGGTCTTATTGGCTTTGCTTTGTCGGTGGTTTAGTCTTAAAAACTTAGTGTCACATCTTTAAATGACTTGAAAATAAGGTTTTATGATACTATAATATAGTGAGATGCCGGTTATTGGCAAATATATTTGAGGAGGTTCAATTATGGCGAAAATGCCGCCGCTTGAACAATTGAAAGGACGGACTCTTGGAAGGATCCTGATAAAGATCGGGCTTCTGACGAGAGAACAAATTCAGAAATGTCTTGAGGTACAGCAGAAAGATTCCAAGGGGAGACCTTTAGGCGAAATTCTGATAGAGCTTGGGTTGATAACCGAAGAGCAGGTCAGGATAGCTCTGGCGGCCCAGCGGGGTATGGAGTTTGTGGACATAGACGGGATGGATGTTCCGGATAATGTAATCAAACAGATTCCTGCTCAGATGGCCAATACTTACCGGATAATACCTGTCGAGTATGATGATCGACGTAATAACCTGACGGTTATTATGGACAATCCTGATAATTTCCGCGCTACCGATGACCTGTCCCGTTTGATGGGTTTCAGAATTTCCGCCAAAATCACTACTGTTGATGCGCTGGAACGCGCACTGAAGAAATATTACGGGAAGGAAGAGGAAAGCATCGGCGATCTTATCGGCGAGCTTGAAGAAGACAAAATGCTGGCTGAGTTTCAGGGACGCGATGCCAGTATCGACCTTGAAGAATTGAAAGAGCTTTCCGAGTCTAACCCGGTTAAAAAACTCTTGAATCTTGTGCTTCTCCAGGCCATCAGGGATAAGGCATCCGACATTCACTTTGAGCCTTTTGAAAAAGAATATAAAATGAGGTATCGTATTGATGGTGTGCTTTATGAGATGGTTCCTCCTCCAAAGCATATTGCGGTTGCCTTAAGTTCAAGAATAAAGGTTATGGCAAACCTTGATATTGCGGAAAGACGTTTGCCGCAGGACGGTAGAATTCCTCTTGTGGTTCAGGGCCATCCTATCGATCTTCGTGTAAGTGTGCTGCCGACGATGTTCGGCGAAAGCGTGGTGCTTCGTGTTCTTGACAGGAGCCAGGTGAATCTTGATCTCGAAAAGCTCGGTATTCAGCCTGATGATTTAAGTAAGGTTCGCCAACTTATCAATAAACCTAATGGCGTTGTAATTGTTTGCGGCCCGACCGGCAGTGGTAAAACCACGACGCTGTATTCTGCACTTAATGAGCTGAATTCGCCTGAAATAAAGTTAATCACGACCGAAGACCCTGTCGAATATGACATTGACGGGCTTATACAGGTTCAGGTTAACGCTGAGGTTGGTGCATCATTTGCGAAGTGTCTTCGTTCTATTCTTCGTCAGGACCCGGATGTAATTCTCGTTGGTGAGTGCCGCGACCTTGAAACGGCACAAATCGCAATTCAGGCATCGTTGACGGGCCACCTTGTGTTGACTACTGTTCACACGAATGATGCTCCAAGTACGATTGCCCGTCTTATCGATTTGGGGCTTGAGCCGTTCCTTATTACGGCAACCGTTGAAGGTGTTATCGCTCAACGACTTGTGAGAAAAATTTGCAGCAGCTGCAAAACGGCGTTTGATCCGACGGATGAAATGCTGATGGATCTTGGTTTGACGCACGAAAATGTCAAGGGCAAGAAATTTTATTACGGCAAGGGATGCGAACAGTGCAACAGCACGGGTTATCGCGGGCGAATGGGTATTTATGAAATTATGACGTTAAATGATGAAATCCGCGATTTGATTATGAATAACGCATCTACAAATATAATACGTTCAGCGGCCAGGAAGCAGGGCATGAAACTGCTGAGGCAAAATGGTCTGCTTGCAATATATGATGGTCTTACAACAATTGAGGAAGTAATAAAGGAAACATTCCTCGAATAATTATTGTCGGAGGTGTATTATGCCGGTTTATCAATATAAAGCTCTGGATGCCAAAGGACAGGAAGTTGAAAATTCTATCGAGGCTCTTTCCAGCAAAGAAGCCATCAGTAAAATCCGGAATATGGGATTTTTTCCTACCAATGTCAAGGTAAAAGGCGGAGCGAAAAAGGTTAAAACAGATGCGTCTTCGAAGCCCAAGAGCAGGCGAGGGGCAGGCGGTAAAGTAAAGGTTAAGATGCTTTGCCAGTTTGCACGTCAGCTTTCGACGCTTCAGGATGCGGGTCTTTCGATTCTTCGATCGTTGAGGATTCTTGAGGAACAGCAAAAGCCCGGTACATTTAAGAAAGTTATCGGATATGTTGCCGATGACATCGAAGGCGGGTCAACCCTTTCGGAGGCATTGGGAAAATTCCCGAAGGCATTCGATCGTCTTTTTGTGAATATGGTAGCGGCGGGTGAGGTTGGCGGTGTTCTTGACCTTATCCTTGCTCGTCTTGCAGATTTTATGGAGAAAGCTCAGAAGCTTAAAGCGAAAATCAAGAGCGCAATGATTTACCCTATTTTCGTTATATCAGCGGCTTTTTGCATCGTGCTTGGCCTTATGCTTTTTGTTATGCCCAAGTTTACCGAAGTACTCAAGGAAATGTCCGGCGGCAAGTTGCCGGGGCTGACGCTTGCGATTATGGCGATAAGCAACTGGATAGCTTTTCAGTACGGCTGGCTTTGGATGACTGCGACTCCATTTGCGATTGTTTCATTTTTAAAATTTGCGAGGAAGTTTCAGACTGGCAGGCTAATCCTTGATAAAATTAAGCTTCAGTTGCCTGTGATGAAACATATTGTGTATAAATCGTCAGTGGCCAGATGGACGCGTACGCTTGGGACGCTTATCAGTGCGGGTGTTCCTATTCTTGAGGCGATTAATATTACGCGTGAAACGGCAGGCAACGAGGTGTATGCAAATGCTCTTGGAAAAGTGCAGGCCGCGATTCGGCAGGGCGATACTTTCGCTAATCCGCTCAAGCAGACCAAATGCGTTGACGGCCTTGTAGTTAATATGATCGATGTGGGCGAAGAGACCGGCGACCTTGATAAAATGATGCTTAAAATAGCGGATAATTATGACGAGGAAGTCGATGTTCTCGTGGGCGGCTTGATGAGCATGCTTGAGCCATTGATGATTATCGTGCTTGGTTTGATCGTTGGTACAATCGTTCTGGCGGTGTTCCTGCCAATGATAAGTATTATTACGTCGTTAATGTAAAATAGATGTCAGAGTACAGAAATTAGAATAAAGTTAAAATGAAATTATCCGTTTTTGAAAGGGAATTAAAATGTTAAACCAGAAAACAAAATCAAAAGCCTTTACTATCGTAGAGCTTCTGACGGTTATCAGTGTAATAACGCTGATTATCGGCCTGCTTGTTCCGGCGCTCAACAAGGTAAACAGAATAGCAAAGGATATGAAGCAAAGGGCGCAGTTTCACAGCATTACAACATCACTTGAAATGTTTAAGTCGGAAAATGGGGAATATCCAGAGTCAAAAGAGGGCGGTTCAGGTACTAATATTATTTGTGGTGCCCAAAAGCTAGCAGAAGCCCTTGTGGGTAGGGATTTGCAGGGATTTGATCCGAAAAGTAACACGAATGATCCGGAAGATGGGACACTTGAAGCTTATGGGTATAGCCCCAGTTATGTTCAAGCAGACTTTGAGAATAGTTTAGATAGAAGAAAAGGGCCATATTTAAATACTGACAACTTGCCAATTTTTGATATTGCGCAAATATACTCTGCAAGTGCAGTAGCAGCAGGAAAGGTTTATCCTGGAAAATATGACAAGTTCGGAGGTCTTACCGGAGCTAATCCGGCACCTGTGATTACTGATATTTATAAAGCAGCAACGGTAACTATGCCAAGCGGTAATAAAGGTGGAAATGCCGGTACGCCGATTTTATATTACAAAGCCAATGTAGTGAACAAATTTAATGATACTACTGATATTCCCAACTCCGTCTACGATATTTATGATAATGAAGAAATCATTAGACTTAATGCCGTGAAAGAGTCTACACCTCCTACACCTCATAAAATAAACGCTTCCATAACTGCCGAATTAGAATATTTCTATAATGAAATGATTGCAAACCCAAGTGTGCCGCTTACTGGCACCAAGACCAGGCCATATCGTGCGGATTCTTATATTCTGATTTCTGCGGGCTATGATGGCATTTACGGCACGAATGATGATGTAACGAATTATGAAGATTAAAAATAGCAGCGTGGAGCGCAAGCGACACGATATGAAAAGATATCAGCAATCAGAAAAATGTGAGTTATCCCGGCGCTAGCGCTTAGGGCTTTCAGAGTGTGAAGTGAAAAGTAAAGAATACCACCCCACCCCCTCCTTTGCAGGAGGGGAACTTAAGGAAGCGGCGGTTTTAATAAAAATGAAAATTAGAACTAAACAATCCGGCTTGACGATTATCGAGATACTCGTAGTTGTTGCGGTTATAGCGATTTTAGTTACTATCACTGTCGGCATTACGAGCAGAGTCGATACCGCTATCAAGGAAAGAAAGACCCGTGCGGCGATTGATTTGCTGGCGACCGCTCTGGAAAAATATTACCAGTTCCATAAAG
>CAMDDF010000054.1 GCA_945890885.1 Candidatus Kuenenia stuttgartensis | reverse complement strand
CTTGTTTGACTCCGATCGTGATAATGCCAGCAACGCCTTTGTACTGTGATGTTCTCTGACTGTCATGGCTATCTCCTTGAATAAAAGTATCGTACCATGACTTATTTCGGCAAAATAGACTAAGCGCAATTACTTTTTATGAATGGTATAAGATTGTCTCTGGATTTCACTTTAATATAGCTATTTTGGCTGTTTTTTGGCAAGGATGGGGGATTTTTAAAAAAAATTACAATTATTTTTTTGTTTTTGACGAAAAAATATTGAACTATTTCTATGTAAATGGTACTATAATTGTGAAAAGTATAACGCTGTTATTTGAATAACAAATAGGATAGTTATATTAAGGGATTCATGGTGACTCCAGAAAAAACTGTCGAACGATTAAGTCTTTACCGAAGACTAGCAGAAGAGATGCTGCGAGAGGGGAAGATGTCTGTTTTTTCCCATCAGCTTGCTGAGATGGCCGGCGTTACCAGCTCACAGGTACGAAGGGACTTTATGTTCATCGGCACCCAGGGGAGGGCAAATACCGGTTACAACACCAAAGAGCTTAAGGCGGGTATTGACCAGTTCCTTGTTTCACATGAACCCGATGGAGTCGCTCTTGTCGGTATTGGTAATCTCGGCAGAGCAGTGCTGGCTTTTTTTCATGGAAGGCGGCCCAATCTTATTATCAAGGCATGCTTCGATAAGGATCCGGACAAAATAGGGAGAATAATACACGGCTGCAGGGTTTATTCCATCGAAGATATGGCCTCGGTTTTATTATCTGAAAAAATCAACATCGCGATTATTGCTGTGCCGCGTGCATTCGCACAGGAAACGGCAGAAAAACTTATACAAGCAGGTGTAAATGGGATTGTAAATTTTGCGCCTGTTCCATTAAATGTTCCCGGCAATGTCTATGTGGACAATGTCGATTTTACAATGTCATTGGAAAAAGTAGCGCATTTCGCTCGTAAACAAAAAATAGTATCGGAGATTTAAAGTGTTATCTACAAAAGCTCAAGATGTTTTGAAAAAATTTCCTGATGCAAAGCGGGACAGTCTTATCCCGATTTTACAGGAAGTTCAGGAAGCTGACGGATACCTGTCCAAGCAAGCTATTATTGAAGTTGGCAGGCACCTTAAGCTTTCCGCCAGTAAGATTTATGGAGTTGCGACATTCTACAATCAGTTCAGATTCTATAAGCCCGGCAAGCTGACTATACAGGTCTGCCGCGGCACTGCCTGCCATGTGAAAGGTTCTGCAAAGATACTTGACACAATAAAGCAGGAACTTAGTATCGATGCTGGTCAAACCACTAAAGACGGGCTATTCAGCCTGGAGGTGGTTGCTTGTATCGGCGTGTGCGGTCTGGCACCGGTTATCTGCATAGAGGGTGAATTCCACGCAAACGTCCTCCCTGAAAATATCAAAAACATTCTGGATTCTTATCGAAAGAAGGTCTCACAAGATGATTAATATTAACGAACCCAAATTGAATATTCCTTTAAAAGAAAAGGATTTGTCTAAGACATATTTTTACCTCGGCACCGGTACCTGCGGACTTGGAGCAGGAGCTGGCGAGACTTTGAAAGTTATCAAAAAATATATCGCTGACAAGAAACTCAATGCTGAAGTCCTTGAAGTAGGCTGTATAGGCTTTTGCACCGCAGAGCCGATCATGGAAGTGCAGTTGCCTGGCAAAAATCGCCTTGCGTTCAAACGCATTACACATGAAAAGGTTAATCAGGTACTAGATGGGATATTTAATGCCCAGCCTGATTTTGACCAGACGCTCTTCCAGATGCAGAGTGCTTCACAGTCCCAGAAATGGAACAATGTTCCGATGATAAATGAGCATCCCTTTTTTGCTCCTCAGACTCGGCTTGTGCTGAAAAACTGCGGCATTATCGATCCGACCAGCATTGAAGAATATGCCACCAATGGCGGTTATAAAGCTATTGCCAAGACAGTAAGCAATTATACTCCTGTGGAGGTTTGCGATATTGTCGAAAAGAGCGGCTTGCGAGGACGCGGCGGCGGCGGTTTCCTTACGGGCAAAAAATGGAAATTCGCACAGGGTACCGCGGCGGATCAGAAATATCTTGTCTGCAATGCTGACGAGGGCGACCCGGGCGCATTTATGGATAGAGCCGTTATTGAAGGCGATCCCCACCGTCTTCTTGAAGGTATTGCAATTGCTGCATATGGTATTGGTGCAACCAAGGCGTATATTTACATCCGTGCTGAATATCCGCTCGCAATCAAGAGGCTTGAAGAGGCTATCGCTCAGGCAAAATCTTATGGTTTGCTTGGTGAAAATATCCTTAACAGCGGTTTTGAGCTGAACATCATAATTAAAAAAGGTGCCGGTGCTTTTGTCTGCGGTGAAGAGACAGCGTTGATACACAGTATTGAAGGTAAACGCGGTATGCCACGGCCAAGGCCTCCGTATCCTGCTGTTCAGGGACTTTTCAATCATCCTACGGTTATCAACAATGTTGAAACTCTTGCTAATCTTCCTGAGATTATCGAAAAAGGAGCTGAGTTTTTCAGTGCCATCGGTACTGCGACAAGCAAGGGAACAAAAGTTTTTGCTCTCAGCGGTAAGGTCAAAAATACAGGCCTGATTGAAGTTGCAATGGGAACAACAATTCGTGAAATTATTTTTAATGTCGGCGGCGGTATTGAGCATGACAAAAAATTCAAAGGTGTCCAGATGGGAGGCCCGTCAGGCGGCTGTATTCCTAATTCGCACGTGGACATCCAGATTGATTATGAATCACTGAAGACTGTCGGAGCAATGATGGGTTCAGGCGGTATGGTCGTAATGGACGAAGATACCTGTATGGTCGATGTCGCCAAGTTTTTCATGGATTTTATTCAGCGTGAAAGCTGCGGCAAGTGTATCCCATGCAGAGAAGGTACCCGAAGAATGCTTGAAATTCTAAAGGCTATCACCAGGAGCCATCGTAATGAAACGCATAATCAGGCACTTGAAAGATTCAAAGGGATTATGAATCTGCAAAGGCTTGCAAATGTTATCAAGGATACCAGCTTGTGCGGACTTGGACAGACGGCACCGAATCCGGTACTGAGTACTCTTAGATGGTTCCGTGATGAATATGAAGCACATATTTATGAACGTAAATGTCCAGCTGGTGTTTGTGTGGAACTTCTGCATTACCGAATCGACGAAGAAAAGTGCAAAGGATGTACGCTTTGTGCTAAGAAGTGTCCGGTTGATGCTATAAAAGGAGTACGAAAGGCACCGCATTATGTTATTCAGGAAAAATGTATCGGATGCGGAAATTGCAAACAGGTCTGCCCGTTTGATGCGGTTATAGTTGAGTAAAGAAAAGGAAAGACAATGATTTCAATAGATGTAAATGGTAAAACAGTAGAAGCCCGCAAGGAAGAAATGTTGCTTTCGGCTTTAAAAAGAGCAGGTTTTGAGATTCCAACATTGTGCTATCTCGAAGGGCTGACCCCGACTGGCGCATGCAGAATGTGCGTCGTTGAGGTTGAAGGAGTTCCAGGGCTGGTACCAAGTTGTGCGTATCCAGTCTTTAACGGAATGAAAGTTCAGACACACTCAAAGCGAGTTATGGTTGCAAGGAAGACTATTGTTGAGCTGCTTTTGGCAGACCATCCTGATGATTGTCTTTATTGTGTCAGGAATAATAATTGCGAGCTTCAGACTCTGGCGGCGACGCTAGGTGTTCGCGAAAAGGTTTATCAGGGCAAAAAAAATAAGTACAAAATCGATGCTTCAAGTCCCTCTATTGTTCGTGATCCAAGCAAATGCATTCTTTGCGGGCGATGTGTCAGGGTTTGTGAAGAAGTGCAGAATGTCTCAGCTATCGACTTTACCGGCAGAGGAAGCTCTACTGTTGTAAGCACCGCATTTGATCAGGGCCTTAATGTTTCAAGCTGTATCAATTGCGGCCAGTGCATAATGGTTTGCCCGACGGGTGCATTGAGGGAACAAAGCTATCTTAAAGATGTGATAAATGCACTGAAAGACCCGAATCTGCATGTGGTTGTTCAGCACGCTCCAGCGGTTTCTGTCAGCCTTGCTGAGGAGTTCGGTATTAAAGCTGGTACAGATATTGATGGGATAATGACAGCGGCACTTAGAACACTTGGCTTTGCCAAAGTTTTTGATACCAGCTTTTCGGCTGACCTTACAATTATGGAAGAAGGTTCTGAACTTGTCCAAAGAATCAAAACAGGCGGAAAGCTTCCGATGATGACAAGCTGTTCACCTGGATGGATAAAGTATGTTGAACAGTTTTATCCGGACTTCATTGATAATTTGTCAACGTGCAAGAGTCCCCAGCAGATGCTCGGTGCGGTAATTAAAAGTTATTACGCTCAGACAAACGGCATTGATCCCAAGAAAATCTTTAGTGTTTCTGTGATGCCGTGTACAGCTAAGAAATTTGAGGCTGAAAGGCCCGAAATGGGACGCGGAGCGGTACAGGACATTGATGCTGTTCTTACTACAAGGGAACTTGCTGAGCTTATAAGGCTTTACGGCGTTGATATGAACGGGCTTACGACATCTCTGCCTGACAATCCATTCGGCCAAAGGTCAACCGCTGGCAAATTGTTCGGAGCAAGCGGCGGTGTTATGGAAGCGGCTCTCAGGTCGGCGTATTTCCTGCTTACCGGTACGGAAATGGCAGAGCTTGATATCAAGGAAGTTCGCGGCATGAAGGGTGTTAAAGAAGCCAAGGTTAAAATTAATGGCCTCGAAATCGGTGTAGCTGTTGTAAGCGGTCTCAGCAATGCTGCAAATTTGCTCGAACAGATTCGTGCCGGCAGAAATGACCTGCACTTTATTGAGGTGATGACCTGTCCAGGCGGATGTATCGCCGGAGGCGGCCAGCCGTTCAATGCAAATACCGATGCAGTTATCGCGAGAATGAAAGGTCTGTATAAGATCGACAAGAGCGAGCCTATCCGTGTTTCTCATAAGAATGAGTCGGTGCTGAAACTTTATAAGGAATTTCTTGGCGAGCCTTTGGGCCATAAGAGCCATGAACTGCTGCATACGAAATATGCAAAGAGGCAGGTCGTTCAATAAGGTTTTTTGATGAAAAATCCTGATAATATACCTTTGGTTACTACCATAAAAGAGCATTGCAGGATATGTTATACCTGTGTGCGCGAATGTCCAGCCAAGGCTATTCGCATAGTAGAAGGCCAGGCGGAAGTTATGCCACAAAGGTGTATTGGCTGTGGAAACTGTGTTCGTGTTTGCAGTCAGAAAGCTAAGAAGGTTCTTGATTCCAAGCCTGTGGTTGCTGAACTTCTTGCAAGCAAGAATAAAGTGGCAGCGATTATTGCTCCAAGTTTCCCAGCTGAGTTTTGTGATATAGATTATAAAAACGTAGTTGGTATGATTCGTAAGCTCGGCTTTGAAATGGTCAATGAAGTTGCTTTCGGCGCAGACCTTGTGGCAAGACGCTTCAAAAAGCTTCTTGATGAGTCAGGTGAAAATTGCAGTTTTATCGCTACCACCTGCCCAGCTATTGTTGCTTACATTGAGCGGTATTACCCCGATCTAGTTGGTAATCTTGCTCCGATAGTTTCGCCGATGATAGCAACTGCAAGGGCATTGAAGAAGCTGTATAGCCCTGATTTGAAGTTTGTTTTCATCGGGCCTTGTATAGCGAAAAAAGGTGAAGCTGCCAGTGAAAATATTCCTGATGAAATTGACGCTGTGATGACGTTTTCTGAACTTAGTGAGATGCTGGCTGAACAAAAAATTGCTCCTGAAAGTGTAGTACCGTCGGAATTTGATCCGCCTTATGCTGGTGTTGGTGCGATTTTTCCCGTTGGAAAAGGACTCCTTCAGGCTGCTGGTATTAAGGAAGACCTTGTCTATGGTCAGGTAGTGGCTGTCGAGGGCGGCAGAGATTTTGTCGATGCCATTAAGGAATATCAGGATGGTGATCTTAAAGTCAGGCTGCTTGAAGTTCTTGCGTGCAACGGCTGTATGATGGGCCCTGGAATGACAAGTACGAGCCCGCTTTTCAGCAGAAGATCGAAAATAAGCAAATTTGCTCACTCAAGAATAGCCCAGCTGGATAAGGAAAAATGGCTCAAGGATATTGAATCGTTTGACAGTCTTGACCTTTCAAGAGAGTTTGAAAGTTACGACCAGAGGATGCGTATTCCTGTACCTCCTATTGAAGACCTTAATAAGGTGTTGAACAGGATGGGTAAATTCAGCCCCAAAGATGAATTGAACTGCGGCGCATGCGGCTACAATACCTGCCGTGAACACGCTGTGGCGATTATAAAGGGTCTTGCAGAAAGCGAAATGTGTTTGCCGTATACAATCGAACAGCTTCATAAGACTATTAAGGAGCTTGCAACATCAAATACTCGGCTTGCCAGCACGCAGGAAGCTCTTATGCAGTCTGAAAAATTGGCTAGTATGGGTCAGCTTGCCGCTGGTATTGCTCACGAGGTGAACAATCCGCTTGGCGTTGTTCTTATGTATGCAAATCTGCTCCTTGAGGAACACAAAAATAATCCGCAGATGGCAGAAGATATGAAAGTAATAGCTGAGCAGGCAGATAAATGCAAAAAGATTGTCGCAGGCTTGCTTAATTTTGCCAGGAGAAATAAGGTACTTCTTAATCCGACGGATATTTATCGCCTTGTCGAAAAGAATATTCAGGTAATGCCCGCTCATGATGGTATCGATATAACGGTGGTCAATAATCTTACGAACAATATTGCTTATATTGACAGCGACCAGATAAACCAGGTTCTGGTCAACCTGATAAGCAATGCAGTTGATGCAATGCCCGCTGGCGGAAAACTTACTATCGATTTGAGCGAAAAAGATGATATGTTGTGTATCAAAGTAATTGATACCGGCAACGGAATTCCGGAAGAGAATCTTCCGAAAATATTTGAGCCTTTCTTTACTACAAAAGAAATTGGTCTTGGTACCGGATTGGGCCTTTCAGTAACTTACGGCATTGTGAAAATGCACAGAGGTGATATTACAGTTCAGTCAAATGCCAACCCGGAAAAAGGACCGACCGGCACGACCTTTACAGTTGTACTGCCAAAGCAGAATAATGAAACAAGCAATGAGGTTTAACCAGAAAGTAATCAATTTTGATGGGAAATGAAAAAATGCTAAAAAAAGTTTTAATCGTTGACGATGATCCGGATTTCCTCGACCAAATGGAAATAATGATGCAGAAAGATTTTGATCTGATTAGGGCAACTAACCAGAAGGAGGCTGAGAAGCTGCTTGAAACCGTGACAGTAGATGCGGCAGTTCTTGACCTGATGATGGAAAGTGCCGATGCAGGTTTTGCTCTTGCGTATCACATTAAGAAGAAAAATCCAGCTACACCAGTGATAATCATAACTTCGGTGATGAGCGAAACCGGTATGGATTTTGAGGCAAAAACACCAGAAGAACATTCGTGGATAAAAGCGGATGCTATTTTGTCAAAGCCTATACGTTACGAACAGCTCAAGCACGAGATTCAGCGGCTAATGGAGGAAAAGAATGCCTGAACTTCTCAAGGTGCTGGTTATCGATGATGAGCCCGGAATGCGGACTGGTATTACCAGGGCATTGCGGGACTGCATCATTGATCTGCCTGATATTGGGCAACAGGTGTGTTTCGAGGTCTCGCAGTCCGGCACTGCCGAAAAGGGATATGAGATTATCCAGCAGAGCCAGCCTAATATTCTTTTGCTTGATCACAAACTTCCAGGTATGACCGGCCTTGAACTGCTGAAAAAACTTGAGCTTAAAAATTCTGATATGCTTGTTATTATGATAACCGCTTATGCGTCTGTCGATACTGCTGTTGAAGCTACTAAAAATGGAGCATATGATTTTCTTGCTAAGCCTTTTACCCCGGCTGAACTGAAAAATATGCTTCAAAAGGCTTCAGGTCGGCTTATGTTCCAAAGGCAGGCCCGAAAACTTGCAGAGGAAAAGAAAAGGCTGCGATTTGAATTTATATCGGTTCTGACACACGAACTTAAATCGCCACTTGCAGCGGTTGAAGGTTATCTGAATATTATGAAAAATCGTGATCTCGGCGACAATACGTCCGCTTATGATCATATCATAGATCGAAGCCTGATAAGACTTGAAGGTATGAAGAAGCTTATTTTTGATTTGCTCGATCTGACCAGAATTGAGTCAAAACAGAAGAAACGTGAAATAACTCAGGTCGAAATAAATCTTCTGTCGCAGCATTGTATTGAAACTGCAAATGTAGAAGCACAAAAGAGAGGTATTGTTATCAAGGCGGATATTGAGAAGGGAATTATTTTTCCATCTGATGCCAATGAGATTGAAATAATACTCAATAATCTTCTCTCAAACGCTGTTAAATATAACAGGGATAATGGCAGAGTTGATATGGCAATAAAACACGATTCGGAAAAACTTATAATAAAAGTAAGCGATACCGGAATTGGAATGACAGAAGAAGAGTCCGCGAAGTTATTTAATGATTTTGTCAGAATCAAAAATGCCAAAACCCATAAAATCCTCGGCAGCGGGCTTGGACTTTCGGTAGTTAAAAAACTTGCTCTTCTTTATAATGGTTCTGTTTCAGTTGAAAGTCAGCCTGATGTTGGAAGTACGTTTACTGTCGAACTTGGAAAAGTGCTCTAAAAGTCCAATGTCCAAAAATGAAAAAAGAACAAATCATAGAATGGCTCAAAGAGGCTAACGCAGCTAAGCTTGGCTTGCTTTGGAAACTAGCTGACGATGTTCGTAAAAAAAATGTCGGTGATGATGTTCATCTCAGGGGGCTGGTCGAAATTTCAAATTATTGCATTCGCCGATGCGGATATTGCGGGCTTAATGCTGAAAATACAAGCATCGACAGATACCGTATGACTGCCGAAGAAATTATTAGTTGTGCCGACGAAGCTGTAAACTATGGTTATGGGGCGTTGGTGATTCAATCGGGCGAGGATTACGGAATAAAGGCCCAGTGGATGGCGGATGTCATCCGTAGTATTAAATCTCGAACAGCTCTTGCGGTTACATTAAGTCTTGGCGAAAGGACTGACGAGGAACTGGCTTTATGGAAAAAGTCTGGCGCCGACAGATACCTGCTGAGGTTTGAGACTTCCAATCAGCAGCTTTACGAAAAGATACATCCATCCTTGCCGGGCAAGAAATCTGACCGTTTTGCTATGCTGCTAAGGCTTCGGCAAATTGGCTATGAAATCGGCAGTGGTGTTATGATAGGAATACCAGGGCAAAGCTATGAAGACCTTGCCGACGACATTGAGTGCTTTGGCAGGCTGAGTCTGGATATGATCGGCTGCGGGCCTTATATCTCACATCCGAAAACACAGCTCGGCAGAGAAAACAGTGAAGTTGAAGATATGCAAGGCCAGCAGGTTCCGAATACAGAACTGATGACTTATAAGGTGATAGCTCTTGCGAGGATTATGTGTCCATTGGCAAATATTCCAAGCACAACTGCGCTTGCGACGCTCAACACTGAAAACGGCAGGGAGCTTGGATTGTTGCGCGGTGCAAATATAGTTATGCCAAATGTTACGCCGATAAAATATCGCAGTATGTATGAAATTTATCCAGCAAAAGCATGTATCAATGAAACAGCCACCCAATGTCATAATTGTATGAAAGGGCGGATTTTGTCAATAGGAAGAACAATCGGTCAAGGCAGGGGAGATTCGCCGAGTTATAAACAAAGGAAAAGTGTATAATATGTCAATTAAAAAAAGACAACTGAGTAAATATGCACAGGATTTTATCGATGATGCTTTTTTTGAGCGGTTGCTTTCTAAGCCAGCTCAGTCAAAAGCACTTGTTCGGGAGATTATCGCAAAGGCTCTTTCGAAGCAGGCTTTGACTGTTGAAGAGACATCTGTTCTTGTTGCAGTTGATGATAAAGATATGCTTGAAGAAATTTTTAATGCTGCCAGAGAGCTGAAGCAGAAAGTTTACGGCAACCGGATAGTTTTATTC
Source organism: Candidatus Kuenenia stuttgartensis (assembly GCA_945890885.1). Classification (GTDB taxonomy): domain Bacteria; phylum Planctomycetota; class Phycisphaerae; order Sedimentisphaerales; family CAMDDF01; genus CAMDDF01. The sequence continues at coordinate 4,510 of CAMDDF010000054.1, read as the reverse complement.
GCACCACTTTACATTGGCAATAAATGTATTAACGATTGTCTATATTGCGGTTTCAGATCTTCCAATAAAGAATCTATCCGAAGAACGCTTAGCTTTGATGAAATTGCTCAACAGGTGGTAGCTCTTGAAAACGTCGGGCATAAACGGCTTATTCTTGTTTATGGTGAACACCCGGAATACGATGCAAATTTTATTGCTGAATCTGTTCGCAAAGTATATGAGACAAAGTCCGGCAAAGGAGAAATTCGCAGGGTAAATATTAACGCCGCACCGCTGGATATCGAAGGCTTCAAAATTGTCAAAGACTCCGGTATAGGTACATATCAGATTTTTATGGAGACATACCACCACGAAACTTATGAGAAATTTCACCCGGCCAGAACCAATAAATCCGATTATCTCTATCGCCTTGATGGTCTCAGCAGAGCATTTGAAGCTGGCTGCGACGATGTCGGCATAGGCGCGCTGCTTGGATTATATGACTGGCGTTTTGAACTGCTTGGGCTTGTTAATCACGCATTATTTTTACAGCAAAATCACGGCGTCGGACCACATACCATTAGCTTTCCCAGGCTTCAGCCAGCATCCGGAATAGATACAAACACCGGCTATCTTGTAAATGATGACGATTTTAAAAAATTTGTAGCAATTGTCAGATTAGCTGTTCCATATACCGGACTTATTCTCACTGCCAGAGAAAACCCTCAATTGAGAAAAGATGTTATGGCTTTTGGTGTTTCGCAAATTGACGCAGGCAGCAGAGTTGAAATCGGTGGATACACAGAATGCGGCGATGCCCAGGTAATGGAAAAGGAACAATTTGTGCTTGGTGATATAAGAAGCCTTGATGATGTTATCAGGCAGCTTATGCAGGACGGCTATGTGCCGAGTTTTTGCACATCGTGTTATCGTCTCGGCAGAACAGGCGAGCATTTTATGGAATTTGCGATTCCAGGCTTCATAAAACGCTATTGCACGCCCAATGCACTGACAACCCTTACAGAATATCTTGTTGATTATGCTTCGCCGCAGACAAAGATAGTGGGCGATGCTCTTATTAAAGCAGAACTTGGAAAGTTTCAGGATGCCGATACCAAAAATAAGGTAATCGACAGGCTTGAAAAAATAAAAACTACCGAACAAAGGGATATGTACTTCTAATGGCTGATTTCAGAACAGAAACAGATTTGCTTGGTTCAAAGCAGATACCTGCTGATGCACTCTACGGTATTCATACCGCAAGGGCGATGGAGAATTTCTCATTATCAAATCGGCCTGTTCATAAATATTTAATTCATTCTTTCGGCCAGGTTAAACTTGCAGCTTTAAATGTAAATTATTCTCTTGGCTTTATAGACGAAAAATCTTTCAATGCCATTACGATGGCTTGCAAAGAAATGATAGATGGCCAACTTGACCATCATATTAAAATTGATGCGTTGCAGGGCGGAGCAGGCACTTCGACAAATATGAATGTCAATGAAGTTCTGGCCAACCGATCACTGCAAATCCTTGGGAAAATGCCAGGCCAATATGAATATATTCATCCAATTGAAACAATAAATCTTCATCAATCTACAAATGACACCTATCCAACCGCAGTTAAAGTTGCAGCCCTAATTCTACTTGGTGAACTTGAAAGTGCTGTCGTTGCTTTGACTGAATCATTTCAGCAAAAGGAAAAAGAGTTTGCCAATATTGTAAAAGTTGCCCGCACGCAATTACAGGATGCGGTTCTGATAACGCTTGGCAGGGAATTTTCCGCCTATGCGCAGGCTTTTGCAAGAGACCGCTGGCGAATATATAAATGTGCCGAACGACTCCGCGAAGTCAATCTTGGCGGAACTGCAATTGGTACAGGGCTTGGTGCTCCGCAAAAATATATATTTGCGGTTGTAGGTGAGCTTAAAAATATTACAAACCTGCCGCTTGCCCGTGCGGAAAATCTGATTGAAGCAACGCAAAACACGGATGTCTTTGTTGAAGTAAGCGGAATATTAAAAGCTCTTGCATCAAATCTGCTTAAAATCTCAGATGATTTACGTCTCCTGTCGTCGGGCCCCGATGCGGGTTTTGGCGAAATAAATCTTCCGCCACGTCAGGCAGGCTCATCAATTATGCCTGGCAAGGTAAATCCGGTTATCCCCGAAGCAGTTAGTCAGGCGGCGATAATGGTAAACGCTTACGATAACGCAATCTTTTATTCCTGCTCTGCTGGCAATCTTGATCTGAATCAGTTTATGCCCCTTATTGCAGACAGCATACTCAATAGCCTTACGCTGCTTGTAAATGCGGCATCTATTCTTGGAAAGTATTGTGTCAATGGAATAACTGCGAACGAGAAAAAATGCAAAGAGCATATTGATAATTCTACTGCTGTAGTTACCTGTCTTGTCGAAAAACTTGGCTATAAGATGGCACAGCAAATTGTGCAGCAAGCAGCACAACAGAATAAATCAGTAAAGCAAGTTGCTCTCGAAGGAAAATTTCTAACCGAGGAGCAATTCGGGGAAATAATTTCTCCTGAAGCGGTAACAAAACTGGGATATAATATGAAGCGAAATGAAAATGAGAAACACGCCTAAGTCATTACGATTACATATCGCAATATTCGGCAGGCGCAACGTCGGCAAGTCATCGCTGCTGAACGCCATAACCGCACAATCTGTATCAATCGTTTCCGATGTTGCAGGCACAACGACTGACCCTGTCGAAAAGCCGATGGAGCTTTTGCCGATAGGGCCAGTGCTGTTTATAGACACCGCAGGCATTGATGACGTTGGCGCTCTTGGTCAGAAACGAATCGACAAAACAAAACAGATATTCGATCGTGCAGATATTGCGATCCTTGTCGTGTCGCAGGGGCAATGGACGGAATTTGAGCAGGGCGTGCTGAATACCCTTGCGGCTAATAAAACACCGGCAATTGTTGCTTTCAATAAATCCGACATTCAGTCGCCATCAGAGGAATTACTTGAAAAACTCAATCAACTAAAAATCCCGTTTGTTTATACAGTTGCAACCCAAAACCAGGGTCTGACGGATTTAAAACAAGCTCTGATAAAAATAACACCGCCGGATTTTTTAGAGGTTTCATCTGTTGTCGCTGACCTTGTTGCTCCAGGCCAATTAGCTGTTCTTGTTGTTCCGATTGACAAAGAGGCTCCCAAGGGCCGGCTTATTCAGCCGCAGGTGCAGACCATTCGTGATTTGCTTGATAATGACAGCTATTGTATTGTTGTAAAGGAACGTGAACTTCGCGATGCTCTCAATCGCTTGAAAGAGCCGCCCGCAATAGTTATAACGGATTCACAAGCTTTTCTTAAGGTGTCCGGTGATACCCCTGATTCTGTTCCAATGACATCATTTTCGATACTTTTCGCAAGATTAAATGGTGATTTGAATGAATTTGTTAATGGCGCACTGGCAATCGACAACTTAAAATCCGGCGACAAAATCCTGATAGCTGAATCATGTACGCATCACCCAATTGCTGACGATATCGGCAGAGTTAAAATTCCGCGGTGGATAAGGCAATATACCGGCGCCAATATTGAATTTGTAACCACCCAGGGACACGATTTTCCAGAAAATCTTTCTGATTACAAGCTCGTTATCCAGTGCGGCGGCTGTATGTCTAACAGGCGTGAAATGCTTTCGAGAATTCTGAAATGCAAATCGCACAATGTCCCTATCACCAATTACGGTGTCGCAATCGCTTTTTCTTTAGGCATATTCGAACGGGCATTAAAGCCATTTCAAAAATAAAAAAAAGATGCAGGCCAAATTAACCCGCATCTTTTTTGATTTATAGTTTTTTTGCTGTTTATTTTTTGAGAGGCGGCAGGCCAGCAGCCTTACGCAGCTTACCAGCCATATCCGTTTTTTCCCATGTAAAGTCTTCGTGATCATCGCCGAAGTGGCCGTCGTGGGCAGTATGCCTGTAAATCGGGCGTTTGAGCTTCAAATAATTTATTATGCCCTTAGGGGTCATCGGGAAAAATTCTTTTATGAGCTTTTCAATGATTGACTCCGATATTTTTTCGGTACCTTCGCAGTCAACAAGTATCGAAATCGGTTCAGCTACTCCGATAGCGTATGACAGCTGTATTTCGCATGCATCTGCCAACTCAGCCGCTACAACATTCTTAGCGATGTATCTTGCCATATAGCTTGCTGAGCGGTCAACCTTTGATGGGTCTTTTCCGCTGAATGCTCCGCCGCCGTGAGAGCCTCTTCCGCCGTAAGTATCGACGATAATTTTTCGTCCAGTTAGGCCGCAATCACCTTTGGGGCCGCCAATAACAAATCTTCCGGTGGGATTTATGTGGAAAATGGTTTTCTTATCCACCATCCCCTTAGGCAGGCAAGGCAGAATAACTTTTTCGATAATTTCTTTTTTTAACTTGTTGTATGGAATTCCATCATCGTGCTGAGTTGATACGACGACGGTGTGGACCCTTTTGGGCTTATTATCGTGGTATTCAACAGTTACCTGACTTTTGCCGTC
>CAMDDF010000053.1 GCA_945890885.1 Candidatus Kuenenia stuttgartensis | reverse complement strand
CCAATTTAATCCTTAGTAAAGTGCGGTTACCGATACATCATCTATCCAGAGATTCTCACCAGAATCTATCGAAGTTCCCTCAAATTTAAGACGGAAATTCGATATGAAGTACTGTGCATCGCTGCCAGTGTTGTAAATGGTTACCTCGTGCGGATACGTTCACCACTAATAACCCTAGCGGGACCGGAGCTTACAATTTTAATATTGATTTTGTTACGGTTGGTGATGCGGGTAACGCTGGGACTACTGGCTGGCAGAATACCTCTGAGTCTCTTGGAGCAGTTGCTTATGACTACAAAATTGGTGTAACAGAAATTTCTGTAGGCCAGATTTGGGCAATGGAATATTCAATTACTGGTGACTCATCAAATCTTAGCAGTAATATGGCAGCCGGCGGGCAGAATACAATGCGTATGCTGTGGTATGCAAACTGGCTTAATTCAGGTTGCAAAACAGGCGGTGAAGGTCTTAACGCTGAGGGTGGTGTTTACAACACGACTTGGACAGGCATTCAGCCATGGGCAGAAGAGTTGCAGTGGGATAATGGAGACGGCACAAAGAATATCTGGCGTCACAAGGATGCTAAGTATTTCCTGCCTACCGAAGATGAATTGGTAAAAGCCGCTTTCTATAAAGGTGGTTCAACCGATGCTGGTTATTGGTACTATCCTACCAGTTCCGATACTGCTCCGACGGCTTCAGGTGCCTCGACTGGAACAAATTCTGCTAACTTTGCTGGCGCTGTAGGTGGTGCTTTAGCTGTTGGGTCATATCCGAATACTCAATCGCCATATGGTGCGCTTGATATGGCCGGAAATCTTTGGGAAGCCTGTGAAGTTCGTTACAGTTCTGGAACCAATCAGTACATTCCTGGCTGGAATGATGGTTATATTCATGGAGACGTTTGGCTTCGCGGTACAATCGGCTTTGGTGTGGGTACCAGTGCTTCTGATTTAGGATTCCGCATTGCCTCTGTTCCAGAACCAGCAACAATGTTATTGCTGTCAATTGGCAGTATGTTAGCTATCAGAAGAAAACGCAGTTAAGTATTGCTTTTTTTAACCCCCAGGACTAACCTGGGGGTTATCTTTGAGTCTGTTGTGTATGGAAGATTATTGTTTTATTCACATAAGTGTGAAATCGAGTTCTTTTTTTAGGTGTAAAAGTGAAAATTAATCAGGAGTCGCAAATGAAAAAGACTAATGTAATTGTATTGCTATTTTTATTGGCTGTGTTGGTTGCAGGCGTTAAGGCGGATCAGTTTGTTACAACAAATCCTGCACTTACGACGCCTCACTCTTTTAATATTGAATTTGTTGAGGTGGGTGATCCGTGCAACGCTGGTACGGATGGATGGCAGAATACAACCGAAACGCTTGGCGATGTCGCCTACAAATACAGAATGGGCAAAACTGAAGTCACAGTTGGGCAATTGGCTGCAATGGAATATTCTATTAATGGCAGCACTACGGGTCTGACAAGTACTATGGCCGCTGGCGGCGTGAATACGCTCAGGATGTTAACTTATGCAAATTGGCTTAATGCTGGATGCCCAACAGGGGGTAATGGCCTTGTTGATGGCGGTGTTTACAATATGGATTGGGGTTATATTGAGCCTTGGCCTAACGTAGAGGACCAATGGGACAACGGCGATGGAACCAAGAATATCTGGCGCCACAAAGATGCGAAATATTTCCTTCCAACGGAAGACGAGTTGATAAAGGCTGCTTTCTACAAGGGTGGTTCAACCAATGCCGGTTATTGGTTCTATCCTACCGGTTCCGATACTGCCCCTGTTGCTGAGGGTGCTTCGGCTGGGACAAATTCTGCTAACTATGCTGGTGCGGTAGCTGCCGCTTTAAATGCTGGTTCATATCCGAATACTAAATCGCCATATGGTGCGCTTGATATGGGCGGCAATCTTTGGGAAGCTTGTGAGGTTCGTTACAGTACCGGTGAGAATCAGTACATGCCAGGCTGGGCTGGTTGTTATATTCACGGTGCCACTTGGCTCCACGGTATGATTGGTTTTGAAGTGCGAACTGGCGTGTATTATGACGATCTTGGTTTTCGAATAGCTGCTGCCCCGACCCCAGTTGTGTTATCAGCAGATTTTAATAATGATGGCACTGTGGATGCTTGTGATCTCGATATTTTTTCCCAGCAGTGGTTAACGGAATAATAGAACAAACAGAGATGTCTTTGAAAGAGAAGTATAAATTCAGATTAACAAGATTTTAGTAGTTTAAGGAGCAAAACTATGAATAAAATAAATAGGTGTTATTTGTGTATGGTTTTATTGTTTTTTTGTCTGCTTTCATCTACGCTGTGGGCGGTAAATACTCGCGGCAAAGAGTGGATTCGCAGTCATGATTTTACGACGATGGCCGCTGTTGGAGAGGGTACATGGTATGGTCAGAGCCTGTTTGATTCGTCAGTGTATCTAAATTTGGACTGTTCAACATTTTTGGCGTGGACATACCAATCTCCTTACCAGTTTCTCGAAAAAGATGAGGAGATAGGATTGCCTTGGCATATGCTTGTTCATGCTGACTCAGGTTCAGTGGATGGTGTGTCAGATCAGATGAAGAATAATATTGCTTTATGCGTCTCCAGGTTTATTACCAATATTAATACTGCCTTTACTGTTGACGATGAGCCTAATCGGCTACAGATGGAAACTTTAGCAACAGCGCAGAATTGGCTTCGACAGACGTATCCAACTTCGCTTGTATACACCAATTTGACTCCAGATGGTCAACCCGATAGTCGTTACTATGGTACAACACCGCCATCTGGAAGTTATAGCTACAGCCAGTACCTTGACGATTACATAAGTATCGTAAATCCTGATATATTGATGTACGATAATTATCCATTTCTGCTTAATGGTACTACTTTGAGTAACTTTTTCTCAAACATGGCTATTATTCGAGGAAAGGCATTGATTGCGAATATCCCATACTGGACATGGATACAATCCTACGGCGATGGCGTTAATTATCGTGTTCCAAGCGGATCTGATCTTCGCATGAATGTATTTTCACATTTAACGTATGGCTACAAGGGTATATCGTATTTCACCTATAATAATTTGGTGGGTGAGGCGATGGTCGATGCCAATAATAACACCAGCCAATTGTACATTGAAGCGCAAAATATTAATAATATGGTTGGTAATCTTGGTAAGTGCCTGAGATATCTTGAGAGTACTGATGTCCGTTATATTCCAGGACCCGGCAACAGTGTTGCAACGGGCACTGATGGATGGTCGGCAGGTGCTGGTGGGGATGCACATATAGTCAGCATTAGCATAAGCACTAGCGGAAGCACCAATAATGGCTTGATTGGATTTTTTACCGATGATTCGGCAGATCAGTATTTTATGCTTAGTAATCTCAAGCATGCTGCCGGTTTGGCTCCAGGGTCGGCATCGTTGCAATTTACGATAACGTTCGATAATACTATTGATCGTATTCTAAGACTTAATAGTCTGACAGGTGAAACCGAAGTTTTGATGTTAACTAACCACCAATACACTTGGGATATTGCGGGCGGTACAGGTGATTTGTTTAAGTATGATACCGGTAGATTTTATACGGGTCCATTGCAGGCGGATTTAAATCATGACGGCATGGTGAATATGCCTGATTTTGCTGAATTTGCTGGGCAGTGGTTGATGCAGGAATAATTTGTAGTTTGTTACGTCATAGGAATGTCCGTCGAAAGATTGACATTCCTATTTTTTTATTCAGATTGTAACTTCTATACAAATGCCATCGGGAAGACTATAATTTCCTTAAAACCATTTTGTATAAGATTATTTTGCTTGGAATCGGAGAAACGATATGGAACTCTTTGGCAAAGATACAGTCTGGGTTGGTTATGACTGGCATAGCGACTGCTCGCCTTTGCTTAATAGATATTATGCTTTCAGGAAAACCTTTCATCTAGAGAAAGTCGTTTCATCTGCCAAACTGCAAATTACTGCAAGGGCAAGATATGTCCTTTGGGTTAATGGAAAAATTGTATCACGCGGCCCTATTCGCAGTTATCCTGAAAATCAACCAGTTGATATTTTAGATATCAGTGACCACCTTACTGTAGGCAACAACTATATTGCAGTTCTGGTGCATCACCCCGGCAGATCTACCGGCCAATTCATAAACAGGGGGCGGCCGGGACTTATTTTGCAGGCGGACATTACATACTTGACCGGGGAATTGAAGCGAGTTCGAACAGACAGCTCATGGCAGGTAAGATATGCTGACTGGTATCTTCCAGTAGAGGCAATGATTACGGCACACATAGGGTTTCAGGAACACGTTGATTATGGGAAGGAACCTGCTGGATGGCAAATATTTGAAGATAATGACCAGGGTTGGCGTAATGCGTGGCCCTATGGCAAGTCAAACACATATCCGAGCTTGATATTATCCGCCAGAGACATTGATTTTCTTGCGGCGGAGGAAACTTCTAGTGCTCTCGTATTTTCTGGTAAGTTTATTCCCGACGATGATGTTAGGCCGAAATGTGATAACCTGCGTCTAAAGTTTGAAAGCTCCCGAATCATCGAGGCTGAAAATGCCTGCACAGAAAATAATGGCTGGTATCATCTTGTCAGTGAGAATAAAAGCGCAATTATATTGTGTTTTGATTTAGGCCAGACAATGCCAATCAGGCCGGAAATACAGCTTGAATGCGAAACAGACTCTTCGGTAGAAAAGGTTGAATTATATTATAGTGTAAATAGAACTGATGGCCGCTTACCTTCTTGCGATGTTGGGTTTGGTAAAGAATACGAAGGTGCCGCTGATATGTTTTTTCCAAAAAGCGAAATAACGTCATTTGAAACATTTGGCATTCGCGGTTTCAGATTTCTTTCTGTGGTTGTTTATTTTGAGGGGAAATGCAAATTTAAGCCGATTTTCAGAAGAGTTTTTCATCCAATTAATGAGAATTATTTCAATTGTTCAGATGAACTCCTAAATAAGTTCTGGGACGTATCAAAAAAAACTCTCCGGACATGTATGCTGGATTGTTATGTGGATTGCTGCAACCGAGAGCAGGTAATGTGGATATATGATGCTTGCGTCGAAGGGCTTGCAGGATTTTATACTTTCGGCGATACGAAATTATTTAGAAGAAGTTTACGGCTTGTCGGTCAGAGTGCATTGCCAAATGGCGTATTGAGGAATATGGGCCCGGCAGAAGCTTCTTTTATGATTTTGCCCGATCAGACAATGACATGGATTATATCGTTGTGGGATTATTATATGCTCACTGCGGATATAGAATTCTTAAAGGAGATGGAAAAACCGATTGTCGGATTTCTTGAATATTGTTTAGAAAACATTACTAACGAAGGTTTATTTGTGCCGCCGTTGGGTGCCTGGCATTGGATTGATTGGGCGTATTTGGACAAGAGGCCATATTCGTTGCCTGTAAATGCATTGCTGTTTATTGCGGCACACCGCGCAAATATGATTGCCGATAAGATCTCTGCTGGTTACCTTGCAGAATTAGCCAAAAAAATATACAGTACGATATCTCCTAATCTTGCACGGTTTTACAGCCCGGAAAGCTGCGCCTTTGTAGATCACATTGAACCGATTGATAAAAGTGCTATCCCTGAAACGGACACCAGTATTAATCCTCTTGGTTGGCCAGCCGATTTCGACCTGTACAGGGAAAATAGCTGCTCAATTCATGCAAATAGTTTAATGCTTTTGGCCGCAAAGGTAGACGATGGAATTATAACAAAAGATATGGCAACCGCGGCTTTAAATCGCTTGATAGGATTACTTGAAGAGGATTTTAATGAACGAAATGTTTTTGGCCCCGGCTGGACGGATAAAATTATCGGGGTTTTATTTGATTATGGTAAGGCTAAAAATGCGATTGAACTCTTGAAAAAGTTTTATGGCCATAGTTTAAGCGGAAACGCTCCGACCTGGGGCGAGAACTTTAGTACAAGCCCATATAATTCCGCACATGGCTGGGGCGCATGTATAAATACCATTCTCGCTAAGTATGTATTGGGAATTTCGCCTGCGGAAGAAGGGTTTGAAGCCATTAACTTTTTGCCTGATTGCCCCGGCGTAAATTTTGCAAAAGGGAACATTATGACGCATAAGGGCCGGGCCGATATTTCCTGGCAGAGAACCGGAGAAAGCATGGCCTACGAAGTTAAACACGGCGGTGAAGTTGTACTATTCAATAATTCATAGTTATTATCTGGAAGCAAAAGGCATTGGCCATTATGATTAGCTTCCTCTTTAAAAGTAAGATTATAGGCCAAACTTATCCTTGGGCTTCATCTGAAGCACTTTGCTTTGGCGCATTCCCGTTAGTGGGTGCCATTTTTGTAGATTGTTCCAGGCGTTTTTTTTGTACTCATTTTCGTATTCTCCGTAAAACATTAAATAGTTATAAAAAAAGTAATACGGCACGAAAAAAAAATGTCAAATTCAATAAAAAAAACCACCTGTAAATAAAGCATTTACAGGTGGTTACGTGAATGGGCGATACAGGACTTGAACCTGTGACCCGCTGATTAAGAGTCAGCTGCTCTACCAACTGAGCTAATCGCCCTGAATATTAAATTCTCGGCCAACTTTACACAAAATCAGCAGGGATTGCAAGAAAATTAAGGATAAAATCTACTATTTTGACGCAGATAATAAAAATGCGTTCATAAAATATTTATCGAGGACTTCCGAGTTATATTTTATGAGGGTGGTGGGCCAATTGACGATGAATATGAAATCGCAAAGATGCAATTGGGTAATCTTTGTCTTTAATTTCAAAAAAAGAATCGATGGCGTAGATTGATCGATAAGGTACGCGACACCTTGTCCGTGTTTTATTCCACAAGCCGAAAACTTATATCGCCCAAGCCTGCCCCGTAGAGCATATCATACACACCGACGACGTTTTGCCAAAGCACATCTTTGCCGCAGACTATTTCCACTGGGTCGCTAAGAAATCTGCCTTGTGATTTCAATACGTTTTCCAGCACGCTGCGTAAGCTATCCCTGCCGGATGAATCCGTAATCTCAACCGTCTCATTACCCATAGCAACTTTGCATGCGTTGCCAGCCTGCTCGACGAAAATTTCCAATGGCTCAACAGCAAGGGACGATCCGCCGCCGCGCTGACTTGGTACATTTACCGGCAAAAAATCTTCCACAGGCCGAAACTTTGCCGCAACAAGAAAAAAAATCAGCAGAAGAAAAATCACATCAATCATCGCGGTCATATTGAGTGTTTGAAAACCTGAACCTCCGCCAAGTCTTGACGTTAAACTGTATCTGGTATTTTTTATTGGCATATTATTTTGCAGATTTTACCATCAATAGGGCATTCTAGCAGTTCATCCTGTTTTTCAATAAAACTTTTCAGGTATAGCTGAGCCATATGATTATCAAGTGCCTGCTGATTTTTCCAGTTTTCGTAAATGATGAACAAGCAATCATCATTCGCTGATATGTGCAAATCATAATTTATATTACCCTTTTCCTGCCGGGTCATATCTTGAAGACGAAGCAATTCCTGCTTCACGGCTGCTTTTGTATTTTTCTTAGCTTTAATGAGGCAAACGATAGTTATCTGGTCTGGATTCATATATTCCTCTGCTTTTGGTTTCGTTATAATTTCGTAGAATAGCCAATCTCAAAGGCCTGTACGTTGATATAATATAGCCCCTTTTTGTCCTTGCGGAATGCCCGCTGGAGGCCGTTGATTATCGAATCTCTGTCAATTATACCAGTGGTTTTCACAAGCACCCCGAGCATAATAATATTTGCTACTTTGATATTGCCCATTTTTATTGCGTGGTTCGTAGCATCAACTTTGGTGATTTTTAAATCGCCGTCTTTCGATTTGATAAGTTCATCGTCTATCATCGAGGAATTGACAATCACATGCGAACCCGGCTCGATTGTTTCGATATATTTCGCAAAGCTGGGGGCATTCATTATCATCGCGACGTTTGGTACCTCGACTATAGGCGAATCTATCTCTTCATCGGAAATCGTGATATTTGCTCGAGCGGTGCCGCCGCGCATCTCAGCGCCGTAGCTTACCGTCGCAAGCAGATTCTTGCCAGCCTCGACAGCCGCGTATGCAAGCACATTGCCTGCCATCACTACGCCCTGACCGCCAAAGCCTGCTATCAATACATTTTTTTCAGTGCTCAATATTCCAAGTCCTTATAAACGCCAAGCGGGAAATAATCTATCATCTGCGATTCGATATAGCCTTGCGCTTCCTGCGGGCTAAGTCTCCAGCCGACCGGGCACATCGAAAGCACCTCGACCAGCGAAAATCCTATCCCGTTAATCTGATTCAAAAACGCTTTCTTTATCGCTGCCTTTGTCTTGTTGATATTGCGTATCGAATGAATGCTCGTTCGCTCGAGATATTTAGTTTCCTCAAGCGTCGCCATCATTTCGCACACACGAATCGGCTTGCCCATCCCTTTAGCCGTTCTGCCGTATGGGCTTGTCGTAGTCTTTTGCCCAATCAGCGTTGTTGGTGCCATCTGTCCGCCGGTCATACCATATACCGCGTTGTTGACAAATATGACCGAAAGATTTTCACCGCGATTGGCTGCATGAATAATTTCCGCTGTTCCGATAGCCGCCAAATCTCCATCGCCTTGATATACCAGCACAAATTTATCAGGATGCACGCGTTTGATAGCTGTCCCGACAGCAGGCGCTCTGCCGTGTGCGCATTCGATAACATCGCAATTCATATAATCATAAAGTATGACGCTGCATCCGACCGGTGCGGTCAATATCATATCTTCACGGATGCCGAGTTCATCGACTACTTCGCCAATAAGCCGAAGCATTACGCCGTGCCCGCAACCCGGGCAATAATGCGTAGATTTATCGGCGATAGATTCAGGCTGAGTTTTAATTATGCTACTCATCCCAGCACCTCGTTGACTTTCTCGCATATCGTTTCCGGCGTAGGACACCATCCGCCGCCCATTCCGTAAAAATAAATCCAGTCTTTTTTCACCACATCCATCAGCGACAGCTTGACATCTTCTATCATCTGTCCCATACTCATTTCGATAACAAGAAATTTTGCTTTCTTATTATTTTTCACAAGTTCGACAAGCTCCGGGCCAGGCCATGGCCAAACAGTTTTGGGTCTGAAAAGTCCGACCTTTTTGCCGTTCTTGTTAAGTTTCTTGATAGCGGCTTTGGCGATTCTTGATGTCGCCCCGTAAGCTATAATTATAAGATCGGCACCATCACAGCTTATCTGCTGGCAATCCCTGTACTCTGCCTCGATTTTTTCATACTTTGCAAATAGTCTGCGGTTAAGCTGTTCGAGTCCATCAGCCGGACTCATATACAGCGTTCGCACAACATTTGGCTCACGTCCTTTGCAACCGGTCAATGCCCAGTCTTTCTTTGGCATATTCGCAAACATCGGACTATATTCATGCATAACAAACGGCTCGACCATCTGCCCGATTATTCCATCGCTGAGAATAAACACCGGCATCCGGTAATAATCGGCAAGGTCAAACGCCGCCATTGTCATATCGTAGCATTCCTGTATCGAATTGGGTACCAGCGTTATACAGCGATAATCGCCATGTCCGCCGCCGCGAGTGGTTTGAAAATAATCGGCCTGCGACGGTAAAATATTGCCAAGTCCCGGCCCGCCGCGAACGACATTGATTAGCACGCACGGCAGTTCCGCCCCTGCGATATATGATATACCTTCCTGTTTAAGGCTTATTCCGGGCGATGATGAGCTGGTCATAACTCTGGCACCAGCAGCGGATGCGCCGAAAACCATATTTATCGCCGCAACTTCGCTCTCCGCCTGAATGAATATCCTGTTGAGATCGACCATTCGCTTGGAAAAATATTCCGCTGTTTCGGTTTGGGGGGTGATAGGGTACGCAAAATACGCATCACAGCCAGCTTTAATCGCTGCCTCTGCGACTGCCTCATTGCCTTTGAGCAGTACTTTTTTGCCTACGCTTGACGATTTTTTGTCTATTGTTTCCGGCATATTATTCTTCTGTTTCTATGATATCAACGCAGCAGTCCGGGCATACCGTATAGCAGTTACCGCATCCGGTGCATTTTGCCTCATCGACGACGACATAGTCGTAGCCTTTAGGATTACCCTGTCCGGATTTTGTTATTGACCCCGAACGGCAAACATCTATGCAATAATAACAGCCTTTGCATTTGAATTGATTGATTTTTGCTTTTTTACTCATCGTGACAAAAATAACAGAAATGCCTGCAAATTGCAATAAAACTATAAATTATTTTAGCTTGGTTTCTTGAGTTCCTCTACGCTTGGTAAATCCTTAAGTGTATTAAGGCCAAACACTTCCAGAAATTTCTTTGTCGTTCCATACAGCATGGGCCTGCCGATTACCTCGGCTCTTCCGACAATCTTGACAAGCCCCTTATACATCAAACTGCGTATCATTTCACCTGATGCAACGCCTCTGATACCCTCAACATCGGCACGAATTATAGGCTGTTTATATGCTATTATCGCAAGCGTTTCCAGTGCCGCCTGAGTTAACTTGCTGTCGGTTTTAACCTTCAACATCTTTATTAGCCAGGTATTATAGACCGAAAGCGTCATCATCTGATACCCGCCAGCGATACGTTCCACCCGAAATGAGCAATTGCCAGCACGATACTTGGCATTGAGAGACTTTATTGCCTCCGAAACCTGCGCCGAGCTGGAAAGTTCCGCAATTTTCACCAGCCTGGCCTTGGTCAATGGCTCATCGCTGGCAAACAATATTGCCTCAATAACAGACTCCACCGTTGTTTCGACCTTTTCGTCAAGCGTCGAATCAATACTTGCGTCATCATCTTCTTCGCCAGCCTCAGCGAACATATTTTCCTCGAAATCCGCAGGCTCAGCCTCTGGTTCAACGCGCTGCGGTTCTTCAAAATCATCCGTCTCAGCCGAAAAATCCGAAGCTGTATTATCGACTTCAATAGCCTCCATTGGCTCGTCATTCATTTGCTGCTCTTCAAAAATTTCATCTTGCTGCTCTGTCATACTTGTTTCCATTCAAACGGGTCTTTATCTTTTTTGCTGACACAGATTTTGACATCTTTTAATGGTTTTTGCAATGTTTTAGCAAGTTTTTTCAGCATAAATCGTTCAGAAACGCTATGAGTCAGGCAAATAACCGTCAATCCAGCCTCCTGAGCCGCCAAAGCCTCGTGATGTTTCATTTCGCCAGTCAGGTACAAATCGCACCCGGCCCCAATTACTTGATACAGTATTTTTCCGCAGACCCCTGCACAAACCGCCGCCTTTTTAATCAGACGTTTACCGTCGCCAATAATCCCTACAGCCTTACAGCCGGTCGCCGCCTTAATATTTTTGATGATTTCCGAAACCTTCGCAGGCTTATCAAGTGTTCCCATCCGCCCAAGCCCGAACATATTTTCAACATCGTTCAAACTTATAACATCAAACGCAGGCTCCTCGTAAGGATGCACAGCCCGCATTGCTTTTACCACGTCCAAAATTTTACCAGCAGGCACGATTGTTTCAAATTTCATCTCATCAACCCGCTCCAGTTGACCGCGTTTACCTATCGCTGGACTTGCTCCTTCTCTCGGCAAAAACGTCCCTTGACCGTTTGAGCGAAAAGAACAATCGCTATAATTGCCTATCGCACCGGCCCCAGCGGCAAATATCGCCTGAGCAACATCATTGACGGCACCAACAGGGATAAACACTGAAATTTTATAATTTTCCCGCCCCGGCATTGAAACCCAGTCGCCTATCGGCTTTGCGTCAGTAATACCCACCATCTTCGCTAGGCCGTCGTTGACCCCGCCTTCGATAACATCCAGCGACGTATGAATCGAATAAACGCTAATGCCAGCCTTTATCAATTCATAAACAAGCTCGCCTGACGAACCGTCCGCAACCTTTTTCAGCCCGTCCCATATCAGCGGATGATAGCTTATGATAAACTTACAGCCGAGCTTTTTCGCTTCATCGACTACTGCCTTGGTAACATCAATAGTAAGCAGAACATTCGATGCTTTGCCGGTATCGCTGCCGACAAGCAAGCCCACATTATCCCAACTCTGCGCCAGCGCAGGCGGACATATCTTTTCAATTTCTGCGATTATATCTTTTATTACCATAATAATGCCTTTCTTCTGTATTACTATCTCGCATTCTGTACAACAGTAGCCGAAAGCGCCATCGCCAGATAAATAAGTTCCCCTCCTGCAAAGGAGGGGGTGGGGTGGTTATTCCTCTAACTAAAAACTCAACACTAAGCACTTAAGACTAACGTTCCTGTCATTCCGAGCGAGCGAAGCGACGAGGAATCTCGTCAATTTTGCTTTTTTATTTTTAATCTTTGCATTTTTTATGCCTTCTTAATCAGCTCATCGAAACATTCCATCAGCCGTTTGCTCATTTTACCGACCTTGCCGTCTTTAACATCGTGCTTTTCGATATTGACAACCGGCATAACCTTCATTATCACATTGGTAATAAAAACCTCGTCCGCCTCAAGCAAATCATGGATAAACATATTCTTCTCGATAAGCTTAAGATTCTGCTCAACCGCTATCCTGCCGATATTTTTCCTTGCGATCCCCGGCAGCACCGGCGTATCAACGGGCGGTGTATATAGCACATCATCCTTGACAACGAACACATTGCTGATGCTTCCCTCTGCCAGACGGTTATCAACCGTAAACCAAAGCGACTCCATGCAATGCCTTTGCCTTGCATGCTCAAGTGCTATCAATCTGGAAAAATAGCTTGTCGTCTTATATCCGCCGAGGGGGTCGCTGATGCTTTGGCGATAATTGCTCAAAACAACCGATATCCCTTTCTTATAGAACTCATCCGGATACGCGGTATATTTCATCGCGGTTATCAGCATCGTCGGCTTTGGCTCTTCCAGCCCGATCGGCCCATTACTGACCGTCAGCCTTAATCGGGCATCTTTGAGTTTATTGGCTTCAAGCACCTCCGCGATACCAGCCTCGATTTGCTCGCGTGAATAACCAATAACAATAGACAATTTTTCGGCACTTGTAAAAAGCCTGTCCAGATGGTCGTTAAGACAAAACACCTTGCCGTTGTGCGCACGCATCGTCTCAAACAAACCGGCCCCATACAAGAAACCGCTGTCGGAAACCGATATTGCAGGCTGAGTCTCATCAATTATTTCGCCATTAAAATATACTTTCGCCATGTTTATCCAATCTATTGTTTAACAGGTTCCTTTTCTTCTTTCGTAATACCATATTTTTCAAGATACATATCAAAATCGAACAATCCAGTATCTATTGGTTCATTGATTTTCACGGATACCAGCTTTAATATGGGTTGTAGCTTCTCCCCGGTCGCCTTTTTCAAAAAACAGTATTCCTTGATAAGATTTGTATTGGGGTCTATCCCGATAAAAGCATCCGTTTCGAAGCCGGACAATAATTTTAAGGTAATGTTATTTGTATCCGAAATTTCAGTCAAACAGGATTCGGGAATCCCCTGTAATATTTCATGTAAAGGCACATCGGACATAATCATAGCCATGTCGGCAGGGTAAAACATCATTATCGCTCTGCGTATATCGCGATAGGTTATTTCATTGGGGTCATCTTTGGTTATTTCTTTAATTACTGGTGCTTGCGATAATCCAATATCACTAAAAACGGACAGTTTATTGTTATTTTTGATCACAAGAATTGACAATTTATTTTCATCTGTACCATCTTCAAGTTTGTTTTTAGAAATGGTCTGATAGACAGCATTATTGGTTTTACGGTCAAACAATATTTTAATTTCAAGTTGTTTACCCTGTTCCGTATCTTGTGGCATTTTAATTTCCCACACAGCCTGATAGGATTGCAAATTTTTATAAGTATCAATCATCTTTCGAGCAACTTCGTTTTTGGCTATAATTTTCAACTCAAGCTCTTTGCCACCGACATCATGTTTGTCTGATGCTGTAGCGGAATTATTTTTTGGCTGGCCTCCTGAATTCACCCGTTGTTTTAATGTAGCCGGATTTATCAAACATATCCTGTCAGAGACTATTTGCTCGATCTTGTCATCGTTGAGCCAGAAAATTAAATGTCCGCCATAATATCCTATCCTGCCAATTCCGTCTTGCCGCCGATATAAAACATCTGGCGTTCTTTCTTTTTTAAGGTCTTCTGTTTTGACTATTTCTTTGGGTCGTCTAAGTAACCTGAATATATCGCTGGTTGTTGAATTGATTGTAATGCCGTTGGGAAAACGTCCTTTAAATCCTGGCTTGATATGTATTTCATTTAAATAACCGGAAAAATTAAAAGTAAGGCCATATTTTTCACGATAATCAAGAAAATTTTCTCCTTCCTTTTCCGGCTGACCAAAAACGGACTTGACATATTCTTTAGTCATGTTTTTATCGCCTGCCTGAATTTTATCCACAGGCAACTCCTCTGCGAACACAGTGTACATATTTCCAGACTGACCGCCTCTTTCGGTGTCGGCAACAGTAGCCTGACTTGTCGCACTTAGCGCCAAAATCCCAAAAAAACAAATTTGAAGTAATCTCATGAGAATCTCCTTAAAATTGTTATTTTTATCATTCTCGTAAAAAAATCTAATCCACTAGAAAAACTAAAAAATTGAGACAGTTTTTACTCCTGCCGCCATTGCACGGGCTTTCGTTAAACATTCCTGCCATTCAAACTCGGCATCGGAATCCGCTACAATTCCGCCGCCAGCCTGAAAATACGCTTTGTCTGCCGTAATGATAATGGTTCTTATCGCGATATTCAAGCACGCATTTCCATCTGCCCCGATATACCCGATAGACCCCGTATAAACGCCTCTTTGCGTAGTCTCAAGTTCGTCAATTATCTCCATCGCCCGAATCTTCGGCGCGCCGGTTATTGAACCGCCCGGAAACATCGCCCGCAAAACATCGCAAAAAGCCGCATCTTTTTTCACTATTCCCTCAACTGTCGCAACTCCATGATAAACCGTAGCGTATTGCTCAATCGTGCGGGATTGTGAAACCTTAATCGTTCCCGGCACACAAATCCTGCCAAGGTCGTTCCGCTCAAGGTCGATTATCATATTAAGTTCCGCCTTTTCCTTCTCGCAGTACAGCAAATCCTGACAGCTTTTACGATTTGTCTGCTCATCGCCTTTGATAAA
>CAMDDF010000052.1 GCA_945890885.1 Candidatus Kuenenia stuttgartensis | reverse complement strand
TTCTTTGCTCAAAAACTGTGTAGATTTCTCAGGTACGCTCTTTCTGAAAACCTTGCCGAGATTATGAGCAGGATTGACCGTCAATATCTCCCTTTCCACCGCTTCGGCAAATATTGCACTTATGCAAATTCTAATGTTTTGTACAGATAGTCCGGCTGCCTGCTTCTCAAGCAGCAATCTTTTTACTTCCTGCCGTGTTATCGCTTCAAGTCGTGTATTTTTCCATTCCGGCAGCAAGTATAATTCAGCCACTTTTTGATAGGACATCCAGCTGTTATATTTGAGCCGATGCTTGGCCGCATTATCTAAGTAGTCGCGGAAGAATTCGCCAAAGAGCCGCCCTTCAGAATTCGGGCTCTTGCCATTGGAAAAATCAATCTCACCTAGCAGCAATTTCTTCTGGTACTCCGAGGCGATTTTCATTGCGTACTTACGGTCCTTGCCGACTTTTCTGGATGTACGTTTTCCTTTGTAAGTAATCCATATATACCAATCGCCTGAGGATTTCTGCTTGTTGATCGTAACACCCATAATAGTCTCCATATTAATAAAAGTCTGCTCCAATGTTACACAATGTACGACAAGGCCTTATATATTTTAATATCCGCCTTATTGTACTTTGTGTAAAATTGATGATTATCACTGGATATATTATGTCGTATATTTACTCCTGTGTACGCATAAAAACGGAGAAGGGGGGATTCGAACCCCCGGTACCAGCGTTCACCGATACGACGGTTTAGCAATAAGCAACCAAAAAACGCTAAAGAACTGTAATGACAAGGACTTACGAAATCCGAAAAATCAAACTGATACAAATACTGATTTTCCGTCAAAAGACCTGCACCTGATTATCGAAAAATGGAACGATTTGCCGAAACATATCAAAGATACAATTAAGACCCTGATTCAGGCGGTATCCTAAGAATTTCTAAGAATTATTAAGTTTTGCTTGGATTAGGCCGAACAAAATGTTATATTATGTATATAGTGATTAGAATGTATATTCTCTATATAATTTAACAGGTGAAAAAATGGTTTCAATTTCAATAACAGATTTAAGGACGAAAATCCGCAAACTTGCTGATATGGTTGCTTTCAAAGGCGAGCGTGTCAGGGTTGAACGCAATGGCGAGACGGCTTTTGTGCTGGTATCAGAGGAAGACGCAGCCCTTTTAGAGGCTATGGAAGACAACGAAGACCTCAAAGCCGCCAAAAAGGCAATTAAGGACAATTACAGGGTTTCGCTGGACGAAGTAGAAAAGGATTTGGGGCTATAACAGCAAGGGATTGCAATGTATAAAGTCGAGTTGGGGCGTGAGCCTGAAAAGTTTTACCGCAAGCAAGACCAAAAGATTCAGATTCAAATAAGTACTGCTTTACGAAAGCTGGCATTGAATCCCCGTTTGGAGCAGGCTAAGAAGCTGGCGGGGATGGACGAGCTTTACAGGGTTCGGGTTGGCGATTATCGGATAGTTTACACGATTGAGGATGACAGGCTTGTTGTGCTGGTTGTGCGGATTGCCCATCGGCGGGAAGTTTATCGGGGATTGTGATATTGCAGGTTCGTTTTACAATAGACTAAAAAAAGAAAGCCGAACGTGAGGGCGGCCAAGTCCTCATTACAAAGGGTTATAAAACCCGATGGGCAGCTGGCCTTTCTGCTCTTGCGTTCGACTATCTTATACTGGATTATATGAATTCAAGACAAGAAAAGCCACATAAAAACAGAATTACGATAAGAGGCTATCCAAAAGGTTTTGTCCTGCGACTAAAGCAGGCCAGTATAAAGATTTCTTTCGCTGCTGGTCTTGCGGAAAGAGCGGAAGCCCTGCCAATTTTGCCCAAAAGATGAATCTTGATTTTCCGGATAGGTCAGATTCAATCAGGCGAAATCACAGACCTGAAAAGCCGTGCCGGAAAAGCAATGTCGAACTGGCATTGAAACACCAAAAGTTTTATCAGCATCCGGACAGGCAGGCTATATACCAGCTTGCTGAAAATCTGGGCATAAAGTCTGATGTACTGAAACAATTTGCGGTAGGCTATACAGGCTATGCTTACAGCTTTCCGATGTTTGATGAGGACAATTGCTTAATCGGGATAAGAATTAGATTTGCCGACGGCCGAAAGCGTGCAATCGAGGGCAGCCAGAACGGCCTGTTTGTGCCAGTGCGAAAGTTTAATACCAAATGTCCGGTATTCATTACCGAGGGCGAAAGCGATTGTATGGCATTGTATCAGATGGGCTTTCAGGTTATCGGCAGGCCGGGCAATTTGCAATGCAAACAAATGACTGGCCAATGGATGAAAAATATGGGCTTCAGCGAAGCGATAATTATTGCTGATAATGACGAGGCTGGCGAAAAAGGTGCAAAAGACCTTGCCGATTATCTGGTTTTTGAAACAGGCTTTGCTGTTAAGGTTATCAGGCCTGACAAGCAATATAAGGATTTCAGGGAATGGTTTTTGAATGGTGTTTTGCGCGAGGATATATTTGAAGCGATAGAAAATGCCGATTATGTTTCGCCTGTCAGGGTTAAAACTTTAATGAATAAGATAATTATCGAATTAGGGGGAAAATATGAAAAGCGATAATTTGAGATTTGAAATTTCACCTTTGGGCAATAACGGTAAATCCGTTGTCAAAGCATTAACAGACAAAAGCACAATTCATATTGACAAATTCGATTTGTATTCAGACAGAAGCCGAACTGCTTTTGTAAGTAAAGTTGCCGAATTGGCAGGTATTGAAACGGCAGAAATCGAACAGGCTTTTATCGAGGCGATAGGCCAGTACGAGCAATTTAAAAAGCCTGAAAAGAAAACCGGCACGGTAAGCCCGCTCGATAATACCCCTGAATCCGTCAAGGCTGAAGCTATGGCAATGCTCAAAAGCCCTGATTTATTCAATATTATTTCAAGCGATATTGAAAAAATCGGCGTAGCAGGCGAAAATGATTTATGCAAGCAACTTTACCTGATAATGACTTCAAGGCTTCTTGATAAGCCGTTGTCAGGTATTGTTTATGGGGCTTCTGCAAGCGGTAAATCGTATATGATTGAAACTATCGCAAAGATGATGCCCGATGAGCAGGTAATTCACGCACACGACATAACGCCGGAAGCCTTGCATTATCTGCCCGAAAATTCGCTTGTACATAAAATCGTTATCGCAGGCGAACGGATAGAGGATAAGCGGGCAAAGAACGGCAAAGCTGAGGATAACACCAAAGCATTGCGGGAAATCATTGCAAGCGGAAAGCTAAGTAAAATGCTGACAGTCAAAGACAAAGACGGCAATCACATTGCAAAGATAATTGAGCAAAAAGGGCCGATAGTATATCTTGAAAGCACAACATCGACAACGATTCACGATGAAGACGCTACAAGGCTTTTGCCGTTGATTACCGATGAATCCAGCAGGCAAACCGAAAGCATTATAGATGCGATAAAAAAAGATGCTGTCGGCATAGCAAAAGATAAAATAGCAGTTGAAAAAATTCTGTCCAGGCATAAGACCGCCCAAAGGTTGTTAAAGCAGTATTCCGTTAGAATTCCTTTTGCTGGTTCGCTGAACTTGCCTTATGATGTTGTTTCGACACGCAGAGCATTTCCGCAGTTGATTTCGTTTATTCAGGCAATCGCCCTGCTAAGGCAATATCAAAAGCAAATCGAAAATAAAAATGGCATTGAGTTTGTCAATGCCGATTCGTCTGATTACGAAATAGCATTTAATCTGATTTCCAAACTGTTCGCTCGTATTTATTCGCCTGTTAATCAGAAAAGCCTTGAGCTTTTAAATACCATTGACAGCAAAACCACAAATTCAGCAGGCTGTTTTTGCGATTTCACTATATCGCAACTTGATAAATGGGCAGGCATAAGCGAATCAGGCGTAAGGCGCAGATTGAAAGAACTTGTAAACAGAGGCGTTGTCAAAGAAAACACCGACAGCAAGCCCTATGTTTACAGGCTGGACAGGCCTGAATTGCTCGAACAGGCAAACTTGAATCTGATTGACCCCGAAGCGTTAGAAGAGCGAATAGCAATGCAGGAATATTAGATATATATGTTGTGCAATTCTGAAAAATCGACGCTATGTTTTTTAATTTCAAATAGTTATATCCGTCAACTGGTCTTGACAGAACATGAAAAGTGGCAGACTATTTTCCCATCTTTCATAATCTGTCAGGACGCTTTGGCGGATATAATGCCTTGATAACAAAAGATTTGTGCTTGATTTTTCAGAATTGCCCGTAGATTATAGTATATAAAGTTTGCGTTGATTTGTTGACGCAATGTTATTGACGATTAAAAAACATGCAGAAAACGCAGCTTTTTACGCAAAAAGCGTCGGATTTTGCAGCGTTTTATTTAATCAATTTAATCAAAGAATTCAAAGAATCAAAAAACACAAAAAAACGACGACATTTTAACGTCGAATTTATGAGGGAAATATTATGGCAAGTGTATATAAAAAAACGATAAGCACAACACGCAACGGGCAGAAAATGTCCATCAAATCAGATTACTGGTATGCTAAGTATAAAGACGAAAACGGCATTTCACAGGATAAGAAACTTTCGACAGATAAAGTTGCAAGCCAGCAATTACTTGCCGAATTAGTAAGGAAAGTTGAACTTGCCAAAGCAGGCATTTTTGACAGATTTGAAAATGACAGAGTTAAGCCTTTGACAATCCATATTGAAGAGTTTAAGCAAAATCTGGTTAGCAAAGGCAATACCGAAAAACACGCTAATTTGACTCATGCCAGAATTAAAGCCGTCATTGAGGCCTGCAAATTTAAGATGATTAGCGATATTAAGCCGTCAACAGTTGAACATTATATTTCTGACAGAAAGAATCAAGGTATAAGTGTTCAAACTTGTAATTTTTATCTCAAATCTATGAAACAATTTTTTAAGTGGCTTGTTGACGACCAACGGACAGGCGAAAGCCTTATTCAACATCTTAAATGCCAGAATGTCAATGTTGACCGCAGGCACGACCGTAGAGCGTTAGAGCTTGACGAAATCGAAAAATTATTCGATGCTGTCAGGCAAGGCAAACAACATCACAATCTAACACCAAAAGTACGAGAAATGCTCTATATGCTTGCCCTAAACACGGGATTAAGAGCAAGTGAATTGGCTTCACTAACTTGGCATTCATTGAATCTGACCGATTCTGAAGCGTTTTTGATTATTGAAGCGGCATACAGCAAACACCGCAAAAAAGATACCCTGCCATTGAGGGCAGATATTGCGGTTTTATTCAAGGCTTGGAAAGCACAATTGCAAGCTGATGATGAAAATAAGCTGTTTCCTAAATTTAATCCGCAAAGAGCTGCGCGGATGCTGAAAAAAGACTTAGAAAATGCGGGAATACAGTATCAGGACGAATCGGGCAGATTTGCCGATTTTCATTGTTTACGGCATACTTTTATTACGATACTTTCCAGAAAAGGCGTTCACCCGAAAATTGTCCAGTCTTTAGCAAGGCATTCAAAAATTGAGCTTACTATGAACCGATACACGCATATAAATCTGCTGAATGAACACAACGCCCTTGATTGTTTGCCGAATTTCGGGGCAGGCAAGCCCGAAACGCAAAATCAGCAAGTTTTGAAAACTGGCACTTATGATTTGCCTTTTGAGCCGAAAAATACTGATACAAATACTGATACAAAAACTGACAAAACGGCTTACTTTGGCATTCATACGCAGTCATTGATTGACAAGATTGACTTTGAAAAAACGTCGAATTTACATTGCAACACCCATAATCTTAAATCCATTGAAAATAAGAACTTAGGCATTGATAGTCAGGGGTATTCACAGGCCTGCAAACAGAAAAACGGAGAAGGGGGGATTCGAACCCCCGGTACCAGCGTTCACCGGTACGACGGTTTAGCAAACCGCTGCCTTAAGCCGCTCGGCCACCTCTCCATAAAACAACAAAAAAGCCGCAAGACATGTTGCGACAAATCCTTGCCCACCTTACATAAAACCGGTCGGTATTGCAAGAAAATAAAGGGTAAAATTTACTATTTTGGTACTGATCAACAATTCGCATATCAGAAACACATCGAACAAGCTTCATACTAGCATTTAAATCATAACAAAAAGCCAGTTTCCTATTCGAAGATCTCAATAAAGATGATATGCAGAGAATCGTTGAGGCCGTTTACACAGCAAAATGAACAGCCCCCCTTTTGCCCAATCTGCATTGTATATCTTAACATTATCTCTATTTTTCTTCGTATGGCGGCATAATGAACATAGCAGCAGAAACTACTGTTGTCCAGAGGCCCTTCATGTCACCTTCGGCGGTTTTAACTTCAGCCCTTGTTTTAACAATCTTTCCGCTCATACGGTAAATTTCTTTTCTTTCGTCGTACGCTTTGTCAGGGTCAAACTCAACGCCAAGCGTAGTTGCAAGCATCGTAGCTGCCATATCTTCAACGAGGTCCGCACAAGCCTTTTTCCCGAGGCCGTGGCCGTGATATTCGCTGATGTAGCCGTATTCGTGGCCATTTGCAGGAACTGCCATTCCAATGCCTGAAGCACAGAGTCTGTTAGGCTCGTTGGTTTCCGTGCGGGCCATAACACAATAAGTAATGGCACCAGGACGAAGTTTTTTAAGCCCTGCTGCTTTTGAAATAATCTTACATTTAGGCGGAAAAATACTGCTTACTGTAACAAGGTTGCATATTTCGATTCCGGCATCTCGCAAAGCAAGCTCGAAAGACTGCAATTTGTGATGATGTCTTCCGACTCCGCTTGTAAAAAAAACTTCCTTTGGAACCATCTTTGCTCCTCATAAAAAACTATTCTAAACGGTTAATCAGCACGGGCTGCCCTTAATCCGGCAAATTATAACGATGCTTGGCTGAATCACAACAAAAATTTAGCTTTTTAGCAGTATAAATGTTAAAATCTTGTCATGAAAGTAAAATGTCCAAAATGTGGTAAAGAATATGAGTTTGACAGGGAAAAAAACAAAAAAATGCCCTCTTTTTTTCCTTTTTGCAGCCAAAGATGTAAACTCATCGACCTTGGAGCCTGGCTGGACGGCGATTACAAAATCGAATCCCCATTAAAACCCGAAAATACGGAGGACAGCAGCCAGTAGCGACTACCGACTCCGAAAGCCGGCTTCTTTTGAAAATTCCACGCAAACATCGGTGGCTATACCGCCCCGTGGGGTAAATTGCGAGGTTATTTTCATCCATTTAGGCCCAGCGGCGGCAGTAAGGTCGTCGAGAATCTCATTTGTCAGGGCTTCATAGAAAATGCCCTTATTTCGGAAACCCTGCATATAGTATTTGAGGCTCTTAAGTTCAATACAGAGCTTGTCCGGGATGTATTCTATTATTATAGTTCCGAAGTCGGGCTGGCCTGTCTTGGGACAGACGCTGGTAAATTCGGGGCATTTGATGGTTATTGTGTAATCCCTGCCGATGCGGGGGTTATCAAAAAGCTCAAGTTTTGGTTTTTCACTCATTTATATTCCTTTCATGACTGTAAATGTGGTATAAATATAATGCAATTATGACTTTTTGACAAGGACTTAAAATGGCTGATAAAATGAAAAAGGCGGTAGTGCTGCTCAGCGGCGGGCTGGACTCCGCGACGACGCTTGCGATAGCCAAAGAAAAAGGATTCCAATGCTGCTATGGGTTGACATTCAGTTATGGGCAGCGTCATCGTACGGAAATTGATCACGCAAAAAAGGTGGCAAAGTCTCTCGGCGTTGTCGAACACAAGATAATCGATATTGACCTGAAGCAGTTCGGCTCAAGTGCGCTGACTGATGATAATATCGAAGTGCCAAAGGACAGAAAAGGTCTTAGCGATAAGGAGCAGGCAATACCGATTACATATGTTCCGGCAAGGAATCTGATATTTCTGAGCTATGCCGCTGCGTGGGCAGAAGTGCTGGGAGCGTTTGACATCTTCATCGGCGTAAATGCAATGGATTATTCCGGGTATCCGGATTGCAGAGGCGAATTTATAACATCATTCCAGCAAACGGTAAATCTTGCAACGGCAGCCAGCATTGAAGGCAAGGGCAAATTTACGATATGGACGCCGATAATAGAAATGACCAAAGCGCAAATAATTTTGAAAGGCACTCAGCTTGGTGTGGATTATTCGCTGACGCATAGCTGCTATGACCCTGTCAATGGTAAAGCATGCGGACGATGTGATTCGTGCAGAATTCGTTTAAAAGGGTTTGAAGAGGCCAATCTCGAAGACTCAGCAGAATATATTTGATTATTTCTAAATCATAATTTACTTGATACCCCTATCAGGTTATGCTATAATCCTGTAGTGTATTAATTTTGAGGTAAGAATGACCCAAAAAACTAAATCAACTAAGAAAAAAACTGGAAAGCCCACGCCCAGTATATTGTCTATTAACGTTTGTGATACGATTATCAGAGATGAAAAAACAAGAAAAGTTTCATTGATAGGACTTTTTAATACTATAAATGCTCATTCATTCCCTGCAACTCATGGACTGATGCATGTTTATATTGCAATGACAAATGGACATGGGAAATATGAAACTGAGGTCAGATTTGTTAGCTTAGAAGATAACCATCCTATTATCGGAATGAGGGGGGAGGTTAATTTCAATAGCCTTCTTGATGCGGTTGAAATTAACATTGAGTGGAGAGATATTCCTTTTAAAAAGCCAGGTAATTATGCTATCGAAGTTTTATGTGATAAAATTCCTATAAGTAGTCGTAAATTTCGGGTTATTGGTATGGAAAACATTGTGCCTCCAACCAAAGGTACCGAAGGAGTATAAATATGAGTAGATTAGTTAGTAAAACAGACAATTTTATTGAGTTTTCTTGTTTGAATTCTTATTACGATTTTTCTATCCAGCATGTCCCTACAAATTATATTTGCTGGAACCAAACCGAAAATTCTATAGAACTCAGCGATCAGGAGTTATTAAAATTTGCACTGAACAGTCCTTCTTATGACTTTTTAAATGCTCCTGAAGAGGACATTTACTGCTTGGATGACGGCAAAGCATTATGAAGCTTAAAAGAGGGGACATAGTTTTATTGAGATTTCCTTTTACGGATTTAAGTGGGGATAAGGTACGTCCAGCTTTAGTAATTTCAGATGATTCTTTTAATAGAATAAACAATGACGCAGTTTTCCTTCCTATCACTTCAAAATTTTACCGTTCTGCTTTTGATTATCAATTAAAAACCAATAACAATAGTTTTCCTGATACTGGACTGAAAGTCTCATCTACTTTTAGAACTGCTAAACTGATGAGTTTAGAGCAAAAGTCCGCCTCAAGGCTGCTCAGAAAGGCTGATAATAGTTTAATGTGTGAAATAAACAAACGCCTTAAACTGCTCTTCGATCTATAATATCCACGCACTACCTCTAAAATAATTTATGAGCGACAAATTGGTACTCAATGAAATGTTTTATTCGCTTCAGGGCGAAGGCTCCCTTGCGGGAGTGGCATCAGTTTTTATTCGGCTGGCAGGATGCCCGCTTCGGTGCAAATGGTGCGATACGAAATATGCGTGGGATGAAAAAGCAGGCAAAGAATACTCGCTTGCGGAAATTGTCCGATTCATAGAGCAGCAGCCTGCGGGCCATATTGTTATCACTGGCGGAGAGCCGATGGTTAGCGCGGATTTGCCTGCTTTGCTTGATGCGGTAGCTGGAATGGGGTCACATATTACCATTGAGACAGCAGGGATAAAATATTTGCCGGGGCTTAAATGCGATTTAATGAGCATAAGCCCAAAGCTGTCAAATTCGCTGCCAGCAGACGAAAAATTGCGGCAGGAACATGCAAAATCCTGTCTGGACATGGAGGCGATAAAAAAACTGATGGACGAGTACGACTATCAGTTTAAATTTGTTGTCGATGAGCGGGAAGATTTGAATGAAATCGCGGAAATTGTAGACAAGTTGAAGCCTAATCCAGATAAGATAATGCTTATGCCTCAGGCTGTTAATACGGCAGAATACATTTCGCGGGCGCAATTTGTGGCTCAGGCGTGTATCCGTTCGGGATTTCGGTTTTCGCCAAGGCTTCAGGTGATTCTTTGGAACAGCCAGCGAGGAAAATAACGCCGCGAACCGAGATTATTGTTTTTTTGCATCATAGCGGGCAATTTTTCTTGCAAGTGCCGGATAAATCGCTAAAATACCACACTTCATCAGCGCTCGGGTGGCGGAATTGGCAGACGCGCTAGGTTGAGGGCCTAGTGGGAGTTAATCCCGTGCAGGTTCAACTCCTGTCCCGAGCATTCCACAGTACTCAGCAGGGTCTCGCACCCTGCTGATTTTTTATTATTACTCCCGCAAAGATAAAGACTTGTATCATCATTCATATTGCTTTCATGTGGCTCGGTCCCGTAAGTTTCAAAAAATGCATACTGAAAGAAATTAGATAACGTCACCGCCAATAAAAAAGGCCCCGAACGATTAAATTCGGAGCCTTCGTTCTAACCTTTATCTGCATTTACTTTTTGGGATTACCTGGCTTTACGGTTGTTTCCTCGGCGGGTGCGTTAAGATATTCAATTGCGTTTGCAAGATGATTGATGCTCACTACTATCTTGCTTCGGGCGATACGTTCCTGAACTATTGCAAGGAATGTCTGCATTCTCGCCCTGACGATATTAGCTGAGGGCCAGACATTCTTGAACTGTTTATCCCTTTGAACCTCAAGCAGCATGGTATTGGCCGCAAGTTCAGCCTTGAGTGCATAATCAAGGTCTTCGATTATGTCTTTCTTTGTTTCCATTGCAAGCGAGATATTGCGTTTGGCAAGTGCGGGCTTTGTGCATATAACTGGTGCTCCCGGCGATACCCAGTTGGGGTCTGAAATCTGAACTTCCTCGCTTCCTCCAAGCTGGCCGTCATTACCATTTCCAGATTTATCATTTGCAATCTGCCCCTGACCTTCATCAAAATCCCAGTAGCCGACAAGACCATTCTCATTGCCAGCGAGTTTATGATACATATTATACTGTACCTCTTCCGGCGTTAATGCACGATTAAAAATAGCGACATCATCGATTTGGCCATTAAAAGCGGCATCCTCGTGATTATTTGAGAATTGCCCAATCCATAAAGGAACATTGGTAGCTACAATCGGGCCAGTGTTGACATTTGTTACGGCAATCTCTATACCATTTATATACATTTTTTGAACAGTTCCGGTATTAGTGGCTGCCAAATGATACCATTTGTTGGTTTCGAACGGATAATCTGTTGACGTAACGCCCGCAATACCATTTTGGCCATAAAAACCTGCTCCCGCAATTGGTGTACCATTTCGAATTCCAGTTACCAAATCATAAGAATTATTAGGCCAGCTTCTTTTGGATATAATTCTTCCTTGGTATGTGCCAGTGCTGAATTCATTAACATAAACCCATGCAGATAGTGTCATTTGCTGAAAACCATTTAATACAGCACTGTTTCCGCAATCCACATAGTCATCCACGCCATCAAATGTCAGTGCTGAGCCTGTCGGGCACATTGGCAGGATTGCGATTTCTTTTTCAGCGGTCAAAACTTCGTTGGCATCGGTTGTGTATTCAGCATAGATATTGCAACTCTTATTCATGTATAGAGCTATATCACTATAGAACAAACCATTAGGCTCAATGCCCGCGAAACCACATTCATCGGCAAACCATTCGCATTCGCCGGTAAT
This sequence comes from Candidatus Kuenenia stuttgartensis, assembly GCA_945890885.1. GTDB lineage: Bacteria > Planctomycetota > Phycisphaerae > Sedimentisphaerales > CAMDDF01 > CAMDDF01. Next base: position 3,771 of record CAMDDF010000052.1, on the reverse strand, counting down.
ATCCTTTTCGCTGCCATCATCATAAGATGCGATAGCTTTGTACTGCTGCTCACTGTTTTCAACGACCTCATCAGGGCCTGAAATCTCAAGGCCAACAAGATTAGGTTCAACATGAAAAGCTAAAAGATATGGATAGCTTGAACCTTCATCAATACCCCATACATTTTTAAAATCCCATCCTGCAAAAGTCCCCTGCTGCATCATCTGAACAGTTGTCCTGCCAACACCGCCATAACTAGATGAACAGCCGGAAGTTTGAATATCCCAATAACTATCCCCAATTATCGGCCTTAGATAATTATAACCAACCAATCCTCTTTTGTACGAGCCAATAACTTTTGCTGTAGAATAACATTTTGACACTTTTGAATTCGGCCCATCCGCATCACCAAGCAGTCCTCCAACTTTCCAGCCATTGCTGGTTACTGTTCCTGTTGAATAACAATTTTCAATTAAAGCAACAGGATCTCCAGACCTTGCTCTTGAATAACCACACAGCCCGCCTAATTGATATCTGCTGCTTAATGCTGTAACATTAACTTCACTGTAGCATGTTGAAATTGTAGAAGCTCCCTGCGAGCCAACAAGTCCACCCGATTTTGTATCACTACTTCCACTTGGTGAAATCGTAACATTACCTGTCGCATAGCAATTATATACAAGACTTCGATTTATGCTTGTTCCAACCAAAGTGCCCACTGCGTAATTACCACACACGTTAGCGTCAATCAGGCCGACATTTTCGACAACAGCACCATAGCTTATTATCCCAAATAACCCTACATGGGTAGAGGAGGGTAAATTAATGTACAAATTCTTGATAGTAAAATCTTTGCCGTCAAATGTGCCTTTAAAATTATAATCTACATTTCCAATAGGCTCAAATCCAGCTCCGCTATTCCAGCCCGCCGTAGATACGGCATCAATATCATTTGCCAGGATGTAACTGGCATTGGGGTCAGCATTCATTTCCTGAAGCTGAAACACATCCGTAATTACATATGGGTCAACTTCTGTACCACCACCTGATCCACTAAATGCAAAACAACCTAAACCTGTAAACAAAACGACCATTAACGAAATCAGACACTTTTTCATGATCAACTCCCACATTTATTTTTTAATAATTTTCACATTTTTTAACTGACTTGCCGTTTCTTCTTTCTCGTTTGCTTTGATATTGCTTTGACCATCAAGAACATCCAATGCATTTATCAAATCAGAAATACTGGATGCAATTTTTGATTTGCTCCATAATTCCTTGATTATGGCTTGCATTGTGAGAACTCTCGCACGCATAAGTTGAGGAACTTTGTATTCATCAAATGCTTTTGCTCTCTGAATATCCTGTAGCATCTTCAACGAAGCCTTTTCAACAATTAAAGCATCGTCAAGAATAGCTGTCGCTTCTTCTTTCATATCTATCGCTGTGGCAAGATTTCTCTTAACAAGAGCAGGCCTTGTACATATCGCAGGCGCTCCCGGCGATACCCAATTAGGCTCTGCAAAACATGGATCATGAGGATCGCTATAAGGATCAGATACAATCTCACCATCATTGCCATTGGCAGATTTATCATGAGCTATCCTGCCGGCACCTTCATCCAAATCCCAATACCCAACCAAGCCGGCTTCGTTGCCAGCAAGCTTATGACACATATTATACTGTACCTCTTCAGCCGTTAACGCACGATTAAAAATAGCAACTTCGTCGATTTGGCCATTGAAATAATATTCTAAATTATTGACCAAACCAAACCCTAACCTTGACTCTCCATTAGAATAAACCAAATTGCTGCCAGAACCTGAATACTCGCCTTCATATTTAATACCATCAATATAAACATCCATGTTTGTGGCATCATATATTATTGCATTTACATAATACCACTTTTTCTCTTCTAAAACCTTACTGGCTCTAAAAGTTCGTCTTCCACTAACGCCTTGGCTACCTCCATTACCAAAGCTGATTTGAATCTTTTTATCTAAAAACACATCCATCCAAATACCGGTATAACGATTATTTGTATACCCCAACAGTACAACACCCATCGCATGTTCCATCTTGGAAATATTAAGCCAACAGGAAATTGAAACTGGTAATTCAGGCTTAAGTATCTCGGAACTCCCCAAATCCACATAGTCATCCACGCCATCAAATGTCAGTGCAGAGCCTGCTGGGCACATCGGCAGGATTGCGATTTCCTTTTCAGCGGCCAAAACTTCATTGGCATCTGTTGTATATTCAGCATAGATATTGCAGGTTTGGTTAATGTATAACGCCATATCGCAATAGAACAAGCCATTAGGCTCAATGCCCGCAAAATTACAATTATCGGCAAACCATTCGCATTCGCCGGTAATATCCTTTTCGCTGCCATCATCATAAGATGCGATAGCTTTGTACTGCTGCTCACTATTTTCAGGCAATTGATTCGGGCCCATAATATCAATATTTGTTAAAACCTTATCATCATCATAAATATTTGACTGTGGTATGCTGTATGAAGATGAAGGAGCTGAAATATTCGAAGTCTGGAAAAGAATCGTATCTACCGCAACTTCATTTTCACGCATAGCAATTCTGATCGTGTAAATACCCGGTGTGGTAATATTCCATCTTGCGTAATGCGGGTAACCAACCCCGGAAACATAAGTTGAATTCTGTACACCTCGATTGTCCCATTTCCAGTCGCCACTGTAATATTGGTGAAATGTAAAGAAATTTGGACCTGCTCCTGTCAAAGGCATTCCTTCAGAATTCAGTAAATAGGTATATAATGAATCTGAAGCATCATTCCGGCCATTCCATCTTATAAAAAGATTGTAAATTCCCTGATTTTCAATTTCAATCTTATAATCTGCACACGGTCCATCATAAACAAGCGATGTTGGATCGCCGCCAAGCAAAGATCCTTTAGCTTCCATAAAATTGCCTCTGGCATTGTTTGGGGCGGTAGGTGCTGGCTGGCCTGCAAATAAACCTTCAGTAAATTTCTTGTCCAAGCCATTAACCTGCCACCAGTTGGCATTTGCTCCAGCGGTTCGGCTCGAATAATTCTCGGCTTCAATAACAAATCTTCCGCTGACCGCATCCTCCGAAAAATCATCGACAAATACCGTCTCGCCAAATAACGCTGATGCAGCAGACAATAAGAAAATAATCATTAGTGCCTTTTTCATAACGAGCCTCCTTTTGAGATATAATTATCCAATTAAGATGAACCCTGTCATCCTTTCACTATAAAAGACGTATAGACACCCAAAAACGTTTCATAATTTATCCATAATTATAAAAAAAATTTATAAAAAATGATAGAGAAAAAGGGACAATTTCCCTTTAGTAAGTAAAAATTAGGAGTTTACATAGAATGTTTATGACAAAGTTGACTTGAATTGCCGCATTGTAAGGCTCAAATGGGACATTTCATGCTTAATATTTATCACATGAGCTTCAATATCATTAAAACTATGTTAAATATTATATAGATGTACTTTAGTTTTATAAAAGTTAATTTAATATCAATAGAATAGAATTATGTTTTATTCATATAAGTTTAATAATTACTAATATCAAACCTCATATCTGTCGAAATAAATGTTATATGCCTCGTTTAAAGGCTGAAATGCGGCATATCAAGTAACCATAATGAAATATAAGCCTTTATTTGAAAGATATTTATATGGCAAGATTCCCAATTCCAGAGGCTCAGATCGTGAATCTGGCAACAAAACTGGCCAGCGGACTGAAAAATCACACTGATATGTTTC
>CAMDDF010000051.1 GCA_945890885.1 Candidatus Kuenenia stuttgartensis | reverse complement strand
AAATAGTCCCAAGAAACCGACACAAGAAGCAGCAGATTTCTCATCTTTGTTTGCAGAAATAAGACAGCCTGAAAGCGACTATATTTTAGTTCCTCAACATTCTTCCGAAACCAGAAAATATGTTCCCTTTGGTTTCTATGATAAGGGCTGTATAGTAGCAAATAGCTGTTCTTGCATCCCTAATGCAACATTATATCATTTCGGAATTTTGGCATCAGTAATGCATATGTGTTGGATGAAATATACTTGCGGAAGAATTAAGAGTGATTTTAGATATTCAAATAAAATTGTGTACAATAATTTTCCATGGCCGAGGGATGCAAGCGAAAAGAATATCAAGGCGGTGGAGGAAAAGGCGCAGCAGGTTTTAGATGTTCGGGCAAAGTTTATTGAAAGCAGTTTGGCGGATTTATACGACCCGCTGACGATGCCTGCCGAGCTTGTCAAGGCTCATAAGGAACTTGATAAGGCCGTTGATGTTTGTTATCGCGGGCAGGCCTTTACCACCGACAGCAACAGGATAGAATACCTTTTCGGCCTGTACAATGAATACACCGCGCCGCTGACAGCACAGAAGAAGAAAAAACAAACAACCAAGAAAGAATCTATATGAATGATGATACAAAAAAAGAAAAAGACGGTATTCTTTTCGATACATTAAGAGAAATGTACAAATTTGAACACGCGGAAAAGCATTCAATGTATACAAGGGTTAGTCTGGCTATTACGGGTTTTGCCTTAATTGCAGGCGGAACAAGCAGTCTTTTTTTTAAATATGGATTTAGCCTTAACAAAGTGTTTTGTACTATAGAATTGATAATGGCATTTGGTTTTTTTGTTGCAATAGTAAAAGTCTTAATAAACTTTTATATTTTCTTTTTTAAATCAAATGAATATTCTTACATAATGGATGCAACAAAAAAAAAATATTTTGAAGATAATCCTGCCGAGGATGACACTACGGATAAAGATTTAATAAATAATTTAAAGGAAGACTACAGGAAAACTACTACGCAAAACAGGGAAACTAGCATAAAAAGAAAGAAACTTTACTTGAAAATAATGTTTGCTATTTTTTTGATGACTGTTTGTATGGTACTGCTTGGAACAGTTTACATAATAGACAATAATTTTGAAATTTTGATAAAAAGAACAGACAAAGTAATGGAAGAAAGGAAATTTATGACTCAGAATAAAAATGGAAACAATGAAATAAATAAAAATGAAATTGGTAATAAAGATAAATTCATAGAAGGCGGGCAAAGTAGTTCGGATGGGAAAAAACCACAATGGGAAGGACCTGTTAAAATCAATGAAAGAAGGTCAAACGATACTACCAAAAAAGAAGAATAGTCGGTAGTATGTATAATATGTTTGTACACGCTGTTTTGGGATATTTTTAAAACCGCGGAGCGGTTTAATATGGATAGCCCCGTGTGAGCAAAGCGAAACTCGGGGTAAAGATGGAACTAAATCCAAAATGACCCTGTCGGGGTCAAATGAGAAGATTATAGATTATAGATGTTCGACCCCTTTAGGGTCGCAGGTGTTTGGAATTGTTTACCCCCAGTTGCACTGGGGGCTATCGTTATTAAACACCTTCGGTGTTTCGCTGGAATACAAAGTAAGTAAAGCCACGGAGATTTATTGAAAGAAAAAATATTTGACAGGGAACTCCGCCAAGGTATAATTCTTGTAGATTGGGGTTTCTTGGGTGGTTTGTTAAACAAGCCGGGGAACCTTTAAATAAGTAAGCAAATAAGTAAAACGCTCTTTGAACAATTTGACATAAATCAATAAACACTAAATCCTTTTGGATACTTCGTGGAAAACTGCAACTTTTCTTAGACAGAAGTATTACGTTAAGGGTTTGGTGCCTCATTACCTTTGCAGAGTGAGTGTCTCTGTTCAAAGCGAGGCACCGACCTTACGTTCTGTCTTGGCTGTTGCAGGCCATCCGCGAGCGTAACCGGTGTCTCGCTTTTTTTATTGCGAGGGGAATCGGAATAATCGTCTTTAAAAGTTACCAATAATAAAGTGCAGCGGAGAAAGTGCGCACCCGCAGGGTGCGGAAGTTAGAAGGGAGAAATGGGAAGTAAGAAGCAGGAATTAAACAATAGTCAATTAGCCAGTAGTCGGTAGTTAGTAATGAATCAGAAAATACGATCTCTATTGGCTATCAGCTAATGGCTACTTGATAATAAATCAGTGTTCATCTGTGGTAATAAAACTGGATCCCCGCCTGCGCGAGGATGACAAAAAAACGAAAGGGGAACAAATGCAAACATCAAACGAAGTCTTGAAGTATTATTTCCGCTATGCGGTAATCTCGATTGCAAAGCACACCAATTTAAGGATAAAGCTTTGCAGGCTTGCCGGACTTGTATACTGGATAACCGAGCCGATGGCCAATCGTATGCATCAGCCAAAAGGAGCGGTAGAGTTTTTCGACTCGATGCTTGGAGCCGTCTGCAAAATGACCAAAGCCGAGGATTGGAAAGTTTGCGATGCCGGACAGCTCTTCTTCGATGATATTACCATCAAGCGGCTGGTCGATGCGTTGAATATCCTGCCTGCGTTCGAGCGGCAGGTGATTGTTTTGCACGATATTGAGCTGATGAGCAATAAACAGATTGCGGATATCTATTCCTGCCCGACAGGCAAGATTTGCCGGCTGGTTCCCCGCATCCAGAAAGAACTCGCCAGCCTTTATTCCCAGCTTTGGCCGTTTGTTCGAGAAGATAATATAAAAGGGATGTGCGAGGGGCTTTTGAGTATCAGGGAATATATCGATGAGCGTTTTGTCGCCGATACGATCATGGAGATGGAGGAATAGAAGTGAGAAGTAAAAAGAATAAAAAATACGCTAAATCTTGTGCAAATTGCAGTTAAAATTCGTGATTTTATCGAAGTTATATGTTATAATGTCCCGAGTAAAGGACTGTTCCAACGGCACCGTTGGCCGGCGGAAGTAATTATAATGCAATATATATTCTGGAGGCGATTATGTTTGAAAGATATTCCGAGCACGCAAGAAGCGTTATAGAACATGCAAGATGGGAAGCACAAAAACTCAGGCACGACCACCTCGGGACAGAGCATATCCTGCTTGGGCTGCTGGAGGTTAAGGATGGTTTCGCCGCTGAGGTACTCCGCCATCGCAATGTTGATCTGGCACACGCAAAAGAACAGGTGCGAAAGCTGGTTAAGCACGGTACTGGCCCCGAAGATGGTGATTACGAGACATTGCCATGTACAGCTCACGCCCAAAGCGTGGTAGATGATGCTGTAAAAGAAGCCCGTGATCTCAAGCACAATAAAGTCGGCAGTGAACATCTGCTGCTTGGATTGCTTTATGAGAACGAAGGAACAGGTGCGAAGGTTTTGCGTAACCTTGGTCTGAAACTCGAAGATGTCCGCAAAGACACACTCTATTTTATCGACCTTGCTAAAAATGTGGAAAAAGCACAGGATTAATTACGAAAAGCTGAAAGTATCCAAAGCCATCCCGGAACCATTCATTTGGCGGGGGTGGCTTTTTTTATTTTTTGATATAAAAAACATACAGCGGTTTTATTGCGCAGATAATAAGCCCTGCGAAAAACCAGCAGATGTTGGCGTTCATAATCTGCGGGAACCATTTTACAAGCATAAAGGCAAGGAACATCGCAGCCGCCTGAGCAAGCTTCTCGTCGAATATGCTGAACTTTTTAATCCGCTGATTCATATTTTCCAGTAGAGTCATTTTGTTAACCTCCCGAATATTCTGCTTTATTGTTTTGCTTGCGATTGATGCTCAAACCCCCCGACTGAATCGGGGGGCTAATAAGAGCGATTGAGTGTTGCTTTTATCGTGTCGCTTGCGTTCCACGCTTTTATTCTATTATGCCTCGTGTTCAGCCAGTCTTTCTTTCTCGTGCAGTTCGACGATCTGCTGCTGGACATTTGGCGGAACAGGCTCATAATGGCTAATTGTCATTGAATAGCTGCCCTGGCCGGCGGTTACGCTCTTGAGCTGGCTGTCATATTGTTTGAGCTCTGACAGCGGGACATGAGCTTTAATTGTAATCATCCCGCCTGTAAGAACATCCTGACCTTCGATTCTTCCTCGCCGCGATGCGATATCGCCGGTAATATCACCAACATTATCAGTTGGGATCGTAATTTCCATATTTACTATCGGCTCCAGCAGGCTTGGTTTGGCTTTGGTTACCGCATCGATAAATGCACCTTTGCCAGCCATTCTGAATGCTACTTCCTTGGAATCGACGGGGTGATATTTCCCATCGTAAACGCTGACTTTAATGTCCTGCATCGGATAACCCGCAATTACGCCTGTTTCCATTACGTCGTGGATACCTTTGACTATTGCAGGCTCATATTGGCCCGGAATAGTACCGCCGAAAATATCCCAACTGAACTGAAGCGTAGGATCGCTGCCGCGCGGGGCCGGTTCGACCCTGAGGAATACTTCGCCGAACTGGCCAGCACCGCCGGACTGCTTTTTATGTCGGTAATGTCCGTCAGCCTTGCCGCCGATGGTTTCACGGTAGGGGATCTTGGGCTGTTTAGAATTTATCTTAAGTTTATAGTGGTGTTCCAGCTTGGCAATTATTACCCTAAGGTGCAAATCACCCATACCGCTCATAACAAGCTCTTTTGTCTGCTTGTCGTGTTCAATTTTGAAACATTTATCTTCTTCGCAGATTTTTTCCAGCACTGAACCGATCTTCTGCTCATCGCCTCTTGCCGCCGGCTCAATTGCCAGAGAATACATCGGTATAGGAAGTTTTGGCATAACAAATTTGCTGTGTATTTTGCCGTTGTGAATCATATCGCCGACGTGAAGTTCCTCAATTTTTGAAAGAGTAATTATATCGCCTGCGATTCCAGCGGGAATTTCAGTTGTATCAGCACCCTGACTTTTGAAAATATGTCCCGGCCGCAAACCTTTTTTGTCATCATTTCTATGCAGATCCGTATCAGATTTTAACGTACCGCTGAATAGTTTGATTGAAGCTGTTTTCATATTCGAGCGAGGATCGAATCCGACTCTGAAAACAAGACCAGCCAACGGCCCGTTCTCGTTTACTTCGATTTCTTCTACTTTTTCGCCTTCGACGAGTTTTGTTTTGAAATCGCTTGGGCATGGCGTAAATGTTGTAATAAAATCGAGCAGCTCTTTTATGCCGATTTCGTTGCGTGCGTTGGTAAACAGAATTGGAGTAATCGTCCTTAAAAGCATTGCTTTGACGAATACGCTGCTGACCTGTTCAGGTGTAATTTCTCCGCCGCCGAGATATTTTTCCATCATGGCATCATCGGCTTCGATAACACTTTCAAGAAGCTGTATATGGGCCGCTGCCACATCGGAAAAGGCGGATTCGCCGCCTTCCTTATTTATGCAGTCAATCACGCCTTTTTTGTCAGGTGTCGGAAGATTCACACATTTGCACTGCGGGCCGAATGTCTGCTGAATGGAAGCCAATAACTCGTCAAAAGAAACATTTTCGGCATCTATTTTATTGATGATAATGAATTTGGCTTTGCCGGCAGCTTCGGACTCAGCAAACATTTTGCGAGTAGTTACTTCTATGCCAGCCGATGCGTTTATAACGATAGCACAGGTCTCGGCCGCTGGTATTGATAAAATTGCCGGACCTACAAAATCCTGGAATCCAGGCGTATCGATGATATTGATTGTTTTGCCGTTGTGAACGACATTTATTATTGCGGAGTAGATTGAATTTTTTCGATTTTTTTCTTCGTCGTCGAAGTCGCAGACGCTTGATCCATCATCAACGCTGCCGAGTCGATTTGTGGTTTTTGTGGTGTGAAGAATTGATTCTGCCAGGCTTGTTTTACCGCTCCCGCCGTGGCCCAAAAGAACAATGTTGCGTAAGTCTTTAATTGTTGCCAATTTACGATCCTCCAATTTATTAAATTAAGTTATCGTTAGCCTCACTGATACTGGAAATGATACCTCATATCGCGACATTGAGCAAGTACTTTTAAGACCTTATGCTACCCTATTTTTTTTCTATCGGCGTTGACCAACCTTTCAGCAGTTCCGCCCAGCTTGCTCTTTCAGCGGCAGGAATGGCCGCCAAGCCTGCGATAAACGCATTTTTCTGATCGGGATTGGAAGCAGGGTCTTTAATAAAAGCATCAATAATGCCGCATATAGGATTATCCGATGTTATATCTTTTTCCTTAATCTCCAAATCTATAATTTCAAGGGCTTTGACAATATCCTGTTTTTTAAGGTAAACCCGTATCGTCGCAGCTTTCAAGGAATCGTTTGTTCCGGATTTCACAATGTAATCATTCAGGTATCCGAGAGATTTGTCGAAATCGCCGCTCTGCTCATAAGCATCTGCCAGGGTCAGCTTTAAATTCTCAGGTATTATCAGATTGCCTTGGGCAGCCTTGCTTTCGATAGCTAACAATAGCTGAGTTTTATAAGTACTGTTGAGATTTCCAGTATTGAGTCTTTCTGTCCAATTCAGCATCTGTTCAAATGTGCCCCTGCCAATTATCGCGATAAAAGCCTTCCAAGCAGGCTCCGAATCACCATTGATATTTAGCTTTCCGTTGAGCCACTCCAGGTCTTCGCTGCCGCCAGCTTTTTCTGCCAATTGAAAGACGCTAAGACGAACAGAATCAACGCTGTCGTCATACATCTTCTTTTCTCTGATGATTTTAAGTGCCTCTGCCTGTCCGATGTTTTCAATGCCTACAATGCTCGCACCCCTGACAAGCCCTAAACTGTCGGCAAGTCCTGCCTCAAACGATTTCCTGAAAATATTCGCTGCGTCAACTCTGTAATGGCTTCCCTCCTGACAGAGTTTGCCCATTACTGATACAAGCTCGCTGCGTTTGCTTTCCTGATTGGGATCAATGGACTCATATCTTTTCAATAGCAAGCTGAAATATTTCTGGGCAACAGTATTTTCAAGGCCGTTCTGATCGAGCAATTTGCGGATGACTCTGGCTGCTGTAATCACGCTGTCTAAATCATTGCTGTCGAGATAACCGCCCGCGATATTTAGAGCTTCAATCCTTGTCTCGCTTGATATACTTACATTAGACCCCGGCAAAAGGCCATAATATATCGCCTCGCCCAGTGCCTTAAACTGCTCAATCTGAATTATGGGGTCCGTTTCAACTTTCAACTGGTTTAATATTTGCTCTGCCGGGGCAATGCTGCCAAAGCCGGCAACAAGTTTTACCGTTTCCAGCCTGATAGTGCGATTATCCGAATTGATAAGCTTTAAAACCTCTTTGCTCATTAAATCCGGAACCGGCTTTCCGCTGGTTTTCCGCCCATCAACTTTAGTTATTGCCCATATCTTTATTTCATCTTTGCTGCTTCCAAGCTGGTCGATAATGAATTTTTCCCTTGCGGTATCATCTAGTGTTTGCTCATAAAATTTATCCAGGCCTGTTTTATAAAGTTTCTTCCATTCAGCAAGATTTTCTTCGAGTTGCCTTACTTTGTCGTACTGCATCACGAGCCGATCTGTGATGAATTCTTCCCTGCTTTTTTTCTCAAGTTCACGGGCAATTCTTTCCCATTCCGTTTTGCTTGCCCCGACAGGAACGCCAAGAATTTTATTTAGAGACTCTTCTGCTTCACGGGCAACGGCCTGATTGCTGTTATTCAAAAGTTGTATCAAATCAAGTATCGCAGCCTTATCAGGTCTTACTTTTATTGCGTAAATTGCATTTAACTTAATCTGTTCCGGCGATTTTGGGTCATCGATAATCTGTTTCAATCGGCTGGCAATTTTTTTGTAATCGTAAATCAGCATCGCATCTGCTCCGGATTTACCTTCCTGGGCATTGCCCTCGGAAAGCATCAGGAACAGCGGCTCGAAGAAATCATCCTTGTTTTTTACGGATTCTTCCCACGTTCTGCTTTGTTTTAGTGCCTGACAGACGGCGATTCGCGAAACTGGATTAGCCTTTTGTGCCAAAACATCCAGCAATATGGCCTTTGCCTGCTTATCCGTACTCAGAAGCAGAAGAACTGCGGCATTGACGCGATTTTGTTCTGTGGCTCCCTCAGATATAAGGGCGGTTTTGTTAATTTCAAGTTGAGCCTGCGTTTCGGTGTCGGTTGTCTGGGCAAAAACGCTGTCTGAGTAGAACCCCGTAAGGAGACATAGAATAACTACAAATATTATATTACTTTTCATTATAATAGCCATCTTGTATTACTGAATCATAAATAATTACACAAGTCTGACAATAACAGACTCTGGTCGTGCCGTCAACTTCAAACACTTATTTAAACGTCTTTTCTACTGTATTTGTTCGGCATTTTCCTATAAAAAACTTATGACTATCCTTAAATTTCTCAAATTTGAGGTATCAATAATATCTCAGGCCGACCTGTTCGAGTATTTTCTGGCTTATATGTGGTGTTGCCCCTCTTTGTGAAGCTACATACGAACCCAGCAAATTGGCAGCGTATGCGATTTTTTCGAGACTTTTGCCTGCAAGATAATTTATTGCTACTGCCGCAGTGAAGGCATCGCCTGCGCCGATGGTATCCTTTACCTCAACCTCCATACCGCGATGTATCACGGTTTCATAAGCTGTTTTCAGTTCACAGCCGCGTGAACCCATCGTAATACAAAGCAGATTGATCTCATATTCGTCAATCATATCCGCCACCGTATATTTACCATTTTTGTCGGCGTGGGTGAGCATATCAAGAACAATATCAAGTTCGTCTTCATTTAGTTTGACTATATTGGCAGCGACCAAGCCATCCCTGATAATTTCCGTTGTATAATAATCAGCCCGCAAATTTACATCGAACAGCTTAATCGTATGTGCCGAAGCGGTCTTGAGATATTTAACAATACTTCGCCTGGATTCCTTTGACCTTTGTGCAAGCGAACCGAAATACAGCATATCGGCGTTTCGGACAAGGGAACACGCTTGCGGATTGAACGCGATAAAATCCCAGGCGGAATTTTCCATTATATTGAATGTCGGCTGACCATCGCTGTCCACCTCAACTTCGACAGTTCCGGTTTTGTGATTTGTATCAATCTGGATGTGCGAGGTATCAAGCCCGAGCTGGGCATAGCTGGCCAGTGTTTCGCTTCCAAGTTCATCATTGCCGATCCTGCTGATAAGTGCCGCTCTGCTCCCAAGCTGGCTGGAATGATAAATAAAATTCGCAGGGGCACCGCCTAGATGCTTGTTGCCGGGCAAGACATCCCACAACAGCTCTCCTATTCCGACTATAAGCGGTGTTTTGCCGGGCATAAAATCCTCAATCGAATTTATAATGTTTCTTTACTGCTTTTTTGACCTGCCACTGACATGAAAGATCCGTTGGAAATATAACCATATCGCCTGCGCCGAAGCGGATTTCATCGGTGCCTTGGCGATCCCTGATGACAACTTCGCCTTCGATAATATAGCAGGTTTCAGTCTGGGTATATTCCCAGTCAAAGGTGCTTTGGCCGCAACCCCAGACAGGCCAGGTCTGTGCAATTTTGATTTCGTCCGCAGATGGTTTATAAACTTTGATTTGTTTCACAGTTGTCATAGTATTCTCCTTTTTTTCTGTGGAAAATTCCCAGAAATCTATATTATAATTACCTTAAATGCCATTGTAAATGCTTTTCGAGTTTCTCATTGCATAAAATCGCTCTGGAAAGTAAAATCGCCGTTCTGGAAACGTTTAAAGGACAGGATATTGCAGGACACTCTTAAAAAAAGTATCACTCTATCGCGGATTCAAAAGCTAATTGGATGCAGAATGCTGCTTTCAAAACAGCAGATTCCCTGCTTTTATCTCCAGAAAAAGGCTGATTTGACCCAACTTCTGCAATTTCGCAAGGGGCCGTGCCGAAAAGCAGGTATTGGCGCAGGAACCAACGATTTTTTCTTTGTCGCAATGGCCAAAGCGGTCGAAAAATATCCCTTAATGGCAGGCCAACTCGACGGAAATTCCATCAAAATCGCCGATTCTGTCAATGTAAGTTTTGCGATTGAAACCGCCCAAGGTCTTATGGTGCCTGTCATAAAGGATGTACAGAAAAAAGATATCAGGCAAATTGCACAGGAAGCGAAGGAGCTTGCTGAAAAAGCCCGCACTAATACATTGACCATTGATGATTTGAGCGACGCGTGCATATCACTGAGCAGCCTTGGGATGTTGGGCCTGACAAATTTTATAGCGATTACTCCGCCGGGACAGGCAAGTATTCTTGCCATCGGGAAAATAATGGATAAACTGGTGCCTGTCGATGGTAAAATAGAAGAAAGAAAAGTAATGAACCTTACGTTGAGCGTAGATCACCGTATTGCAAACGGCGCCTATGCCGCAAAATTTTTGAGCTGTATTGTTGAACTGCTCGAAAACCCGCAAGAGCTTGCGGAAATAAAAAACTGAATTTAAAATACTTAGAAGACAATTATGTTTATTGATCAGGCAAAAATCCATGTTAAAGCAGGCCACGGAGGCCCCGGCTGTGTTAGCTTTCACAGGGAAAAATTTATAGCTAAAGGCGGCCCCGATGGCGGAGATGGCGGGTACGGCGGAAGCATCTATTTCGAGGCATCGGCAGATATTGATACGCTTATTGATTTCTCCGGCAAACATAACTGGGAGGCCAAAAACGGTCTTCCCGGCGAAGGCGGCAGTTGCAAAGGCTGCGATGGTGAAGATTTAATCATTAAAGTACCGCTGGGAACGCTTGTCTATGATGAAGATTTCGACATCATGCTAAAGGATATGACCGAAGAAGGTGTAAGAGTTCGTATCTGCAAGGGCGGCAAGTTCGGCAAAGGCAACAGGGTTTTTGCCACAAGCGTAAACCAGACGCCGCGTTTTGCTCAGCCCGGCAAACCGGGACAGGAAAGAAATCTTCGGCTCGAACTTAAACTTATTGCTGACGTTGGCCTTGTAGGACTTCCAAACGCAGGAAAAAGCACCTTGATTTCAAGATGCTCTGCTGCAAAGCCTAAAATCGCCAACTACCCGTTCACTACTCTTCAGCCAGTACTTGGAATTGTCGATCTCAATGAATTCCGCAGATTTGTAATGGCGGACATCCCCGGCCTGATTGAAGGAGCAAGCGAAGGCGCGGGTCTTGGCCACGACTTCCTTAAACATATCGAACGCACGAGAATAATTGTGCATCTGCTCGAGGTTGCACCGGTTGATGAGAGCGACCCAGTGGAAAATTATCACAAAATCCGCAAAGAGCTTGAAAAATATAGCAGTGAATTGGCCCAAAAGCAGGAACTTATCGTAGCTAATAAAATTGATCTGGATGCCACAGGCCAGATTGCAGAAGACATACAAAAACGAATCGGCAAAGAAGTATTTGCGGTCTCCGCTGTTACAGGCCAGAATATCAAACCCTTGACAGAGAAACTCTGGAATATAATAAAAGCATCAAAAGATGCCGAGGCAGAAAAAGAAGAAGAGAAGGTACCAGAAACGTATTAGGACATTTTAATATTTTTGGTAGATTAGCAATATGGGCGTTACGAAAAGTACATTTAAATTTATCGGCGGCATACCAAAGATGGTGATAATGTTGCCGTTGGTGGCCGGATTCCTGCTTATTGCAGTGGGGATATATCGCGGCGGCACAGCGGTTCAGGAACTTCTGTGGGAAAACATTAAGCTTAAAAAGGCTATAACGAATCTGACCGATGCAGGCAAAATCGGATATGCCAAGGTTCTTTCGCAGACTAAAGATGAACAGGGCATGATTGTTTCAACTACGCTTAAATTTGTCGAGACAGACCGCGACGATGAACTTAAAAAGGTTCTGGAGAAAGAATATACCATAGCTGGCGATGTTATTCATTTCGATGCCTTGATTGTCAAATTCGGCGACAAAATGGTAATGGACGGCAAGAAAAAAGGTCTGTATCTGTGGCGAAGGGTTTATGGCGAGAAGATGGCGCCAGCCGATGGCTTTGCGATAGAAGAGCCGGGCGCAGAACCCAGACGCTATGAAACGCTCCTTGCGGAATTGTCGATAAACAAACGCCAGCAATTCTGGGAAGCGATATGGGATTTGGCCAACGACCCAGCCAAACTGCGGAATTACGACATCGAGGCGATATACGGCAATGTTACATATACTAGGTTAAAGGCGGGGCTTGTCTATATTTTCAGAATAAGCGCAACAGGTCAGGTTTATCCGGAAGTTGTGCCGGAAATATAGCGTCTTGACAATTGCCGGATTTGTTTTACAATATACTATCATCCTCGAAAATTAGTTAATCGGTTATTTGCAAAGGAGGATTAAAATGTATAAGTCGGTGATATTTTGGGGACTTACGTTAACCAGTTTATTCCTTTGTTGTAGCAATCTCTTGGCCGAAGATGATAGCGACTGGTATCACATTCCTGTCATAGTAAATGTTGCCAGCGGCTGCGATGCAAATGATGCACAAATCAAAGAGATGCTTGCGGAAGCCAACCGGATACTGCATAGGGCAAAAATTCATTTCTATGTTGCAGATGTAAATAGTAATTACAAAGTCGGAAATGGCAATTCTACGTTTACCAGTACAGAAGAAAATCAGGCGATAGATGATGGTGAAAAAGAAGTAGGCTCCGGAAAGGGAATGAAAATTACAATCGGTGATACTATTTCAACTTACGATAACCCTTTGGGTATTGCCAAACATCGACGCCCCGTCATTCTGATTAAAGACACAAATGACGGCGAAGATATGGGTAAAACAGCTGCGCATGAATTTTGCCATACTCTTACATTGGATTATGATTTCAAAGATGCCAATGACCCAAACCAGATATATAATCTGATGTGGAAAGATGACACCTATGACGGGGAAGAACTAAGCGATGGGCAGATAAAAGAAATCCGCAAACAGGCAAAAAAATGGGGCGAAAAGTCAATAGAGCCATTGCCGGAAAATCCCAGGCCTGCGGCCCCTGGAAAACCTGCTCAAACTACCTTTGGCGGCTATAGAACAAAAAATATGGGATGGGGTATAGTTCTTGATGATGGTAATGATACTCCGATAATTATTTTTGACACTTTTTGTCCGCCGCAGCTCAATGACATTCGCTGGACAGAGGTTTTTTCTGATGCTCCTGATACGCCAGACAGCAATGTGATTGTCGGAATACTTGTTCAGGGATTTTTGCATACAGAGTACAATTATTCAGTGGTGTACAGCATAAAGTTTGATGCGAATTTTGATGGGATTGCGGATGTTATTATTGATATGCCGGTTATGAGCGACAATGGTCAGTTGATATACAACGATGCAATAGTTAATGCCGCAGGGTTTCCGCCATTTCAAACTCCGATTACAATTTCGACACATTATAAATTCAGAGACTATGCCGATGGTCTTGATGCTGTTGCAGAATCACCTTACAGTTCTATAGACATTGAAGTACCATCCATCCAGTTTATGACTTTTCCCGGCGGAGTGTTTAATGTTCCGTGCAGGGCGATGGCTACTTCGATGCTGACTATACTAGGCGAAGGTTCGTCGCTCGATGAAACAGTCTGGTTTGATATTGTCAGTGATTCTGGCAGCGTGCCGGAAGACCAAATGGGCGTGATGTATTTTGCTCCGCCAGTTTCGGGCGACCCGTGCAATCCTTTTATGCTGCCAAGTTATCAAATTCGCGGCCAGGGGTTTGTCGGCGATGTCGAAGTGTTTGTCAATGGCCGATTTGCCGGCACTGCGGTTTGTTTAGCTGATGGAACTTTCAATTATATTCTGGCCCCGGCAATGATGACGTTGGGAGAGCAGTTTGTTGAGGCTATTGGTTTTGCTCCTGATGGAACAAAAAAACGTATCTTCAGTTATTTTATCAGCAAAGAGCCGATTGAAGGCGATATTAACGGCGACTACTCAGTGGATATGCGGGACTTTGCTATAATGGCTGGAAACTGGCTTGTAAGTGTGCCTTAAGTTGACGGGTAAACTAAATTAAAGAGAATTTTATGTGTGAGGTGTACTATGTGTCAATCATGCGGATGTTCACCATGCAAGAAATGCGGTCAGCCAATCAAGGAAAAAGTTTGCAGCGGATGCAAAAAGCCTGCCGCAGAATGTACCTGTAAGCCGAAGAAATAGTCAATTTCGTAAAAAGGTACAAGTGAGATTTAATAGAGGATTTCTCGGCCCGTGGTCGAGATAACTGAAATACAGCATCTTTGTTGAGCAGTTGATTTTGGAAGTTCAAAGGAATGAATACTCGTGGTTGGTTTATTTTCTAAGCCGGGGGTTGAAGACAAGCTGAATATTCTCAGCGAAGACGGCCAGTACGACCTTGCCTGTGCGTGCGCGACGAGCCAGTCGGGCCATCGCAAACGCGGCAGCGACGGCAAGTGGATATATCCGGTAACGCTGCCCAACGGCGGCCAGAGCATACTGTTTAAAACCCTGATGAGCAACGTATGCAGCAACGATTGCAAATATTGTCCGCTTCGTGCAAATCAGGATGTGCGGCGATGCAGTTTATCCATCGAAGAAACCGCAAACACTTTTCTCGATTATCTAAACAACGGCGATGTCTTCGGACTTTTTCTCAGCAGCGGCGTAATCGGCACCCCTGACAGGACGATGGAAAAACTTTGCGGCGTAGCGGAGGTCTTGCGGTACCAGCATAAGTTCAAGGGCTACATTCACCTGAAAATTATTCCCGGCTCAAGCGATGCCGCTGTTCAGCGTGCTGTTAGTCTGGCAACTGCGGTTTCTGTTAATATCGAGGTGCCGGGTGCGGAGAATCTCAGGAAACTTTCGGACAGCAAAGATTTCGAGAATGATATCATCAGGCCTATGAAGCTGATAAACCAGCTCAATCTTGAAAAACGGTTCGGCCATAGCGTCAAGCAGACCACGCAGTTTATTGTCGGTGCGGCAGGGGAGTCGGATAAAGATATTGTCCGTTACACCGCGGCGCTTTATGACCGGCTAAGACTTAACAGGGTTTATTACAGTGCATACCAGAAGGGGCTTGGCGAGCGTAATCTGCCGGGCGAGCAAGGGGGAGATATTTTGGCAGGGACAGGTTTCGTAAGGGAGCATCGGCTTTATCAGGTCGATTTTTTGCTGAGGAAGTATGGCTTCAAGGCTGAGGATATAAATTACGGTGCCGATGGTTTGCTGACTCTGGAGAAAGACCCCAAGCAGATTTGGGCGGATTTGCATCCTGAGTTTTTTCCGGTGAATGTCAACGCAGCTGATAAGGATGGATTATTAAAAGTCCCTGGCATCGGCCCCGGTGCTGCAATAAAAATATTGAAGACCCGCAAAGATTTCGGGATAACCGATTTGCGAAGCGTTCTTGGCTGTGGCAAATTAGCCGAAAAAGCATTGAAGTATGTTGTTTATTGATTTCTGTTTTTTACAACGAATTACACGAATTAACTCGAATTTTTTTTAGACACAGATAAGCTATGTAACATGAGCCTCCCGGTTTGTTATAATCCGGGCTAATCGTATAGATGGCCCTGCTTTTAGCACATGGTCGTCGTTAAACGCCACAATAACAATTTTTCAGGAGGCTCTATGGTAAAGTATAT
>CAMDDF010000050.1 GCA_945890885.1 Candidatus Kuenenia stuttgartensis | reverse complement strand
AGAAAAATTTAAAATTTTGATGTGTAAAATAACCCGAATTTCCCAATCCACATTAAAAATGAGGTAAAAATTTGGGAAAATTGGTGATTTTTCAGAAATTTAAAAAGGTGAATAGGCGATTTTGATGTTGCTAGCCAGCTTTTTGGGGGGTGTGATGCGACACTAAGTACGATAAGAAAGTGCATTAAAAACGCTGTAAGTGTTTTTAATGCAAGATGTTAGAGTACAGAATACAGATTACAGAGAAATCGTGATTTTGAGGGTGAAAATCATCAAAAAGCGCGCGAAAAAACGTGGAAAGACGTGAAAAACACGAAAAATGAATAGTAGATATTGTGGATTGCTCAATGTGGCCTAAAAATCGTCAAGTGGGAAAATAAAAAAATTTTAAATATTTTTTCAGGATTGTTTTATTGCCAAAAGATTAGATTGGATATAGAATCAGATAGGCTATTTGTTCGAAGCTAAGGCTTAATTTGCTAAAAAAAGGAGTTTGTATTATAGCGAAGAGAAAGGGATATTTTGTTAAGCCTTTTGTGAAATGGGTGGGTGGAAAAGGGCAACTTCTGGACACGATAAGGAGGCATCTGCCTCCATCGAGGGATTATACGAGGTATTACGAACCTTTTGTAGGGGGTGGTGCGGTTTTCTGGGATTTACAGCCATCAAGTGCCACCATCAATGATAGCAATGCAGAGTTGATAAACTTATATCAAGTGATAAGGGATGATGTTGAAAATTTAATCGAAGAGTTAAAAAAATATGAAAATGAAGAAGTTTTTTTTTACAAGATTAGAAATCTTGACAGAGATCATTTTACCTATAGCACATTATCCAAAATTCAAAAAGCTGCACGAGTACACTATTTGAACAAAACCTGCTACAATGGATTATTCAGAGTCAACAATGCTGGCGAGTTTAATTCACCATTTGGAAGATATACTAATCCAGATATTGTTAATGAAGTTAAATTTAGAGCCGTAAGTAAATATTTAAATGAGAATGATATCGAAATCCTTTGCGGGGATTTTGGAACTTCGTTAAAAAGTATTGGCAAAAAGTCGTTTGTATATTTTGACCCTCCGTACGATCCAATTTCAGACAGTTCTAGTTTTACTGGATATACGAAGGGTGGCTTTGGTCAGCAATCACAACTTAGCCTCAAAAAGATGTGCGACAATTTAGATTCCAAAGGAGTAAAATTTTTACTTTCTAATTCAAATACTGAATTTGTCAGGGAAATTTATAAGAATTACAAGATCTATGTGGTTGAAGCTAAAAGGGCAATCAACTGCAATGGAGCTGGTAGAGGAAATGTGGAGGAGGTTTTAATAAAAAATTATGACTAAAAATGATTTATCTTGGGGTGAACTTTTCAAGTCTCACAATATTTTAGAAAATATCGAAAAGCACGGTTTTTTTGGTATCTCTGCAACTCAGATAAGAAAGCTAAGAGAGCCCAGAATTATGTGCAAGTTCGATCATAAGCTGAATTTGCCAAAATTGTTTAAAGACAATAATTTGTCTATATTGCCAATTACCAGAGGTAACTATATCATCTCACATTTCAAGGCTTATGAGCAGTTTAAACAAATAAATGATGATACTTGCTTGAATGGTTCACTTCCGGAATATATTGAAAGCATAAATTATAACGAAATTACAACAGAAACTGCTGCAATTAACTGTGCCTATGCTTCCGGAATTTTATCGGATTTTACAGGAGAGAATCGGGAAGATCTATTGCCCACTGTTGGCGGCAGAATGGGATCTGGCAGTTTTAATTTTAATATTAATAATACCAAAACAAATCAAGATGTAGAGCTTGATGTATGCAATTCTCAAATTGAAATTGATGCAGGGTTTGAAGGGTTAAATTCGTTAATATTAGTCGAAGCTAAAAACTCACTTTCTGACGATTTTATTATAAGACAGCTATATTATCCATTTCGGCTTTGGTCCCGTAAAATTAGAAAACCAGTAAGGAATATATTCCTATCATACTCGAACGGAATTTTTTACTTATATGAATATCTATTCCCTGACCAATTCAATTATAATTCAATTGAATTGGTCAAAGCAAAAAAGTATGCAATAGAGCCGCCAGAGATACAAATAGCCGATATTAAAAATATATGTATAAATAACAAGATAGAAAAAGAACCAGAAATAACATTCCCGCAAGCAGATAAATTTGAAAGAGTCATAAATCTATGTGAGTTGCTCTATGAAAAAGAAACTTTGACAAAGGAAGATATAACATTAAATTATGATTTTGATGCCAGACAAACAAATTATTACACTGATGCGGCAAGATATCTTGGGTTGGTCGAGAAGATCAAAGAAGAGAATCTTGTGAAATTTAAGCTTAGTGAATACGGACAGAAAATATTTACCATTGATATCAGATCAAGGCAATTGTGTTTTATAAAAACGATATTAAAATATAGAGTTTTTAATCGAACAATGCAGCTGTATTTAGAAAAAGGATATTTGCCTACCAAAGAAGAGATTATTTCCATAATGAAAAAATCAAAATTGCATAAAGATTACAGTGACAATACATACGATAGAAGATCCCTTACCGTGATTTCATGGCTAATTTGGATCGTCAAATTAATTGATTAAAATTCTATAATGAGTTTGGTTGGAATTACAAATTTAACTGCGTGTGTGAACAAGTTGCGCATCCTACGAATAAAATTATCCGGCAGCTTCCGCGGCTCGGCTTCAATTTTTGGATATCTGACTGCACGGGGACGGCAAAGGTAATTCTTGACTTTTTCGGGTTTGTTTTTACAATAGCGGCTTATGAGCGAAGTAAAAAAAAGACGAAAACGGCATAAGCGGAAAAAGACCAAGGTTGAATTTTTTATTCACTACCTGATAATTCGCGCGGTGATATTTTTTGTAATGCTTATGCCTGTGCAGCGCAGTCTTAACTTGGCGGCGTTTCTGGGCAGGTGTCTCTGGAAACATTACAAACGCGGAAGGATTCGCGCAATCGACAACCTGCGTGCCAGCTACCCGAATGAAACTGAGCAATGGTACGAAAGCGTCGGCAAACGCAGCTTCGAGCAGGTTGTGATGCTTGTCATCGATATTTTATATACGCCTAAGCTGGTGCGAAAAGATAATTGGCGGGAATTTTCACATTTTACCAATACCGAATACGCCAAGTGGATAATTCACGAACACAAGGGGGCGCTGATGGTTACCGGCCATTACGGCAATTTCGAGATCGTCGGATATATGCTCGGCTTGTTCGGCTTCGATATAAACAGTGTGGCGC
The DNA here is from genome assembly GCA_945890885.1 of Candidatus Kuenenia stuttgartensis. Lineage (GTDB taxonomy): Bacteria > Planctomycetota > Phycisphaerae > Sedimentisphaerales > CAMDDF01 > CAMDDF01. The sequence continues at coordinate 12,552 of CAMDDF010000050.1, read as the reverse complement.
GGCCGCTGGATAATCCGTATATGAATGATTATCTTTATGGTGTGCGAGAACGCCACGGCCAAAAAATACTGAATAAAAAGGGGGCGAGCAATGAGTTCGGCGATATTCTGCAAAGCGGAGCTACGCTAGGCTTTATCGGCGATCAGGATGCCGGTAGTCGCGGGATATTCGTTGATTTTTTCGGCAGAAAAGCGAGCGCCTACAAGAGTATCGCAATAGCGGCGCTATACTACAACGTGCCGATAATCATTGGCATTACCAGGCGCGTCGAAAACAGATTTTTCTTCGAAGTCGAACTTGAGCAGATAATTATGCCGGCTGACTGGAAAGATAAGGATGATCCTATTCGATGGGTTTCGCAGGAATATAATTCGGCTCTGGAACGGGCGATACGCAAGGACCCGACCCAATACTGGTGGCTGCACAGGCGGTGGAAGACTCGGCCTAAAAATGAATTAGCGCAGGAATAAAAGTGCATCATCAGGCGTAACATTGCCATATCCGGCATCACATAATTTTTGTCGGCAGACCTTGTTTGACAAGAACTTCTCTCAGGCTGGCCATTATGTTTTCATCGGGCGGGGCAATTTCTTTAAGGTGGTAGTCAAGGCCAAGCTTGTGCCATTTGTCCATTGCCATCTGGTGAAATGCGAGCAGTTCGATTCTTTTTAGGCTAGGCCTTCCTTGGAGAAGTTTTGAAAGAGCAAGTATGTCTGTCTCTGTGTCATTGTTACCGGGAACAATAACCTGCCGCACCCAGAAATCAATGTTTTTGCTGGTAATATAATCAAGAAAATCTAAAACAATTGTCAAATTGCCGCCGGTAAGAAGATGGTATTTTGCAGGGTCGGTATGTTTGATGTCAAGTAGAACAAGATCAGTGTTTTCTAATACTTTCATAACCGAATCATTTAATTCAAACCCAGCGGTATCAAGCACAGTATGTATTTTTTCTTGTCTGCAAATGGCGAAAAACTCGTTTACGAATTCAGCTTGAGCTAGAGGTTCGCCGCCTGAGACAGTAACACCGCCTTTTTTGCCAAAGTATGATTTGTAGCGGGCAACCTTTGAAAAGAGTTCATTTGCCGAGTACAAGTCATTAGTTCGCATTTGCCAAGTGTCAGGGTTGTGGCAGTAATTGCAACGGAGGGGACATCCCTGCATGAAAACTATGCACCTAGTGCCGGGGCCATCAAGAGTCCCCATAGTTTCAATTGAATGAACATATCCTTTTATTTCTTCGCCGCTTGTCGTCATATTGTGAACTTAAATCGTATTGTGGAACGTTCGGGCCAATACTTCCATCTGTTGTGATTTATTAAGTCGATGGAAATTTACAGCATAGCCAGAAACTCGTATTGTCAGGTTCGGATACTTTTCCGGATTTTCCATTGCATCCAGAAGTCTTTCACGGTTAAGCACATTGACATTGATATGATGTCCTTTATGGTCAAAGTAGCCGTCCAGTATATTTACAAGGTTATCGACCTGTTCAGAAATGCTGGAGCCGAGTATCTGCGGAGTAACGCTAAATGTACACGAAATTCCATCCAGGCAGGCCTCGTACGGCAGCTTTGCAACGGAATTGAGCGAAGCCAGTGCGCCGCTTGTATCGCGATTATGCATGGGATTTGCACCAGGTGCAAAAGGTTCCCCGCTTTTTCTGCCATCCGGAGTTGATCCGGTTTTTTTGCCATAGACAACATTGGAAGTTATAGTTAGCAATGAAAGCGTATGCTCTGCATCCCTGTAGGTAGGATATTTTTTCAGGCCTGTATAGAAGTCTTCGACAATTTTATTTGCTATCAGGTCAACCCTGTCGTCATCATTTCCGAATTTTGGGAAGTCTCCTTCAATTTCAAAATCTATAATCAGGCCGGATTTATCCCGCACAGGCCTTACTGTGGCATATTTGATCGCAGAGAGTGAATCAGCAAGCACTGACAATCCTGCTATTCCAAAGGCCATAAACCGTTTAACATCTGTATCGTGCAAGCCCATTTGGAGTTTTTCATAAGAATACTTGTCATGCATATAGTGAATGACGTTCATTGTATTCACATAAAGCTCGCAAAGCCAATCCATATAATCATATAACCGTTTGATAACTACGTCGAAGTCCAGAATATCGTCAGAGATTGGCGGCATTTCAGGAGCGACAAATTCGCCGGTAAACTCGTTACGTCCGCCATTGAGAGCCGTCAGAAGTACCTTAGGCAGATTTGCTCTTGCGCCGAAATACTGCATCTGCTTGCCAATCTTCATCGCAGAGACGCAACAAGCGATTCCATAATCATCGCCAAACATTGGTCGCATGAGATCATCATTTTCATACTGAATCGAGTCGGTCTCAATTGAAACCTTTGCGCAGAATCTTTTGAATTCTTCAGGAAGGTTTTTAGACCATAGAACCGTCAAGTTTGGTTCAGGGGCCTGGCCGAGGTTGAAAAGAGTATTGAGAATTCGAAAAGAATTTTTAGTTACCAGTGTACGTCCATCCTCGCCCATTCCGCCGACAGCTTCGGTGACCCATGTAGGGTCGCCTGCGAAAAGCTCATTGTATTCCGGCGTTCGCAATTGACGAGCCATGCGGAGTTTAATAACCAACTGGTCAATAATCTCCTGTGCCTGCGGTTCGGTTAGAGTACCTTCAGCAAAATCACGCTCAATGTAAATATCAAGGAAAGTGCTGACCCTGCCAAAACTCATTGCCGCACCATTTTGTTCTTTTATGGCACCAAGATATGCAAAATATGTCCATTGGGTCGCCTCAATGGCATTCTCGGCTGGGCGGGTAATGTCAAAACCATAGCTGGCAGCCATATCGGCAAGTCTTTCAAGGAAATTGATCTGCTGATATACCTCCTCCAAAAGACGAATATTATCCTGACTCATCTCCTGACATCCAAGATGATACTGGTCTTTCTTTTTATCTTCAATGATTCTGGCTATGCCGTAAAGAGCGACTCTGCGGTAGTCGCCAATAATTCGGCCTCTTCCATAGGCATCCGGCAACCCCGTTATTAGCCCTGAGGCTCTAACTTGTCTCATCTGATCAGTATAAACACGGAAAACGCCATCATTATGAGTAGTGCGGTAGTTATGGAAGATGTCCTTGAGCCTATCGCTAAGCTGATAGCCATAAGCTTGACAGGCTACCTCTGCCATTCGGATTCCTCCAAAAGGCGAAACGCCTCTTTTAAGCGGGGCATCGGTTTGAAGACCAAAAATTATCTCATTAGACTTGTCAAGATAGCCAGGTTTATAGGCCAAAACACTTGAAGCATGCTCAGTATCAATATCCAGAACACCTTTTTCAGCCTCAATCTTAAGCAAAGAATCAAGTTTGTCCATCAGTGCAACGGTTCTAGGGGTGGTGTTTGTCAGAAAATCATTGCTACCATGATATGGTGTGTAGTTTTTACTAATGAAATCCCGAACGTCTATCTGATTTTGCCAGGAGCCATCTTTAAAAGTCCTCCAAGCCTTTTTGAACATATAACACGTCCTTACTTTATTTTTATTAAATATTAAAACTATTTATTTCAATTTTAATTAAATAAGGTATCAAATTTGTCTTAATAAAACAAGCTTTAACGGTTTTTTTCAGAGAATATCAAAGTTTTCTGTCGAGTCTGCGGTATTGTATCGCTTCGGCGACGTGCTCCGGTTTTATATCTTCTGTACCTTCGATGTCTGCGATAGTGCGTGAAACCTTCAAGACTTTATCGTGCGCCCTTGCGCTGAGGCCAAGCTCATAAACTGCCTGCTTTAAAAATTCCTGTCCGTCGGAGCATAATTTACAATGTGTGCGCACCATTTTGCTGGACATTTCGGCGTTGCTGGAAATTTTGCCGTCTTGAAATCTGATGCTCTGTTGTTTTTTTGCTTCCACGACCTGTTTGCGCATATCGGCGGATGATGTTCCCTCCTGGTTAGAGCTTAATTTATCGAATGGCACAGCGGGAACTTCGATATGAATATCTATCCTATCAATCAACGGCCCGCTTACTCTTGCAAGGTATCGTTCGACCTGATTCGGGCTGCATTTGCATTTACGTTTAGCATCGGTTGCGTATCCGCACGGGCAGGGATTCATCGCGGCGACAAGCATTATATTTGCAGGGAACATAAGTGTGCCTGACGCTCTTGAAATTGTTACCGTTCCGTCCTCCAATGGCTGACGTATGGTCTCAAGCACATTGCGTGAAAATTCGGGGAACTCATCGAGGAACAATACGCCGTTATGAGCAAGTGATAATTCGCCGGGGCGCGGAATGGAACCGCCGCCGATAAGCGATGGCGCACTTGCCGAATGATGCGGCATACGCACGGGTCTTTGCCGAAGCAGCGGAGTATTATTGTCGAGCAGGCCAAGTGCGGAATGTATCTTGGTTGTTTCGAGCGATTCGTCAAGGGTCAGATGCGGCAAAATGCCCGGCAGTCTTTTCGTAAGCATTGTTTTGCCGGAGCCGGGCGGGCCAATCATCAGTATATTATGATTTCCAGCGGCTGCGATGGCTAGAGCGCGTTTTACGCTTTCCTGTCCCTTTACATCGGAAAAATCGGTGTCGTAAATATTGGCTTGTTCAAAAAAACTTTCGATATCGACCCACATCGGCTCAATGGGGAGCTGGTCATTTAAAAATCCTGCTGCCTGTGATAATGACATAACGGGTATGACATCTATGCCGGATACGACAGCGGCTTCTTTTGCATTATCAGCGGGAACTATGACGGTTTTGAATCCGTTTTTCTTTGCCATTATGGCGGTTGCAAGGACACCTTTTATTGGCCTTACCCTGCCGTCAAGTGCAAGTTCGCCGACGATTACAGCGTCCTTGATTTTTTCGTTCTTTAAATTGCCCTGGCCAGCAAGAATGGCGATTGATATTGGTAAATCGAAGCAGGCGCCTTCTTTTTTAACTTCTGCCGGTGCAAGGTTTATTACATTTGCCTTATCGGGATACGAATAGCCGCAGTTGGTGATTGCACTTTTCACTCTTTCGATGCTTTCTTTGACGGAGGCATCAGGCAGACCCACGATAAGATCCCTTTGCAGGCCTCCTCTTGCGACATCGACTTCAACTTCGCAAAGCACTGCGTCAATACCTACAATGGTACTGCTATGAACGCGCGATAACATATCAACTCCCGCTTTTAAACACCCTTAGTCAAATGAAACAGCGCGGTATTGTAATTGAACTACCCGATTTAAGCAACAGGACAAAGTCTGCGGAAGGGAAAAACTTTAGTAAAAATGCAAAAAAATAATCGAAAGTGAAAAAAAATGTTGACAAGAATCATTTAACAGCGGAAAATCAGTATAAGATTTTTAATTTGAATCCTATAAAGGTTGCTTCAAACAAAATTTCATCCACGAAGCAGCCTTTTTTTTATTCTTTAAGACTTTCCTGTTTTTCATCAATGATGCCGCTTTGTCTTTTTCCGTTGTGTATATACTGAGCCACCTGTTCGTAATCTTCTGCCCCATTGCAGCTTTGCTCGTATTCGAATATGCTCTTGCCGTAGCTTGGGGCCTCGGCGAGCTTTATATTTCTGCGGATATGTACCGGTATTATGTTTGCGTCAGACCATGCACATTGGCTTTGTCTTGCCGATGCGAGGAATTCGGATATATCGTTTTTGACTTCGCAGGACAATGATGTTCTGCTTTCGAACATACAAAGCAATATCGAGCTGACCCTTAGTGATGGGTTAATCCTTTTATTTACAAGCGTTACCGTTTGCAAAAGTTTTCCGAAACCCTGGAGTGCCAGAAAGTGCGGCTGAATAGGTATTAAAACTTCATCGACGGCGGCAAGCGAATTCAGTGTTAAAAGCCCCAGTGATGGCGGACAGTCGATTATAATATAATCAAAGTTGATTTTCGATTGTTCAATGGCTTCTCGCAGGATTGTTTCCCTGCCAACAACGCTGACAAGTTCGCTTTCGGCACCGACAAGGTCGATACTTGCCCCTAACAGCCATAAATTTTCACGAACCTTTACAAGGCTTTCATCAAATCCGGACTGATTGGATATTACCGAATACGAGCCTTTTTCGAGGGTTTCAGGTTCCTGGCCCAGATGAATGGTCAGATGTGCCTGCGGGTCAAAATCCAGAGCGGCCACTTTTAGCCCCTGCATAGCAAAATAAGCGGCCAAATTTGCGACAGTTGTTGTTTTGCCGACGCCGCCTTTTTGATTTAACACCGCTATTTTTCTCAAATTATCCTTCCTGACTATTATGGTTTTGTTCTTCGAACCGCCTCATTATCGCGTCAAGTACGCCGTTGATAAATCCCGGGGCCTGTTCAGAGCTGTACTTTTTGGCAAGCTCAATCGCTTCATTGATTACTACTTTTGCGGGAATGTCGGGACAGAAATTAATCTGGTACGTTGATAATCTCAGGATGCTTCTATCGACGGGACTTAGTCTTGACATCTGCCACTTTATCGCTGCGACGGTTATTATCGAGTCGCACTTTTCCTTGTTTTTCCAGGTATCCAATGTCCATTGGCGAGCGTACTCCCTTACCATATCATCATTGCTGGCGGTGATTATAAACTTCTTGATCGTTTCGATGGCGTGGTCGCCCTGTACATCCAGCTGAAACAGTGCCTGCATAGTTATTTCTCTGGCTTCTGTTCTTCTATCCATTAGTTGACGCCTTATTGTTTTTTAAAGAGAGCCTTAAATTTTTCCGAGTACGTCAACCATTTCGATAGCTACCATCGCGGCGTTTGCGCCAGCATTGCCGGACTTTGTGCCCGCTCTTTCGATGGCTTGTTCGATTGTGTCACAGGTAAGAACTCCAAAGACAGCAGGAACATTTGAATCCGCGTTGATTTGTCCTACGCCTCTTGATACCTGCTGACAGACATAATCATAGTGGCTTGTGCTGCCTCGAATGACCGCACCAAGACATATCACGGCGGCATATTTGCCGGACTTGGCCATTTTTCTTGCGGCGCTGGTTATCTCGATGGCACCGGGAACCCATACGACGGTTATTTGTTCATCTTTTGCGCCATGTCTTTGGAGGGTGTCAATGGCTCCGCCGAGCAGCTTGCTGGTAATGAATTCGTTGAATCTGCTGACTACGATGGCATATTCGCCGCTGCCTGCCTGAAGCTGACCTTTAATTTCTTTTATCATTTTCGAACCTCTTTTAAAATTGAATACTCTTTAGTTTACCTGAGCAACTTATTTCCGTACGCCATAACGCAGGGCTATTATAGGACTTTAATGCCTATACTTCCAGAAAAACAGGCTGGAAGCGTTCTGACGGTATATTTGTCGTCCGGCTAAATGTTTATATTATAAGGGTTTATATGGGATTTTTCCAGCAAAAAATTATAATCGGAAAATAGTAAATTTTTCTGAAAAAACTGCTTATTCCCCGATACTGATTAAACGATACCTCTAATACGGTTTTGTATCGTTACCGAAAATGGATTTGCAGCGCATATGTCAGGATGCTGAAATGTTCGAAAATGATGATTTTGAATCTGGATCTGAATGGGAACCCTCTGAGAAGATGGCATTGAAGGCCTATGATTTGTATGAGCAGGGGCGTATGTGTGAAGCCCTGGAACAGCTTGACCTTGCCATTGAGGCGAATCCCGAAAATACATCGCTGTACTTTAATAAGGCATTGGCGTTTGATGCTCTGGAGCGTTTTGATGAAGCTATCGAATGTTATAACGCCGCTCTTGAAGCAAGACCCGATGATCCGGAGATATATAATTCTCTTGCGGTGGATTATACGCGGACAGGATTGTATGACCTTGCAATAACAACTTTTGCAACGGCAATCGAAATTGATCCTGCATTTGAGCCTGCTTACTGCAATCAAATTATAACATACGCTGAGATGGGTAATTTCGATAAAGCTGAAGAGGTGTTTTATCTTGCCCAGCAGATAAATCCTGATTGTCCGCTATGTTTCTACAATATTGGCAATGCGATGTTTTGTCAGGGCGAGATGAAAAGGGCAATCTGGTGCTGGAAAAAAACTCAATCACTTGAGCCGGAGCATCCGCAGATAAATTACAGGATCGCTCAGGCATACTGGGGACTTGGAGAAAAGGATAATGCCAACGAATATTTCCTGCGGCATCTTCGGCAGGATGCAGGCGATATGGATGTTTTGTTTGATTATGCGCTTTTCCTGCTTCAAAGCGGAAATATATCTTCTGCTACTGAAAAATTCAATCGCATCCTTGAGCTTGATCCGGATTTTGCTCTTGCGCATCATTACCTTGGCGAGATTCATCTTAACGCTGGCAATATAAGTCTGGCGATACCGATGTTTGAAAAAGCTATGAAAATTGATGATAATTTCGCAGGCCCAGGTTTCAGGCTCGGACAATGTTATTTAAAGCAGGGTAAAACCGCTGAAGCTGCCGAAATCTTAAAGGAAGAAATGCGGCACACAATCGAGGATATCGATGTTCTGGTTTCAATGGGAACAATGTTCCTTGAGCTAAAGGAATATGATTTCGCATCGAATTGTTTTCTTAAGGCAACCGATCTTGAGCCTAAAAATTATCTGCCGTTTTATTACATAGGATTTTCAATGTACAGTTCCGGCGAAGCTGCTGATGCTCTGCATTTTTTCAGCTATGCGATAGATCTCAATGGAAAGCACATTGAAAGCCTGAAGATGCTTGCTGTATGCCACGCATCACTAACGCATTTTAGTCAGGCTATTGGATATCTTGATGAAATACTTGCGGTTGAGCCTGCCAATGCTGAGGTCGTAAAACTCCGCAGACAGATTCGCCTAAATGAGGTGAAATGCCAAATACGCAGTTTTTGTTCGGATGTGGTTTACAGAGCAAAGCATCTGTTCGGCAGATAATTGAAAATCAAGCCTTCGCTTTAGTGGAAAACCAGGGGGATCATTCCCAAAATATTGAACAGGATACTTGACAGAGCAGGCCAAAAGTGCTATAAGAATCGCTTCGTCGGCTGACAGAAATGACTTACCGCACATTTTCCGATGCAGTAATTGATGCCGACATCTAAGTCTATTTTATATAAAATATTGTAAAATAACGACTTGGGAGTGTAGCTCAGTTGGTAGAGCATCGGCCTTTTAAGCCGTCGGTCTTGGGTTCGAGTCCCAACACTCCCATTTTTTTAACCCTGTAAGTCTTCCTTTTTTCGTTCCAATTAAGTGCAAAACTATGAAACTTAAAGATATTAAAAGTCTTCTTGCTAAACATCATCAGGAACATTTATTAGATTTCTGGCCAGAACTGAGCGTTAGCCAGCAGGAAAACCTGCTTGGGCAAATCGAAGGCCTTGAATGGGAAAACATCGACAGCTGGGTCGAAAACTATATAAAAACCGAAATGCCAGCAAAACTTCCCGAAAAGCTGGAATCTGCGCCGGTGTATCCGGCAATTGCGTCAGATCCGAAAATCAAAGCCCTCTATGAAAAGGCCGCTGATTACGGAAAAAAACTTATCTCCGCAGGTAAAGTAGCTGCCTTTGTCGTTGCTGGCGGACAGGGCACCAGGCTTGGTTTTGATGGGCCAAAGGGCAATTTCCCCGCAAGCCCGGTAAAAAATAAGACATTATTCCGGATTTTCGCAGAGATAATCCTGGCAAATTCGAAAAAATACAACGCTGTAATTCCCTGGTACATCATGACCAGCCCGCTGAACCACGAATCGACGATGTCGTCGTTTGAAGATAATAAATATTTCGGCCTGGATAAATCCGATGTATTCTTTTTCCAGCAGGGCACTTTGCCGAATTTTGATTTTCAGGGCAGGGTTTTACTGAGTGCTAAGGATACAATCGCATCATCGCCCGATGGCCATGGCGGCTCGCTGAAGGCACTTTACAAGTCCGGGGCTATTGCGGATATGAAAAAACGCGGCATCGAACAAATCAGTTATTTTCAGGTTGACAACCCGCTTATCAATATTATTGACCCGCTTTTCATCGGTTTGCACGCTATCGAAAATGCTCAGATGTCAAGCAAGGCACTTAAAAAAGCCGGCCCGAAAGAAAAGGTCGGCAACTTCTGTCTTGCCAACGGCAGAGTCGTGGTAATCGAATATAGCGATTTGCCGGATGAGCTGGCGGAGAAAAGAAACGCTGACGGCTCACTGTTTTTTGAGATGGGCAGTATTGCCATACACATCATAAGCAGGGATTTTGTCGAAAAACTCAACAAAAAAGGGTTCGCCCTGATGCTCCACCGTGCTGTTAAAAAGATTCCGTACATTAATGCCCAAGGCAATATTGTAAATCCTGAACAGCCCAATGGCGTAAAACTTGAGACTTTTGTTTTTGATGCTCTGCCGCTTGCGGAGAAATCTGTTATTTTTGAAACGCTGCGTGAAAATGAGTTCGCACCGGTGAAGAATGCCTCCGGCTCAGACAGCCCTGAGGTTACGCGCAGGATGATGAGCGACCGTTGCAAGGCGTGGCTCAAAAATGCAGGTATTAATACCCCGGATGATTGCGTAGTTGAAATGTCGCCATTGTTTGCTGTTTGCCCTGAAGATGTAAAAATGGCGAAAAATAAATTAATTTCGATAAAATTTAGTGATAAAATTTATATTGAATAACTGAACATATCAAGCTTGCGGCGGGTAACCGATAATAATTTAAGTCTATTGCTAGTAAATAATTGCGCTGTATATTATCGACAAATGTATGTCTGGGGAATCCACTAAAAGGGCACAAAAAAACTATTTTTGTTTTTCATATTATTTTACTGGACATGCAAGGGGGTGGCTGATATAATGTGCTGTCAAGGGGCATGTCCTTTCATCTCTCAAGTATGTGCCTCCAACAATTTAAACAGAGAGATAAGTAAAGTTTTATGGTCAATTAATCGGCCAAGGAGAGTACAAGTGAGTACAGGTACAGTAAAATGGTTCAACGCAACAAAAGGTTTCGGCTTTATTACTCCAGACGATGGCGGCGATGATTTGTTCGTCCATCATTCAGAGATTAAAGTACAGGGTTATGCAACTCTTGACGAGAACCAAAAAGTTCAGTTCAAAGTTGGTGAAGGCAAAAAAGGCCCATGTGCAACTAACGTTACACCAGTCTAATTAGTTCAAGACTTGAATGAATCGAAGAAGGCTCTGCTCTAAAAGCGGAGCCTTTTTTTTACAAACAAAACCTGTATATCATGTGAATTTTTTTTGTAGTCATTTGATATTCTGTCGGTTTTGGTGCGCTTTTTATACAGGTGGGCATAGGAAGGTAAACTGATGATTTATAAAACTTTCGGCTCAACCGGAATTAAACTCTCTGCTATCGGTTTTGGCGGGATGAGATTTGAAAAACCAGATGATTTAGATGTAAGCGCCCAGCTTGTAAAAGCAAGCTATGACAGGGGGATAAATTATTTTGATACCGCACCCGGCTATTTAAACGACAAAAGTGAGACTATTGTCGGCACAGCAATAAAAGAAATGCTCAAGACAAGAACGGAAAGGCCGTTTTATGTAGCTACTAAATCAGGCCATTCGGAGCCTGGCGAAATCCGCAAAAATATCGAAAATTCCCTTAAACGATTAAATGTTGACTGCATCGATTTTTATTACGTCTGGTGCGTAATGAGCATCGAGGCACTTGGCGAAAGAAAACAAAAGGGTGCTATCAGGGAATTTGAAAAACTCAAAGACGAGGGGCTGATAAAGCATATTTGCATTTCAACGCATATGAACGGCGATGATATAGAAAAAGTTCTGGCGGACTATCCATTTGAAGCGGTGCTGCTTGGATATTCAGCGATGAATTTTGCATATCGTGAAAAAGGGATTCAGGCTGCTAGCAAGCTTAATAGAGGCGTAGTTGTGATGAACCCTCTCGGCGGAGGAAATATTCCGAATCATCCGGAAAAATTTGAGTTTCTAAAGAGCCAAAAACATGAAACTGTTGTCGAGGCCGCTCTTCGATTCCTGATAAATGATTCGAGAATCACTACCGCTCTGGTTGGTTTCAGTAATGAAAAGCAGCTTGATGAGGCGATAAAGGCAGTTGACAGATTTCATGAAATTTCTGATGAAAAAATCGAGCAGATACGCAGTATGGTCAAAGAGGCCTTTGATACGCTCTGCACCGGCTGTCAATATTGCGACCATTGTCCGCAAGGTATTCCGATACCTAAGCTGATGGATGCGTATAATTTTTATATGCTTAACAACAATAATCCGCAGGAGATTATAAACCGCCTGAATTGGCACTGGGGTATTGATGCGGAAAATGAATACCTGAGAAAATGTAATGAATGCGGCAAGTGCGAGAAGCTTTGCACGCAGAAACTCGATATACGAAAAAGATTAAAGGCGATCCGCGAATCTGCTGAAAAATTTCTGTCAGAGCGGAAAAGCCAGATAGTGTGTCCACGTGACCTTTAGAGTAATCCTATGAACATGAGCCGGTCAAGTGGTAAATTTTAGTTTTTTAAGTTTTATTCATTTTTATATTTTCCTTATTTTTTCTCTTCAAGCCGGATAACCGAGTATTTTTGTCCGCAGCCCGTTCTCAAAAAAACAGGGGCAAGGACAA
>CAMDDF010000049.1 GCA_945890885.1 Candidatus Kuenenia stuttgartensis | reverse complement strand
ATATCCATTTTATTCCATAAAAAAACGCACGCCAGCAAATAGACGTGCGCTCAATTACGCATATAGCCTTCCTTCGCTGGTATTATCCATATCAGGTTCAAGGGTCTCCGCAATGCGGACTCTCAGCCGAGATATACATCAAATCCCGGCTCCCCTGGCACTTTTTCAACTTTAGAATATTATAATGATAAATATTACGGAAATCAATTGATTATTTAGCAATTGACAATTACTATATCAGACTTGAATTTATGATTAGAGAGGTCTTTATTATGGCTAATGAAGAGCAGAAACCGCTCACTGAGGAACAAGTCAGTAAAATGACCTTTGAGCAAGCCATAGATACCCTGACAGGAATTGTCGAAAATATTGAAGGTGGCGAAATTGGTCTTGAACAAAGTCTCGCCCAGTACGAACAAGGTATGGCAATGATTAAACATTGCAGAAAAATACTGACACAAGCCGAAAAACGGATAGAAAAGTTAACACAAAAGGACTCTTAGCAGTAATTGCGAGCGTGGCGGAATTGGCAGACGCGCAAGATTTAGGATCTTGTATCCTACGGATATGGAGGTTCGACTCCTCTCGCTCGCATTTTTTTTTATAAAAATCAATAGCAATTGTTGGCAGGATCACAATTTCGGGGTTACAATCTACATCACAATATATCCATAGGTTTTAGTTATGAAATCGGTAAAAAAAGTGAGCCTTTTGCAAAGCTATCGAAAGCTGCTAAAAGGCAAATGGCGACAGCTGGCAGGCATATTCGTTTTATATCTTATTAAGGCATCACCTGTTTTCGTGCTGCCGATTATAACCGCTGCAATGATAGACCTTGCGGTCGACCAGACGGACCCAAAACGTTATTCCAAACTGCTGTTCTACTTCATATTGATAATGCTTCTTGCGATCCAGAATATTCCATCGCACATTGTCTATTCCAGAATGCTAAGCAATATTATGCGCGGCATAAGCCAGCAGCTTAGGCTGGATTTGTGCAGGCAATTACAAAGGCTCACCCTTCTGTATCATAATCGCTCAAATATCGGCAGGCTGCATTCAAAGGTGATTAGAGATATCGAGATAGTCGAGCAGACTCCAAGAATTCTCAGCGAACAGGTATTTAGTTTTCTGTGTCAGGTTACGATTGCAATCATTGTCATTGCCGTCAGAAAACCCAATGCCTTATGGTTTTTTCTTGTGAGCGTGCCGGTAGTTGTGGCCCTTAGACGCATTTTTAGCGACCGTATTGACAAAAGTGCGCAAAATTACCGTCGTTCCATCGAAACCATGAGTTCCTCGCTCAACGATATGCTGAATATGATTCCGATTACCCGCGCTCACGGACTCGAAGAATATCACGTCAAAGAAGTTGACTCAAAAATCTCAGCCGTTTTCAGAAAGGGCAAAAACTTTGACGTTATCAACGCTGTTTTCGGCTCAACAGCATGGGCAATTATGACTTGCATACATATAATTTTCATTTCCGGCTCGGTTTATGCCAGCATGAAAGGCCACATCACCGTCGGCGATGTCGTGCTTTTTAATTCTATGTTCCTCACACTCACCGGCCACACCACGATGATATTGAATACTCTGCCTCAACTGAGCCAGGCACAGGAATCGATGGCCTCGATTGAGGAAGTTCTGGAATCCCCGGACCTTGAAGAAAACAGCGGCAAAAAAGCTTTTGAAAATCTCACGGGCCGATTTGATTTTATAGGATTAAATTATCAGTATCCGGACACAACCAGGCACACATTAATCGACTTCAACCTTGAAGTTCCACAGGGCCAATCGATAGCTTTTGTGGGCCCAAGCGGTTCCGGCAAATCAACCATGCTTTCAATGGTTCTGGGATTCATCAAACCCGACAGCGGCAAATTGTTAATCGACGGAATGAACATTACAGAAATGGACTTACGAACATATCGGAAACACGTCGGAGTAGTAACACAGGACAGCGTCTTTTTTTCAGGAAGCATTTTCGAAAATGTAGCCTATGGCCAAAAGGGCATCCCGGAAGAGATCATCATCAACGCACTAAAAGATGCCGATGCCTACGATTTCGTGCAGGACTTGCCTGACGGAATATACACCGATATCGGCTCCGATGGGCTTAAACTCTCCGGCGGACAGATGCAGAGACTTGCAATAGCAAGAGCAATCGTTCGCAATCCAAAAGTGCTTATACTTGACGAAGCCACCAGCTCGCTTGATACGGAATCAGAGAAAAAAGTCCAGATAGCGGTCGACATGCTGATGAAAAATCGTACCACATTTGTCGTTGCTCACCGCGTATCGACAATTCAAAATGTTGATCGCATAGTAATTCTTGACGCTGGAAAAATTGTCGCTCAGGGCAGCCCCGCTGAGTTGGCAAAAGGCAATAATTTCTACTCAAAAGCTTTACTGCAATCTATGCTGACAGATTCCCGAATCACCAAAAACTAGAACGCCGGACTTATATATCTTTTATCCGTACATTCCCCTGACTTTGACGGGATGCCTGCTGGATATTTTCAAAGGCTTTATTGATCGCATCAAACGATGATGATCCGGCAATATCCATCTCTGCCCCTTTTTCCTCGACAGCATTTAGCACATCAATTATTTTCAGATTTTCCAGATCACGGGCAGGCTGATAACCCACATCCTTATTCCCGTTGACCATTACCTCCGCAAGCACACCTGCGTTTGTAAGATCATTTATAACATCACGCACCAGCCGTATCGGCAGGTCAAGTTCCTGCCCTACCTCACTTGCTGACATCGCAGGCTTTACTTCACAGAAATTTTTCGCAAGCAATCTGGTTATAAGCACCGCTATTTTCTTCCTGAAGGTTCTGCTGGTCTTAAGGCTATCCGGCTCAAGCTCGAACGTATCGACATTCTGATGAGCAAATGAAACCTCCGCACCAAAAAGCACGATAAACCAGCTCAGTTTTAGCCATACAAGAAACAACGGCAAAGCGGCAAAACTTCCGTAAACAGCATTGTACCTGCCAACCCATAGCTGCGAATTTATATAAAGCATCTGCGTCAGCTGAAAAATCGTTCCTGCAACTATTCCCGCAAGTATCCCTGAACTTAGCTTAACTTTCGTATTAGGCATAAATATAAAAATAAACGAAAAAACCACCCACAGCGAACAGAACGGCAGAAGCTTCAGCATCATAAAAATTGTTTTCTGAAAGGCTCCAAGCAGTTGAAGCTTTTCAGTTATTGACTCTATCTGGCTGCTGACAAAAACCGTCACGCTGCCTGAAAAAATCAGCAGCACCGGGCATACGAGTATCACCGCCAGATAATCGCCGAATTTCCTGCTGAACGAACGCGGCTTTTGGACTCCCCATATATAATTGAAGGAGCTTTCGATATCGCCCAGCACGCCGATGACGCTCATAAAAAGTATTATCACACCAATTCCAGCGACAAGGCCGCCCTTTGTGGATTTGAGCAGTTCATTTGAAAACTCGAAAATATATTCAAGTACCTTAATCAGCTGCGCATTGCCCTGAACTTTTTCCATTAACATATCTTCAACCATTTTCTGCATCTCGAACCCTTTAGCGATGCCGAACATCAGGGCAAGGATCGGAACAATCGAAAGCAAGGTTAAAAATGTAAGCGCCGACGCACGGAATTTGCAGGAGTCCTCCTGGTAGCCCCGCACCGCGAGCAAAATTACCCGCAAATGCTTTATCAGAAACGCCTTTTTCGGCGGAAAAGTCCTGAGCCTAACCCGCCAGATATCTTCCGTGAGATATTTGATAACTTTGCTGAACATTTTAGGCGCCTTTCATTTGATTGAATTAATAAACTATATGGAGCAATTATATATGCTTCGATGCCCAGCGTAAAGCCAAAATGCCAGGGATAGACAATAATGTAATTTATAGCCGCGTACCGCCCTAGTTTTCTTTATCGGGAATTATCCGCGATGCCGGCAAATAGCGGTACCATTCATTTCGTTGTCGCCAGAGTTCATCGGTTCTGGCGGTATTTTTCACAATATCGTCGCTCATGGATTTAATATTTGCCGAGATAACCGACAATTCCTGCTGAATCTGCGATTTAAGATTTTCAATATCCGTTTGCACCCGGGCTGTGTCGCTGGATATTCTTTCAAGTTTGGCTATCTGCTCGGAATTTGCCGCAGATATATCCGTAAGCTTCTTAATTGTTTCATCGAGAGTAGCCATTGTTTCAAGATTCATCTGCTCAGCCCGTATTTTCGCCTTTTCAACCCAACTCTGGCTATCAAGATTAAGCTTATCTATCCCTGCCTGAATTTCCACTACAAGGACGTGGTCTTTACCTCTTATTTCAGCAGTAATATCTCTTGCCTTTTCGAGACATCTTATCGCCTGCATAAAATCGTCCGGGTCATTTTTAAAATCCCACGTCTGCGATTTGAAGTAATCCGCAAGCTGCATCCAGTATTCGTATTCCGATATCGTTTGCTGGACAAAACTGTCAGGTATCATCTCTTTGCGGGCGACGGTCTGAACCCCTATGCTGCTTTGGCTGGGATACTCGATAGTCACAAAATTTCTATCCTCAGACAAAACCTTGCCCCGAATGATCTGCCCCGAAGCTGTTGTAAAAGATATAACCTTGACATTTTTTACCCTGGCTGATTTGCCTGCAACGCTGACATCATTTTCTGCTGTGATAGCAACAGCAAAAACAGCAAGAATAATTATACCGGCTTTTATGAGCAGTTTTTTTTTCGCTGACGATAGCATTTTTAACCCTCCGACAATTAAACTTATATTTTAGAAATTTTATGGCCTTGGATGAAACTGCCTGTGAATCGTCCTCAGCCTTTCCTGATCAACATGAGTATATATCTGAGTCGTTGCGATGTCAACATGGCCGAGCATTTCCTGCACACTTCGCAAATCCGCACCGCCAGCCAGCAGATGGCTTGCAAAGCAGTGCCGAAGCGTGTGAACCGTCATATTTTTGGGCAGTCCGCACCGCAGGGCATATTTTTTAACGACTCGCCAAACCTCTATCCGCCCCATAGGCCTGCCCGTACGGGAAATCAAGAGATTGTCGGCGCTATGCTGGTTGGCCATCATCGGCCTTTGATTTAGAAGATAATTCTCAACCGATTTAATTGCCGCCCTGCTTATCGGTATGACTCTTTCCTTTTGGCCTTTGCCGAGGCAGCGCAGGTATCCGATTTTGAGATCGACGAATTTAATTTGCAGTTTTGCGACTTCGCTTGCCCGCATACCCGTTGCGTAAAGCAGTTCAAGCAGTGCCCTGTCGCGCAGACAGTACGGGTCTTCCTCGGTTGGCGATTCCAGCAGCAGAACAACCTGAGCTTTGTTGCACATTCCCGGCAGACGCTGCCATAGTTTCGGCCCATCGAGTATGGTTGTGAAATCATCCGTCAATTTTCCGATGAGCTGGCAGTACCGCAGGAACATTTTTACCGCTACAAGTGCCCTGCTTATCGAGTTCTCAGCTTTGTGCTGTGCCTGTGTCTGAATTTTCATGAACCCCTGTATCAGCAGAGGGGTTACCTGCGTTATGGCTGTGATGTTTTCGATGACGCAAAACCCCGCGAAATCGCGCAGGTCGCGGCCGTATGCAAGTATGGTATTTTCGCTTAGGCCAGCTTCGATGTGGAGATAGTTGAGAAACTGGCGTATCAGCCCGCCCAGCGGAATCCCGTCAAGGCTCTGGTGCAGACTTTGAACCTGATTGAGCGGCTTGGTATTCACTTTTTCCGACGAAATTGCCATTTTTCTTTATCGACAAAAAGCGTGGATAACCATTAATTCCCCACGGCCAACCCCAAGCAGGCGGAAAATAGGAAAGTAGCCCAAAACCCCAACACACCGCCGGCGAACAAATTTACTTTACTTATTTTTGCTTTCCTTTTGTTTTTTATACTCGTTGAAAACAGCTATTGATGTTGTAATTATACTCAAATACATGCCAACAAGAAGAAAAACATTTACATCGTAATTTCCCGATAGAAGCCTATATGTAATTATCGCTGCTGTTCCAGTTAAAAGAAATACGCAAAAACTAAATACCAATAGCTGCAACCAATTGATTGATGGCGACCCATTTTTAAAATTAACAAGGGTAAAACCATATTTGCTGGAAAACAAGTAAATCATAATACCTCCCGACTAAAGTTAAAACAAAATTTAACATCCCGTAACAACTTAAGCTATATACCGACATAAAAAACAGGCACAGAAACATTGCTAATTTTGCCTTTTTGATTTACTTGTACAAGTAGGACATCCCGATGTATCCCCTCTACGGAAATATTTTTAGCATCTAAAAGTAACTTCAGCTTATCTGGTGCAGAAGGTAACTGTTTTATCGCAATACCACTAGTATTATGTTCCAATTTAATCGACCTTACTTCAAAACTTTCTTTATCGCAATGATACAACTCTACTTCTTGAGCGTCACCTGCTTTCAATAATATTTGCTCCGGCATGGCTATAAACTCTTTTTTCACAATTCCGGAAACATCAAAATATGTCGCTGGCGTATTTTCATTGTTTAAATAGATGTTTATCTTGCCTGAAAAAACACCGGAAAGTCGGTCAGGTTTAAGTTTTAAATCAAAAATGTATGTCTCTTCATTAGAAATAATATTTTCTGTAAGCAAAAATGACGAGTCTGCTTCAATTCTGGTAATTTTACTCTCTTTTCCATATGTTGTTTTTTCTAAAATCAGCCTTTTTACAGCCCTTGTTTTTTTCAAATCGACATCACCAAAATCTACCTTTTGAGGTTTGCATATCCAGCGAGGCTGAGATTTTCCCTTAATTAGTAACTGAACTACTATTTGCTTATCATTGTATTCAAATACCGCATATCCATTAACAATCACATTGTTATATCTTTTTACCAATGAAACTGTGGTACATATCTCAGCCTCATCCCCTGGCTGAAGTAATTCTTTGTCACATGTAATATCTGTACATTTGCAATCAGCTTTCAGATATTTAAGAAAAAGTTTTTCCTTGGACAGATTTTTAATCTTGAAATAGCCTTTGTATAGCGATCCTTCCGGAAGTTCGCCAAAATCAACTTGAGCAGCAAATTGGTGGGAGGAAATATCCTTTATCAGAATTATATTGCTGTCATTCCGATTTTCGGCTTTTGTTGACTGTGATATTTGCTGACAATAATTTTTCTGTTTACTACATAATAAGATTGGAAATTGGGTAATTTTTTTTTCTTCCAATGTCGAAATTAAAAGTTCAACAGGTACAAAACTCGGTTTGGCTGGATAATCATAAATCCCGATTTCCTTGCCATTAAATTGAGGGATAATGACAAAAAAATGTCCCATTTGAGTTTTCTTTTGACCATTCTCATTAAAAGCATCTCTTAATACAATACAGGGAACTTTTATATTTCTAAGCTCTTTTGTATCGACCATTTTAGCGTCAACAACATAGCCAACCTTCTCCAAGGCTTTTTTGAATTCAAGCATATTGTTGCCAATTTTAGTTAAAGGTAGCCACTCAAGGCATTTTTCATAAGATATCTCATTGTCGTCAAGTTTGCAAAGTACGTACAAGCTGTTAGCTGCACAATCGTACACTCGCCTATTTGCATTAAGTTTTGACTCATTTTCCACAGAATAAGCTTTTACACAAAAAGTCAGTAACAATATCATAAATAGAATTCTAATCATCGTGATCTCCTCCCCTTATTAATCAAAATAGCCGTCAATACACCTAAAACAATCAGAATGGGTATTGCTATTTTGTAAAGATATCCGTTATGTTCGCTAATAATTTCTGCTGCTTCAATGTTTTCATTGTACGGAGCATCATCAAGGGTTGTCTGGATTTCTTGCGACATATTTGTATCTAAAGCTTCTTTGGGTGGGCAAGTATTATTTTTAAGATAATTATCAATCGCTTTTTCCGCACTACTGGAATATTCTTTATTTGGCAAAGACAAAACATCACTATCAACATCGTATCCTGGTATAGTTGAATCAATCATATAGGTGGCCCCTAAAATATGATCTGTTACATGGGTGTTGGGAGGAAATTTAAGTGTGAAATATTCATTTGGTATAGTTTGCGTATCAATTTCATCCACTGTCATACACCAACCGTATTTTTCTGGCCCTATTATTATTTTACGAGGATACCACCTACCATTTTCAAGTTGAAATAAATCACGTAGTTCTCTTATAACAGCCCCGCCATTTTTTTTGCTGGTTAATTGAAGTTTTATAGGCAAAAAATCTCTGTCTGGACAAATCCATAATGAAAGATAGCCAGCATTTTCAAAAACATTTCCTTCTATTTTGACAGTTTTGAGAGCATTAATTGTTTCCTCCCCTGTAATCTTTAAATTAGCTGAATTCCCCTTCAACAAGTCGCTGAAAGAATAAAGGCTATTGAGTTTCCAAATTAACCAATCTGGGTTATCATGAGTATTATTTTCTACCATATTTTGTATATATCCAGATGAAATACTTGCCATCATAATATCAGCAGTTCGTTTTTCTCTGTTCAACCAGAAGGTGGCTTTCCCATTAAAGGAAACGCAGCCATCTTGAAATCTTTTGATATCTCCTGTTTCATTAAAGATAGTTAGAGAGCTATCGACCATAATAAGACCTTCAGCTTTTTTACAAGCATATAACCCTGATATAATTTGTTTATTTGTTTCGGGATTATTAGTGTTATAGGATGTATAGGTGTATTTTATTTTTATATCCGGCATTTGTGCTTCAGAAGCCAATAAAACTTCAGCAACATCATTGATATCAGTAAATTGCCCATAAATGTTTGTAGATAAATAAATAAATAAAATAAAAACCCAAAAAATACCTTTTTCAAAAATTCTCATACTTTATCCTTTCAATAGAAAGGAGAGTCCATAGACTCTCCTTCATAAAATAGTAGTCTTAGTTTACCATGAACACCGATGGAGCCATCCACCACACGGCGGGTTGCCAGTTTGATCTGGTGCAGTTGTACAAGGACCCCAACATACTCCAGGCTGCGCATTTGTATTACAATAGTAAGCTGGATCATAAGAACACATTATGCCCCAGGTTTGTTGAAAAGGCCCACAATTTTCTTCTGTGGAACCATCGCTACATATGGAGCATACTGACCCATAAGCAGCCAGTTTGCAATCTGGACTTTCTGTAGGGCATGTTTGTGTTCCACTTACACAGTCTCTGTCGGGGCAAGCTCCGCCATACAAAGTGGCAAGTTCTGCATCCGGCAACTTCTCAAATGCCAACAGCTGATTGGAACACATTAACATAAACACTACAACCATAAGGGTTTTAAAACAAGGTTTCATTGTAAAATCTCCTAATTAAAGACGTTTAAATTGTTTAAATTGTGACAAAAATTCTCGAAAATTGTTTATTTTTTTCATGCAATCATACCCCACCACCCCCTTTCAGATAATCAAAAACTTCATTAATCCTTTGGCTGTAAAACTTTACAACCCCATCCTCAACAAAAATCATCGCAGGCGTGCTAACAAACCACTCCCTGCTTTCATCAACCCTCCCCCGATGCACCATTTCTCCGGCATCAACACCGGCTGACCCATAAGGCGGCACTTCGATAGCCATCATATTCGCACACCCCGTCAGCCAGCCGGCATTGTCTGCCCAACCGTCTATTACTTCAACACAATCCCCGCAGTCATAATGATAAAACAGCACCAGCCACCTGCCATCCTTTAATAAATCGCCGATGTCAATATTATCAAGTATTGGCAGCTTACCACCGACCCAGCTTTCCGGCTCCAAAACTTCAAAAGTCCTGCTATCATCCGCCTCAGCCCGAAAATCCGTCGCTGGTAGATACTTCCACGCTCCCAGCAACACACCAGCCAAAACCGCCACCATCAGAACCAACTTTTTTATCTTCAGTTTCATATTGCCTGCCTTTTACAATCTAAGCGAAGGCAGGGAAACATTTGTTGATTTGCTAATAAAAAAAATTTGCAAAAATTTTCTTGACATCTGGATTACAAATGTAATACTTGTGTATATTACAAATGTAATCAAGGGAGTCGATATGAAAAATCAGCCAAAAATTTCGGATGCCGAATGGCGGGTAATGCAGGTTTTCTGGCAGACAGGCAACGCTACCGCCAACGAAGTTATCGAAAAATTGCAGGACGAAAGCGGTTGGAATCCTAAAACTATCAGGACTATGATTAACAGGCTTGCTGGAAAAGGCGCTATCGGCCATGAAATAAAAGGCAGGCAGTATCATTACCATCCATTGATCGGCCAAGAGGAATGTGTAAAAGTCGAAACGAAATCCTTTTTCAGCAGAATAAGCAAGGCCGCACTAAAGCCGATGCTCGCTGCTTTTGTAGAAGAGCAGAACCTGTCGCAGGAAGAAATCGAGGAATTAAAAAAAATACTGGATAAAAAATCCAAATGAAAGGGGTGCCTTATGGGCGAAATGCTGGAAAATTTTCAGCCATTTTTGGGCTGGCTGATTAAAACATCGGTTCAGTCGAGCGTGATTATCTGTTTGATATTGATAATCAGATTTTTACTTCACAAAAAAATAGCGGTTCGCTGGCTGTACATTCTATGGCTGCTGCTCCTTGTGCGAATGATACTGCCGTCTTTGCCGCAGACAAAGTTTAGTCCTGCAAATTATGTACCTGAGACGGCCAGGCAGGTGTATTCTGAGCCTGTCAAACAAGCCCAGATAGAGGATGTTAAATTGCCATTGGCCGCAGAGCAGCCGATATATTCCGGTGAAGTGTCAACACATCAAGAGCGGTTATCAGTTTGGTCGGGGCTTAATTACTGGAATATCTTTGCGGGCATTTGGCTGACGGGGCTTGTTTTCTGGGAATTATATTTGATAGTTTCCAATTATCGGCTTTACAGAAGCATCAGTAGGCAACGGCCTCTGATAGATGAAAAAATTCTCAACCTGTTTGAAGACTGTAAAACGATAATGGGTGTAAATACCATTGTAGGCATTGTGGCAGTCGGTAATATCTCAAGTCCGGCACTGTTTGGCTTTGTTCGGCCAAGGCTGTTATTGCCTAAGCAATTGCTGAGTGATTTTTCTATGCAGGATTTAAAATACGTTTTTCTGCACGAACTTGCCCACTTAAAACGCAACGATATCCTGATAAGCTGGATTACAAGTATCCTGCAAATAATGCACTGGTTCAACCCGCTTGTCTGGTTTGCGTTTGCGAAAATGCGAGTTGACCGTGAAATGGCGTGCGATAGTCTTGTGCTTTCATATATAAAACAGGAGCGGTCAGGCGAGTATGGCCAAAGCATCGTCAACCTGCTTGAAAAATTTTCAAAACAACGCTATATGCCATCGATGGCGGGAATTCTCGAAGAAAAACATCAAATGAAAAGGAGAATAAAAATGATTACTGAATTCAAATCAAAAACAGCAAAATTTTCAATCCTTGCAGCTATCGTTTTATCTGTATTTGCTTTTGTGGCGTTTACCAGTGCCCAGGAGGGTCTTGAAAATAAAACACCCTCAGATAATTATGAACAGCTTGGCAGAGGTTTTTTAAAACTTTTAATCGATGAAAAATATGATGATGCGGTTAAGGATTTTGACGCTACTGTGAGCCAGCAAATGCCAGCTGCAACATTAAAACAAACCTGGCAGCAGATTCTATCGCAGGCTGGCAAATTTCAGAAAGAGCTTGGCATCCGCCAGCAGCAGCTCCTTGCAAGTAAAATAGTTTTATTAACCTGCCAGTTTGAAAAAGGCCCACTGGACGTAAAAGTTGTATATGATGCTGAAAAGAAAATTTCAGGCCTGTGGTTTCTGCCTACGCCGGAAGATGTGCTAAAAGAATATAACGAAAAGGCAAAACAACTTTTTGATGAGAAAGAAAAACAAGCATACCAGGTTTCTGCTGACTTTTCCGCTACTCTCCCCAACGGCACAACGGTTGAGTTGATGGGTGTTTGCGAACAGCCTGACAAACAGTGGTGGAAGCCGGATGGCAGTTTATTAAGCGAAGCGTTAATGGATAAAACCAATGTAAGTATTGGGACATGGCCCGGACTAAAGACCAATTATGTCATAGCCAAAATAGACGGTTATGATAAAGCAGACGGGATAGGTTTCAGGTATTCAATAGACGGTGCTCAAAATTCGGGTTCCGGCTGTGTTTACAAGAATGGCCAATCTTTGGATGGCTTTTATACTGTAGTATTCGGCAATCCCAAAGGCGATAAAAAAACAAATATCAGGCTCGGTATTGCAACGGGCAAGTGGGAAACCTTGATGAGCCAGAAGGCAGATTTTAGCGGCGTATATTCAGGTAGGGATATTACATGGCACGGGCCTATCGATAATAACGGCAAAACTGTTTTACATGTTGCTCATAAATTTAAAGAACTCAATGTAAGAATCGTTGCGGTTGACAAAAATGGCAAAGAATTTACTGGTAGTTCAAACAGTGGCTGGAAAGATGGCATTGAGAGTATACAGATTACATTCGAAGTACCTGTTTCCGACATCAAAGAATTCCGATTCCAGACTCGGCCTTATGAATGGGTCGAATTTAAAAATGTTTACCTCAAGCCAAATGACAAAACCGGTATAATCACCGAAATTAAGCCCAATTCAACCAAGATTGCTACATCAGAAGACAAGGTTCAGTCCCAAAAGTTGAATGAGGATGGATGGGCGTTTTGGAGGGAAAGGAAATATTCGCAGGCGGAAGAGAAATTTAATTTAGCGATTGAAAAAGATTCTACAAATACTAACGCGTTAAATGGACTGGGCTGGTCGCAGTTTAATCAGGGCAAGTCGCTGAATGCTAAAGACGCATTTTTAAAGTGTGTTGAATTAGAGCCTGCTCATCCGGCGGCACTGAATGGTCTTGGCTGGATTTCCAAAAATTCAGGTCAAACTGAAGAGGCGATAGGATATTGGGAAAAGGCTGTAAAAGCAACTCCTAATGCAGCTGCGGCTATTAGCGGCCTTACGCAGGTTTATGAAGAGAAGAAGGATTATAAAAAAGCGATGCAATATTATCAAATGTGGGTAAAGGCTGAACCTGATAATCCGCAAGCAAAAGAAGGGCTTGAAAAAGCAAGAAAGATGATTTCTTCAAATGGAAATACTAATCAGTCAACTGCTAAATCAACCGAGCAATTGCAATACGATGATGACAAAAGTGCTGGCAGGGAAAGTATCAATGGAGGCACAGAGGTTGTAAAATTTGAAACGGAAAAATGTCAGCTTCTTGCTTTCAGGATTTTCGGTTCGAGATACGGCGAGAATCAGCCGCCGCAGGAAGATTTTCACATCTATGTTTATGATAAGGATATGACACTTATAAATGACTTTGCTTTCCCGTATTCGAGATTTGCAAAAGGTGATAAAGACGGCAACGGCCGCTGGGTTACACTAAAAATTAAGCCGCAGGACGTGCCTGATGTATTTTATGTGGCGGCTGATTTTAATCCTGAATACACAAAAGGTGTTTATGTGAATTACGACAGTCAGGCCAGCGGCAATTCATTTATCGGTTCATCTGATAACCCGGATTCACTGAAACCTTTTGACCGAGGCGACTGGATGATAAGAGCTGTCGTCAAAAAGGTCTTGCCTGAAAACCCCGCTGTGCTGAAAACTACGCCTGCTGCGTTAAGCAATGATGTTTCGCCTGATCTTAATCAAATCACCGTGCAGTTTGACAGGCCTATGGGAGGCGGTTGCTCGTGGACAGGCGGAGGTGAGACGTTCCCGGAGATAATCGGCAAACCGTATTTCGATAATACCGCCACGAAAGGTATAATAGATGTTAAACTCAAGCCAGGACAGGTTTATTTAATTGGTATCAATAGTCCAAGTCATCAAAACTTTAGGAGTATAGATGGCAAGCCCGCCCAAAGATATCTGATTCTGTTTGCAACCAAAGATATAAATGGCAATCCAACCCCAATACCGGCAGATATGCTCCAGGAAGCAAGAACGATAAATTCAATGAATAAATAATATTCAATGGTTCGCCCCACGAATAAATTCGGGGGGTTGAGCTGATCATAAGTGCTGCTGTCGGTAATGCTTTGGCGAATGGCCATGGAACTTTTTGAAGTTTCGTGAAAAATGGTATGGGTCGGCAAAGCCAACCTGTTCCGCGATATCCTGCACAGAAAGAGAAGATATCAATAGCAAATTGGCGGCTTTGTTCAGCTTTAGCCTTGTAATGTATTCGTGCGGCGTAATTTCGCTGTATTTTTTGAACAATCTGGACATGTACCTGATGTTCACGCCGCACTTGTCGGCAACCTCCGACGGCATAAATATCGTTGAAAAATTCTCGTCGATATATTTTCGGCAGATTCTGTAAGTTTTCATCGACAACGGCTCTTTCTTTTTCGCAAAGGCCTGGCCCGATGACTGCTCCAACAGCAAAGTCCGCAGATAGCTGCAACAAAGCTGATGCGATAATACGGTTTTTTCCAGCGCCCTTTTCAATATCGCATTGGCTAGATAGAGTATCTCCGCAGGCTTTAGAATATCCAGAACCTTCCCTTCGGCAAAACCGCTCTCGCTAAAAAGCTGACGAGCCTGTGAGCCTGTAAATGCTATAAATATGTGTTCCATCGGCTGATTTTTGTCACAAATGTAATGGTGCGGCACGCCGGGAGCAAATCCACCGATAGCTCCCTTTTTGAGCTGATACTGTTTTGTTCCTATCTCAAGCACACACAAGCCTTTGACGGGTATTTCAATCACATAATAAGGATACGTTTTTCTTTTTATTTCAAAGTCCGGCGCACATTTTTCATAGCCCCCGAAGACGATTGCCAGAGTCTTTTTCGATGCTGGCGGCGTATCAAAGAAAAAATACCTGGAGTCAATAATGTGCCCTTCAGCAGCGAGCCGGAGTTTTTTCTCTGCCGTTTCTTTTTTACTCATGTGACAAACCATAATTAAGTTACTTATATCCATTATTATGTTACTTGCATCTATGGACGTCAAGAAGAATTTATGGGATATTATATTGTTACAACATTCAAACCAATCAATTAAATAATTGTTACAGGAAATTAGAGTGAAAGAGAAACACGAAATAGAATTTGTAAGGCTCGTCGGCAGTGAACGGAGAGCATCCGATACACTGGCCAGCGTTTCAAAGCATTGGCAGGGAGATCAGGAAAAATTTCTGTTCGTAAGTCCGCACGATGACGATGCTGTTCTTGGTGCGGGGCTTTTTATGCAGCTTGTCCAGAGAGAAAATGTTCCGGTTTATATCCTGATAGTAACTGACGGTTCTATGGGATATTGCAGCGCAGAAGAGAAAGAAACGATAACCGAGATTCGCAGACAAGAGACTTACCGATGTTATGAATCGCTGAATATCCCCAGAGAAAATATAATCTGGCTCGGATTTCCGGATTGTCAACTTAACCAGTACCGCGGAAGAAGAAAAGCATCAGCCAATGACCCTGTCGCAATTGAAGGATATACCGGAATGCAAAACGCATTCACAAAGTACCTGCGTCAGATAAGGCCCACGCAGTGTTTTCTTCCGACATCAAGCGATCTTCACCCTGACCATAAGTTCGTTCACGAAGAATTGCTGATAAGTCTGTTCCATTCGGCTGGAGATATTTGGCCCGAACTTGGAAAACCACTCGATAAGGTTCCTTATGTTCATGAAATGGGCGTTTACTGTGATTTCCCAACGCCCCCAAAGCTGCGTATAAAGGCAACTGAATCTTGCCTGACCAAAAAAATGGACGCTATCGCTGCATTCAAATCGCAAAAGCAAATCAGTTCGCTAATTGATGGTGTCCGTCAGTCAGGCCCGTATGAATATTTAAGGTCGCTGGAGTTCAAACTTTATCAGCCTGGCAGCTATTATGATATGTTCGAAGAAAAACATCATTTACCGTTTATAAGATAGGAACGCATATATGGGACGCAGCATATTGTATTTAGGTGATACCGCATTGGACCAGCAAG
>CAMDDF010000048.1 GCA_945890885.1 Candidatus Kuenenia stuttgartensis | reverse complement strand
TTTGTCCTTGCCCCTGTTTTTTTGAGAACGGGCTGCGGACAAAAATACTCGGTTATCCGGCTTGAAGAGAAAAAATAAGGAAAATATAAAAATGAATAAAACTTAAAAAACTAAAATTTACCACTTGACCGGCTCATGTTCATAGGATTGCATGGATTTCACAGAGTTGTCATCCCCGCGCAGGCGGGGATCCAGATATTAAAAAGGGATCTCCTTTGACTCAACATTAAACACTCAAAACTAAGGACTCATTGTTTCTGACCTCTGACTTCTATTTTGAGGCCTGATATTTCAATTTTCACACCTCATATTCGCAATATCAGACTTGAAATTACATTTATTCGGTTCGATTTTTGAATATTCCAATTTGTTTTATGGCAATTCCAGTTTACTTTGTCGCGAAGTCAATTTGCTTTGTGATAAAGTCAACTTACTTTATGATGATTCCAATTGACTTCAGAGCAAATCCAATTTGATTTGTGACAATTCTAATTTACTTTACGGCTAAGTCAATTCACTTTGCAATGATTCCAATTTGCTTTGGAGCAATTCCAATTGATTTTGGAACGATTCCAGTTGGAATATTGAGTTTTTCAGCCTGATTTCTGATGTCTGATAGCTAAAGTCTGGCTTTCCCACGACCCGACCGGACATATCCAATTTGCAAAACCGCATTTCTGGCGTGGAAATCCAATTTTTAGCTTTCAGATACCATATTTCAGTTATCAGACGTTGATATTAAGTATCCTATGCCAACATGAATAATTTATATTGACAAACCGATATAGATAGGCTACAATTATTGCACTTCCTTGGGGAAGGTGGGAACTCTTCGTTGTTAATAATACTGTGATTTTCTATATTTATTTTGCATAAGGGTTTGCAATGAAGAATTTTTTGGGTTTGGGATTGGTTTGTATTTTTTGTTTTGCGGGAATAATTAACGCTGAAATCTATAACCATCAAACCGGTGAAGTTATTCCGGGAACGGAAGATATTACGCCGGGGCCGTGGGTCGATCTAGGAGATTGGGGTTATGAAAGCAGAAATCTAAAGTATGCTGACCTTGCAGATAAAGATATGTCCTATGCTCGGTTTAGCTATAGTTGGCTCGATTCTGCCCTGTTTACGAATTCAAATCTGACAGATGGCAGCTTTTATGCGGCTACCATCACAGGTGCGGATTTTACCAATGCAGAAGTTAAAGGGGCTGATTTTAGCAGATCTTATATTTATTATGATGATACTTGGAATGGTACAGGAATTACCAGTGAACAATTGTATTCCACAAAGAGCTATAAGGATAAAGATATATCAGGCATTGAACTTGGTGGCAATGATTTGACAGGCTGGAACTTAGCAGGACAGAATCTAACAAATGCTCAGTTTTCGTGTGCGATCCTTACAGAAGTGGATTTTACCGATGCTGATGTTAAAGGGATTAACTTTAGCAGATCTTATATTTATTATGATGATGCGTGGTACGGCACAGGAATTACCAGTGGACAATTATACTCAACAAAGGGTTACAAAGATAAGGACCTGACAGGAATTGGCTTTGGCGGCAATGATTTGACCGGCTTTAATTTAGCAGGGCAGAATTTAACTGGTGTCAATTTTGATCAGTCTACCCTTACAGGAGTTGATTTTACCGACGCGGACATTAAAGGGGCTTATTTTTTTGGTACTACATCGAATGGTTTTACCCGCGAGCAATTATATACTACCAAAAACTATAAGGATAAAGACCTTACAGGCATAGAGCTTGGAGATAATGATTTATCCGGCTGGGATTTTTCCGGGCAGAAGTTGATGTGCGCCAATTTGAACAGTGTTACCATCCTTACCGGAACTAATTTTCATGAGGCAGATTTAACATCTGCTAGTTTTGGTGGGGCTACTCTTACTAATGCAGATTTGAGTGGAGCAAATTTAAGATACGCTAGTTTTGGCGGAGCTACCCTTACTAATGCAGATTTGAGTGGAGCAAATTTAGTGTCTACTTATTTTTCAGGGGCGACTCTATCAGGTGCAGATTTTACTGATGCAGAACTTGAATGGACTGACTTTTCCGATACTACATCTACGGGTTTTACTAAAGAGCAGTTGTATTCCACCAAGGGCTACAAAGATAAAAAGATGTCGGCAAGTCTTGGTTATAATGATTTAACCGGATGGAACTTTGAAGGGCAGAACCTTGAATATGTGGGTTTTTATGCTTCAGTGATTAAGGATGCTGACTTTAGCAAATATTATGATGGCTCTAATTGGTATGGTACAGGTATGATCAAAGATCAATTGTACCATACCGGGAGCTATCAAGATAAGGACCTGTCAGGAATCGGATTTCGTGGTAATGATTTAACTGGCTTCAATTTTTCAGGTCAGAATCTTACCAATACGGATTTTACCGATTCAGAGATTAAATTGGCAGATTTTTCTCATACTACATCCGGTGGGTTTACAAGTGAACAATTGTATTCCACCAAAAACTACAAAGAGAAAAATCTTTCAGAAATTTTGTTTGGTTGGAATGATTTATCTGGTTGGAATCTTGCAGGCCAAAACTTGACAGAAGCTGATTTTTATAGTGCCATGCTTAATAATACATATTTTTGCGGAGCAAATTTAACGGGGGCCAGCTTTGGCGGGTCTGATCTTACTGATGCGGATTTGAGTGGAGCAAATTTAACATCTGCTAGTTTTGGCGGGGCTACTCTTGTTAATGCAGATTTGAGCGAAACGAATCTGGCATCTAGTTATTTTTCAGGGGCGACTCTATCAGGTGCAGATTTTACCGATGCAGAACTTGAATGGACAGATTTTTCCTATACGACATCTACAGGTTTTACTGAAGAGCAGTTGTATTCCACCAAAAGCTACAAAGATAAAGATCTCTCTGGAATCAATCTTAGCAATAATGATTTATCGGGCTGGAATTTTGAAGGACAGAATCTGACAGGTGCCTGTTTTTCCAATTTATGGCGTGACTTTGAGACCATACTTATAGGGCCCAATTTTCACGGAGCAAATTTAGAATATGCTTTTTTTGAATATGCTAGTCTTTCCAACGCAGATTTTAGCGGGGCAAGTTTGGCATATACCTATTTTGCAGGTGCCACTCTGTCTGGCGCAGATTTTACTGATGTAGAAATCAAATGGACAGATTTTAGCAGATATAATGATTATGAGGGAATTTGGTCTGGTACAGGAATTACCAGTGAACAATTATATTCTACTAAGAGCTACAAAGACAAAGACATATCAGGAATTGGACTTGGCGGCAATGATTTGACAGGCTGGAACTTTGTGGGGCAGAATTTAATAAATGCTATTTTTGGTGAGGCTAACCTTGCTAATGCGGATTTTCGTGGAGCAAATTTAACTGAAGCATATTTTAGTGATGCCACTCTTACAGGGGTAGATTTTACTGATGCTGAGATTATAGGATCAAATTTTTCTTATACTACATCTAATGGTTTTACAAAGGAGCAATTGTATTCCACTAAAAGTTATAAAGATAGAAACCTGACAGGAATATGGCTTTGGGGAAATGATTTGTCCGGATGGGATTTCAAGGGGCAGAATCTGACAAATGCAGGCATTGGAGGATCTACTATTAATGACGCCGACTTTAGCAAATATTATGATGGCTCTACATGGCATGGTACGGGTATTACCAATGATCAATTGTATTCTACGAAGAGCTATCA
Organism: Candidatus Kuenenia stuttgartensis; assembly: GCA_945890885.1. GTDB lineage: Bacteria > Planctomycetota > Phycisphaerae > Sedimentisphaerales > CAMDDF01 > CAMDDF01. The sequence goes on along the minus strand of CAMDDF010000048.1, from coordinate 12,419 downwards.
AGATAGGGACCTGACAGGGGTTGGATTTGGTGGAAATGATTTGACTGGTTGGGATTTTGAAGGTCATAATTTGACTAACGCGGATTTTACCGATGCTGAAGTCAAAGGGGCCAATTTCAGTAAACAGAGCAGTTATTATGATGATGGTGTTTGGTACGGCACGGGAATTGGCAGCGAACAATTATACTCAACAAAGAGTTATAAAGATAAGGACTTAACTGGGATTGGACTTAGTGGTAATGATTTGACAGGCTGGAACTTAGCAGGACAGAATTTGACAAATGCCCATTTTTATGGGGCTATCCTCACTGGAACGAATTTTACCGATGCGGACGTTAAGGGAGTAAGTTTTGCTTATGCCACATCCAATGGTTTTACCAGCGAGCAATTATACTCTACTAAAAATTATAAAGATAAAGACCTGACAGGAATTTGGCTGTGGGGTAATGATTTATCGGGCTGGGATTTTTCCGGTCAGAAGTTGATGGGGGCCGATTTTTCCAACAACTATTATGATAGTGATAAACCAACTTCTATCCTTGTTGGAACTAATTTTCGTGGGGCAGATTTAACATCTGCTGGTTTTGAGGAAGTTACCCTTTCTAATGCAGATTTTAGCGGAGCAAATTTAACAGAGGCTTACTTTAGAGATTCCATTCTGACTGGGGTGGATTTTACTGATGCAGAGGTTAAGGGTACAGGTTTTATTTCCGTCACATCCAATGGTTTTACCAGTGAACAATTGTATTCGACCAAAAGCTACAAGGATAAAGACCTGTCGGGGATCGTGCTTAATGGCAACGATTTATCCGGTTGGAACTTTGAAGGACAGAATCTAACAAACGCTGTTTTTTATTATTACTTTAGCAGTGATGATTCTATACTTACTGGGGCCAATTTTCATGGGGCAAATTTAACAAATGCTCAGTTTGGCGATGCTATTCTTACTAATGCAGATTTGAGCGGAGCAAATCTGACAGAATCCATGTTTAGCGATGCCACCATGACTGGTGCGAATTTGAGCGGGTCAAAACTAACGAATGCTTACTTTGATTGGGCGGATTTGACAGGCGCAGACTTAAGCGAAACAGTCTTGACGGATACTTATTTTCATGCTGCTACCCTTACAGGTGCAGACTTTACCGATTCGGAAGTTAAGGGAGCTTATTTCAGCAGGGATTATTATTATAATGATGATGTTTGGCATGGTACAGGAATTACCAGCGATCAATTATACTCAACAAAGAGTTACAAAGATAAGGATTTAACGGGAATCATTCTTTACGGCAATGATTTAACTGGATGGAATTTCGCAGGTCAAACATTAACAGATGCCCGATTCGACAGGGCAATAATCAATGGTGCAGATTTTAGTGATACCACATCAAGGGGGTTCACAAGCAATCAACTGTATTTAACCGAGAGCTGCAGAGATTGGGACTTAACGGGGGTGATACTTCGTAATAATGATTTGACAGGCTGGATTTTTGTTGGACAGAATCTGACAGATACAGATTTTACTGATTCAGATGTCAGAGGGGCTCATTTTGGCAGACTTCATTATCCTGGCTGGCATGGCACAGGAATCAGCAGTGAACAATTATATTCCACCAAGAGCTATAAGGAAAAAGACCTATCAGGAATCGAGATTGGCAATGGTGATTTAAGCGGCTGGAATTTCGAAGAGCAGAATTTGACTGGAGCCGTATTTTACAATAGGGATTATGGCAGCGATGAAACTATTATTCTTAACGGCACAAAGTTCTGTGGAGCAAATCTGACGGATGCGAAATTTAATATGGCTAATCTCACAGGCGCAGACTTTACTGATGCGGAAGTTAAAGGTGCAAGCTTCGGCAGAGATGTTTTGTTTGGAGACGGTACGGGAATTGCCCGCGAACAGTTATATTCCACAAAGAGCTATAAAGAAAAAGATTTATCAGGAATAGGTCTTCATGGAAATGATTTGGCTGGTTGGGATTTTGCAGGACAGAATTTAACAAACGCGCAGCTTGGAAATACGACTATTAGCGGAACGGATTTTACTGATTCTGTTGTTAAAGGGGCAGACTTTGGCGGTACGACATGGACAGGTTTTACCAAAGAACAGTTGTATTCGACAAACAGCTATAAAAATAAAGATATATCAGGTGTTGGTCTCAGCAGAAATGATTTAGCCGGCTGGGATTTTGCAGGGCAGGATTTAACAAATGCTGATTTTTATCAGGCAATTATTGCCGGAGCCGATTTTACCGATTCAGAAATAAAGGGAGCCAACTTTAACAAATACAGAGAAAGTTTTGATTATTATATGGATGATTCTGACAACCTTTGGCCGGACTCGCTTATTACCAGTGAGCAACTATATTCGACGAAGAGTTATAAGGACAAAGACCTGTCGGGAGTAGGCCTTGTTGGAAATGATTTGACCGGCTGGAATTTTGCTGGCCAGAATTTGGAAAATGCTAATTTTCATAGTGCAATTATGACAGATGCTGATTTCACTGATGCAGAAATCAAAAGAGTTGATTTTAGCAGATATATTTCAGTAATTCCTATAAGCGGCACTGGCATTTCAAAGGAGCAATTAGTTTCTACCTGGAGTTATAAGAATAAAGACCTATCAGGGGTAAAGTTTGGCTATAGTGATTATTCTGATATGAATTTCCGTGGAATGAATTTAACTGAGACAGATTTTAGCGGAGTTGATATTACAATGGCAGATTTTCGGGGAGCACAAGGTTTGAATATTGATGATATACCAGATTATGCGATAGATGATAAAGGGGCGATAAATTGGTTATATTTGGGTGGTGGGGATTTTTTGAACATTGAAAATTATGATATCGGTATTACAGTTAATGATATTTTAACAGTTGAAAATGATTCGATATTACGGCTTGCTTTTGATGACAACAATTGGGGTTCAACAATTAATGTTCACGGAGAAGTTTATTTGGGCGGGACGCTTGAGTTTGCCTTTGCCGACGGTGTTGATATCGCAAGTCTTATCGGGACGAGTTTCAAGATTTTCGAGTGGAACGGATTGCTGGCAGAGGGCGATATGTTCGGTAGTATCGTGTATGCAAATGGAACGCAGTGGGATGTGAGCGGGCTTTATACAACGGGAGAGGTTGTGCTTACCGCTGTGCCGGAGCCGATGACGATAGCTATGCTTTGTCTTGGCGGGCTGATGATTGGAAGAAAAAGGAAGAATTTTAACCAAAACAAAGAAATTTTAAGGAAAATTTAAGATTTTCGATGGTTTTTGGGGATATTTTTCTAAAAAAGGCTTGTAAAAACACAGTTTTTCTGTAGAATTCTTGTTCTGACGTGTACGAAAGTAATGCGTATATATCCAAATTTGAAAGGCAGGTAAAAGCAGTATATGATTAAAGTTAAGTCAAGAGTAGGCGAATCTGTTCAGCAAATGGTCAAGCGTTTCAAGAAAATGTGCGAAAAAGAAGGCGTGATTCGCGATATGAAGCGTTTGAGCTATTATGAAAAGCCCAGCGAAAAGAACCGCAGGCGCAGACGCAAAGCTCAAAGAACTACTTCAGTCAGCAGAGTTTAGTTTTAAACTTTCTTGAATTCTAATCCGGACAAGAATTTGTAAATTAAGTTCTTGTCCGGTTTTTCGTGCGCTGATAAAATGTACCTTTTGATTTCGATAAAATATTTACCGTGGCGAATTTTAAATTACATTCTGAGTATGAATTAGGGGGCGACCAGCCTCAGGCGGTTGACAAACTTGTCAGCGGCATCAAGGCTGGCAAAGGCTGCCAGACACTTCTTGGTGTTACCGGCAGCGGCAAGACTTTCACTATGGCCAACGTCATTCAGCGTATCGGCAAGCGTGCATTGATAATGTCGCACAATAAGACTCTCGCCGCTCAGCTTTATGAGGAGTTCAAGGAGCTTTTTCCCGATAACGCCGTTGAGTATTTCGTAAGCTATTACGATTATTATCAGCCCGAGGCGTACATCCCCCAGCGTGATATTTACATCGAAAAGGATGCGTCGCGCAACGATGACCTTGACAGGCTCCGCCTTTCGACCACTGCAAGCCTTATGGGCAGGGACGATGTAATTGTCGTCGCAAGCGTATCGTGCATTTTCGGGTTGGGTTCGCCGGAGGATTATAAGCACGCAATTGTCGGCGCTACGGTAGGCGAGTCCATCGACCGCAATGAATTCCTTGGCGCCCTTGCCGATATTCAGTATGACCGGAATGATTTTGCGTTTGAACGCGGCAAGATTCGTGTTCGCGGCGATGTTGTCGAGGTTTGGCCATCGTATGAATCGTTTGCTGTAAGGATAGAATTTTTTGGCGATGAAGTCGAAAAAATCGCTTATGTAAATCCCACCAGCGGCGAAGAACTAAGCAGGGATAAGCAGATATTCATATACCCCGCCAAGCATTACGTTATGCCGCCCGACAGAATCGAATCTGCCGTTGAGGCGATAAAGGCGGAACTTGAACAGCGTATGATGCATCTTCGTCAGGATGGCAAACTTCTCGAGGCTCAGCGATTGCAGGCACGGACGATGTACGATGTCGAGATGATACAGGAAGTTGGATATTGCAGTGGTATTGAAAATTATTCACGGCATCTTTCGGGCTTGCCTGCGGGGTCAAAGCCTTACACGCTGATGGATTATTTCGGCGATGATTTTCTTTTGTTCATTGACGAATCGCATGTCAGCATTCCCCAGATTAGGGCGATGTGGGCGGGCGACCGCAGTAGAAAACAGGTTCTGGTTGACCACGGCTTCCGGCTTCCAAGTGCGATGGATAACAGGCCTTTGCGATTTGAAGAATTTGAGAAGATGTGGAAGCAGACGGTTTTCGTATCCGCAACGCCTGCCGATTTTGAGCTTGAAAAATCCGGCGGCGAAGTTGTCGAGCAGATTATTCGGCCCACCGGCCTTATCGATCCGGAGATTTTTGTGTATCCGGCAACGACGCAGGTTCAGCATCTGCTTGAGGCGATTGAGAAAAGAATTGCCGCCGGCGAAAGGGTGCTTGTAACCACTTTGACGAAAAGGCTTGCGGAGGATTTGTCGGCATATATTCAAAAGAAGGGGTTCAAGTGCAAATATCTTCATAGCGAGGTGCTGACGCTTGACCGGATAGGGATATTGCGTGATTTGCGGCTTGGCGAGTTTGATGTTCTTGTCGGCATAAACTTGCTAAGAGAAGGTCTGGACTTGCCGGAGGTTTCGCTTGTGGCGATACTTGATGCCGACAAGGAAGGATTTCTCCGCAGCCAGACATCGCTGATACAGACTATCGGGCGAACAGCCAGAAACGTCAATGCGACGGTTTATATGTATGGTGATAAGATTACCGGCTCGATGCAGCGTGCGATAGAAGAGACTGACCGCAGGCGTAAAATTCAACTTGAATATAACGAGAAACATGGTATAAAACCGGAGACGATAAAGAAGCAGATTCGTACCGGTATCGAGACTAAACTCAAGGCCCGCAAGGTTGCTCAGGAAGCTGTGCATATGAGTGAAAGCGAATATGATGCGGCAGAGCTTGCGGTACAGATTGAAAAAGAAATGCTTGAAGCAGCCCAGGCACTGGATTTTGAACGTGCGGCACAACTTCGCGATCAGCTGGCGGAGCTAAAGGAAATGCCGGTGATCAAAAAGGCACGCTGATTTTTTTTAGAGGAAATAATGAAAAAACTGGATTTGAAAAAGGTTCATGCTTTAATAGATATGGCGGTTGAAGAGGATTTCGGCAAAGGCGACCCGACTTCAGAGATAACTATTCCGGAAGATTTATGCACGAAGACGGCTCTTGTAACAAGGGAAGAAATCGTTGTTTGCGGAATGGAAGTTGTCAGCGAAGTTCTTAAACGATACGATGAACGACTGAAATTTAAAATCCTTATACCCGATGGTTCACGGGCAAATGTCGCTGATAAGCTCGGCACTATCGAAGGTCCGGTTCGAAGTATGCTCAGTGCAGAGCGGGTGGTATTGAATTTTCTGCAAAGGCTCAGCGGGATAGCGACCACTACATATAAATATGTAACGGCTGTTCGCGGCACTAACGCAAAAATATATGATACCCGAAAGACAACACCCGGCTGGCGTGAGCTTGAAAAATATGCTGTTCGCTGCGGCAAAGGATTTAATCACCGATATAATCTTGGCGAGGCGGTGATGATAAAGGATAATCATATCGCTGAACTTGGTCAGCATGATAAGCTTGTTAAGAATCTTACCGAGCTTGTCGCTAAGGCAAAGACAATAAAGACCGTGAAATTTGTCTGTGTCGAGGTTGACCACGTTGACGATCAGCTCAATTATGTGCTAAAGGTGCCTGGCATCGATATTATACTTCTGGATAATATGGGACAGTGGCAGTATAAACATGCAGTACGGATGAGAAACGAGACGTGCGGGAAAAAGCCGTTGCTCGAGGCCAGCGGCGGCATAACGCTGCATAATGTTCGTCAGGTTGCTCAGTGCGGGCTGGACAGGATTTCGATAGGCGCAATTACTCACGGGGCGATCTCGGTCGATATCGGCCTTGACAGAGAAACATTAGATAAATAATTTTCTGATGGGATTATGGAAATTTTAAAGGATGCTCTGGGGCCGGATGAAATTCTAGATGGTCTTTGCGCATCCAAAATCAGCAGGAAGATAGTTGTATTTAAATCTACGTCGAGCACAAATGATATTGCGTGGCAGTATTCGCTGAATAAGGAAAATGACGGCATTGTTGTTTTTGCTGAAGAGCAAAATGCCGGCAGGGGCCGCAGGGGGAATAAATGGTATGCCGGCTTCGGCAAGTCGCTTTTGTTTTCGGCTTTGATACTGGATTGTAAAATTAGCAGGGAGATGCTGCCGCTTGTTTCGGCTGTGGCAGTGGCGGAATCCATAAGCGATTTTGGCGGCAAAGGTGTTCAGGTGAAATGGCCCAACGATGTTATGGTTGATGGTAAGAAAATAGCAGGCGTTCTTGTTGAATTCAGGGGCGATGACGCTGTTATCGGAATAGGGGTCAACTGCCATCAGCAAAAAGCTGATTTTCCGGATGAGCTTAAAGAATCTGCGACAAGTGTCGATATGGTTCTTGGCGGTTTTTGCGATAGAAGAGATTTTGCACGGAAAGCTATCGAGAATCTTGAAAAATGGCTCGACATTTCTGCTAAAGACAGGCAAAAGGTTCTGGATAAATGGCAGATGTTAAGCAGCCTGCTGGGTAAAATGGTCGGCGTAGAATACAATAACCAGCATTTTTACGGCAATTGCATCGGCGTTGACCCGCAAAAAGGGCTGATTTTGCAGCTTGAACGCGGCGGGGTAAGAATGTTCGATGCCGCCCATACAAGCATACTTAAATGATGATGCATACCACCCATTTTTTTGTTATAATGATTTGTTATGCCTGAGCTTAAAATAAAAGATTGCGGAGTTATTGATTATACCGAGTGCCTTGACTTGCAGCATACGCTCGTCGAGCAGCGCCAGCAGGGATTGATCGATAATACCGTTTTGATAGTTGAGCATCCATCGGTGATTACCCTTGGTGCAAGAAACGATAAGAACAGGTTGCTCGCCGATGAAAGCAAGCTGGCATCTGAGAGCATCGAAGTTGTGCCGATAAGGCGCGGCGGCGGTGCCACGGCCCATAATCCTGGCCAGCTTGTTTTTTACCCGATAATTGATATCAAGCCGATTGGTGTCAGTGAATATGTCCGAATGCTTGAGTCTATCGGGATTGATTTGCTGGATACTTTCGGCGTTGAATCCGACAGGCGGCAGGGTTTTCCCGGGCTTTGGATTGGCGAAAAAAAAATTGCATCGATTGGTGTTAAAATCCAGAAATGGGTCAGCTTTCACGGAATGGCGATAAATATAAATAACGACCTTGAAATTTTTGAAAACATTGTGCCGTGCGGGCTTGATGGTGTCGTAATGACCTCAGCGTCGGCAATCCTTGGCAGAGAACTTGATATGGATTCTGTCAAGGCGGAACTTAAACGAATACTTGTTGAATATTTTTCACAGAATAAACAGGAAAAAAAATGAGCACTTTCGGAAAATTACCTCCATGGCTAAAAAGGCCTGCTGGTTCGGGCAATACATTTAATCATACCAGAGAAATCCTCAATGAGCTTGGTCAGCAGACGATATGTACCAATGCCAATTGTCCCAATCTTGGCCAGTGCTGGAGCAGAGGCACCGCGACGGTTTTGATTCTCGGCAATATTTGCACGCGGAATTGCAAGTTCTGTTCCGTCGGCAAGGGTAAACCTTTGCCGCCTGACCCCGACGAGCCTAATCGTGTGGCGCAGATGGCAAAGCGTATGAATATTAAATATCTTGTGATTACAAGTGTTGACAGGGATGATTTGCCGGACGGCGGGGCAAGTCATTTTGCCGCTGTCGTCAATGCCGCAAGAGAGGCTGTCGCAGGAATAAGGTTTGAGCTTTTGGTTCCTGACTTTAAAGGCTGTCAGGATGCGGCACTGGATAAACTTGAATGCGCATTGCCTTTTGTGTTTGGCCATAATGTCGAAACGGTTCCATCTCTTTATCCCAAGGCGCGTACCGGCGGAAATTATCAGCTTTCGCTTGAACTGCTGCGTAAAGCAAAGAATCGCTGGCCGGATGTCCCGACAAAGTCTTCACTTATGCTTGGACTTGGCGAAACGGATGAGCTGGTTATCGAGGTTTTGAATGATTTGCGAAACGTCGGCTGCGACCGTGTTACGCTTGGTCAGTATCTAAGGCCTTCTAAGGATTCGCTTGAGGTGCTTGAGTATGTTAAGCCCGAAAAATTTGACTGGTGGGCCGAAAAGGCTAAAGAGATAGGCTTCAATTGGGTTATGAGTTCGCCGTTTACGCGAAGCTCGTATTTCGCAGAAGTAGAATCTACGGACTAATCTTATAAAGGACACCAGCCGATTGATTTGTCTGTGAAAATTTGGTCGGCTTGGGCGAATGACTGGCTCCCTGCGTGATAATGATAAAGCGGGCAGGTTCCTTTGCGGAATGTATCCAGCAGCGGGTCAACGAGTTTCCATGCCTGTGCAAGTTCATCGCTTCTTGCGAAAAGTGTCTGATCGCCTGTCATTACATCAAGCAAAAGTCGGCTGTATGCTTCCGGCGGAGTTACACCAAAAAGCGTGCTGTAATCGAAATCCATCTGGATTGTCCCCATGCATGTTTTTGAGCCTGGACGTTTTGCCTGGAAACTCAGCGAGATGCCTTCCTGCGGCTGAATTCTTATCGTAAGCACATTCGGCTGAGGCGAGTCGATACCCGATGATGCGAACATAGAATGCGGCACTTTTTTAAATGTTATCACGACGGTGCTGACCCTTTTGGCAAGCCGTTTGCCTGTTCGCAGATAAAACGGAACATCCTTCCATCGCCAGTTATCAATCATCAGTTTGCCAGCGAGGAAGGTTTCGGTCTGTGAATCGTTTGGCACATCCTCTTCGTCGATATATGCAGGGACATTCTGGTCATCGATAGTGCCTGCTGAGTATTGCGCACGGACGAAATCTTTTTCGATGCTTTCTGGTAAAATAGGCCTGATTGATTCGATTAGTTTTACTTTTTCGTCGCGTATCTGGTTAGCTTCAAATATAGCGGGCGGCTCCATCGCGACAAGCGATAGAATCTGTATGATGTGATTTTGAAACATATCACGCAAAGCGCCGGCACTGTCGTAATAGCCCGCGCGGTGTTCTATACCGAGCGATTCAGCGATTGTTATTTGAACATTGTCGATATAATTGCGGTTCCATATTGGCTCGAAAATAGCGTTGGCGAATCGGAACATTAAAATGTTCTGTACGGTTTCCTTGCCGAGATAATGGTCGATTCGGTAAATCTGTTTTTCGCGGAAATGACGGTGCAATGCATCATCAAGTTTTGCTGCGGATTCGATATCTCTGCCGAACGGCTTTTCGATTACGATTCGCGGATAGGTTTCCTCCGGCGATGAACCGCAATGCGCAAGACCGGCATTGTCGAGGTTGTCGGATATCGTTCCAAAAAGAATCGGCGGCACGGACAGGTAAAAAACGTGAGCGCATTTAATGTTGTATTGGCTGTCAAGCTGCAAGATTCTTTTTGCGATGTCCTGATAAAATTCTGGTCTGTCGTATTGGCCGGAAATGTAAAAGCAGTGATTGCAGAAGTCCTTGGCTTGTTTTTTGTTGCCGTCTATAGCCTGGCTTACGATTTTACGGAAGCTGTCGTCGCCAATATCGGTTCTTGCACAGCCGAGGATGTAAAAATTTTCATTAAGCAGGCCTTGCTTTTGAAGCTGATATATGGCTGGCAGGATTTTTCGCTTTGTCAAATCGCCAGACGCTCCGAAGATTACCACCCCTGTCGCGGGGGCAGAATTTTCGATGCAAAACGGCGGAATGTATTCAACCTTTGGACTGATTTTTTTCATTTTTTGAAAACCTCCACAACAGCTACTTAATTTTTAACCCATAAACGCTGTTTTTACAAGTCATATTTTTTTTACCGGAATGGCTGGTTTGAGTTGACTCTAGAGAGTTTAACACTTAAAATGCCTTTTTTGAAACGTAATTGGTATTTGAAAGGTTAAATTTAGCTATGATAAAGGTTAACGAAAATTTCCTGAAGCTTCAGGCTGGTTATCTGTTCCCCGAAATAGGACGACGTGTCAGGGCTTTTGCCCAGGCCAACCCCGCTGCTTCGATTATAAAACTCGGCATCGGCGATGTTACCGAGCCTTTGTGCCCGGCAGTTATTGATGCGATGCATAAGGCCGTTGATGAAATGGCAGCCGCAAAGTCTTTCCGCGGATACGGCCCTGAGCAGGGCTACGAATTCCTTGCTAAGACGATAATCGATAATGATTTTGCCGCAAGAGGCGTAAGCATCGACATCGGTGAAATTTTCATCAGCGACGGCAGCAAATGCGATACCGGTAATATTCAGGAAATCTTTGGCCTTGACAATGTCATTGCCGTTACAGACCCAGTGTACCCTGTGTATGTCGATACAAATGTTATGGCAGGCAGAACGGGCAGCGTCAAAGAGGGCGGCAGGTACGAAGGCATCGTTTATTTGCCGTGTACCGCAGAGAATAATTTTGTGCCGGAACTGCCCACGGAACAGGTTGATATTATTTATCTTTGCTACCCGAACAATCCGACAGGTGCGATAGCGACAAAGGCTGAACTGAAAAAATGGGTTGACTATGCCCGCGCCAACAAGGCCATTATATTTTTCGATGCGGCATACGAGGCATATATCAAGGATTCTTCGATTCCGCACTCGATATATGAAATCGAAGGCGCAAAGGATGTGGCGATAGAGTTCCGCAGTTTCTCAAAGACGGCAGGCTTTACCGGCGTTCGATGTGCCTTTACGGTTGTACCGAAAGCATTGAAGGCCTACAAGAAAGATGGTACCGCTGTCGAGGTCAACCCGATATGGAATCGCAGACATTGCACCAAGTTCAATGGTGTCTCTTATGTAACACAGGCGGCGGCCGCTGCGGTTTACTCAGCTGACGGCAAAAAGCAAGTCAAGGCGATAATCGATTTGTATATGAATAACGCAAAGGTTATTCGTGAATCTTTGGCTTCGTTTGGCTATCAGGTTTTCGGCGGCGAAAATGCTCCGTATGTGTGGCTCAAGACCAAAAACAATATGCCAAGCTGGGATTTCTTCGATATGCTTTTGAAAAAGGCCAATGTCGTCGGAACGCCTGGCGCAGGTTTCGGCGCAGCAGGCGAAGGGTACTTCCGTTTGAGCGCGTTTAATAATCTTGCAAGCGTCAAAGAAGCGATGCAGCGAATATCGAAGCTATGAAAAATATAAATCAGATGTTCGTCGCCTATGTAGGCCTTGGAAGCAATCTCGGCGATAGGGCGGGGTATATCAATTCTGCGATGAATGAGCTTGCAAATTCCGATTCGATATATCCCGATAAAATGAGCAGGATAATCGAGACAGCCCCTTTGGGCGGCAAGCTTCAGCCGGACTATTTTAATTGTGTCCTACGGATAAAGACCAGGCTGTCGCCGGAAAAGCTGCTTGATAAATTGCAGTTTATCGAAGAAAAACTCGGCAGGGTTCATACGGAAAATCACGGCTCGCGAACCATTGACCTTGATATTCTATTGTATGACGACAAAATTATTGATACGCCACGATTGCAGATTCCGCATCCTCAGATGCACCTTCGCTCGTTTGTTCTCGACGGCATCTGTGAAATTGACACTTTGGTTATTCACCCAATAATTAAACGAACAGCGGCAGAACTTAAATCGCGGCTGAATGGTCTGGATTTTATAATTCATAATGACGGCTCTAAACTTATAAGCATTGCAGGCATCGTCGGCGTAGGCAAAACCACACTTGCAAGGGGTCTTGCGGTAATGCTCGATGCT
>CAMDDF010000047.1 GCA_945890885.1 Candidatus Kuenenia stuttgartensis | reverse complement strand
TAATGCTTAAAAATGCAGACGCCCTGCTGGTTCGCAGCATAACAAAAGTCAATACCGAACTGCTTGAAGGCTCAAAAGTTAAATTCGTCGGCACAGCCACCATCGGCACAGACCACGTTGATATCGAATATTTGAAATCCAGAGGGATAGGTTTTTCATCGGCACCCGGTTCAAATGCAAATTCTGTGGCGGAATATATAACCGCCGCGATGCTTACAATTGCCGAAAGAAGAAATATCACGCTCGAAGGAAAAACGCTCGGCATCATCGGCGTAGGCAACGTCGGCTCGCGCGTCGAGAAAAAGGCTCTGGCGTTGGGTCTGAAAGTGGTCTGCAACGACCCACCTCTGCAAAGACAAACCGGCGATACCCGTAGATACCGCCCTCTCGATGAAATATTCGGCTGCGATATAATAACAGTGCATACCCCTTTGACAAAATCAGGCGAAGATAAGACATACCATTTATGTGATGAGAACTTTTTTAAATCGGTCAAGGCTGGAACGATATTTTTCAATTCATCCAGAGGTGAGGTGCATGAAACAACAGCAATTAAAAACGCTATGAAATCGGGCTGGCTCTCGGCGGCTGTGCTGGATGTATGGGAGAATGAGCCGAATATTGACGCTGAACTGCTGGAGATGGTTGACCTTGCTTCGCCGCACATCGCGGGGTATTCTTACGATGGCAAAATTATTGGGATGATAATGGTCTATGAGGCTATGTGCAGGCATCTGGGCTTGGAGATTAAGCACACGGCGAATGATTTCCTGCCCGCACCGATTGTGCCGACAATAGAAATTGAAAAGGCTGGCACACAGCAGGAACATCTACGCTATGCAGTCAAGCGGATTTATGATATTGAAGCCGACGACCAGCGATGCAGGGCCATACTTGATACGCCTCAGCAGGAACGCGGCAAATATTTCGATATGCTGAGAAAAACATATCCTGTCCGCAGGGAGTTTCAAAATACCGTTATAACAAAGGCTGACAGTAAGCTCGCCAACAAGCTGGCGGGATTAGGATTTAAAATAGGATAAAAAAAAAGATTTGACATCTCGAGAACTATTTGCCATATTTATGGTAAATAAAACATTAAAACCTTATTTGGGAGGCAAACAATGAAGAAACTGTTGTGTTCAGCAAATCTGTTGGTAATTCTTGTTTTGGTTTTAGCGGGCATATTTATCTCTGGGGCAGATAGCCCTCGGGAACGCAGGCAAACCCCATCTTATGGGCGAAACCAGGTTTATGATTCAAATAATCTACCCGCTACAATCGCTATTGAAGCATATCTGGCCCAGATACCTGATGAGGCCTTAATCGAGATAGGACTGCCGCTTATACCTACAAAAGAATCCGAAACTATTACTGTTGATAAATTACTAAATTGTCTTAACTCAACCAAGGTCAAGGGTAAAATAATAAGTTATGGCCGTTGGGTAACAGTAGATAATGTACAATGTGTAATAGAACAGAAAAACTTTGTTTATTTCCCGATTAAAGTCGCAACATGCCCAAATGACACATCCATCGCCAAAATGGACTATCAAAAATATGATATTGGCACTTCAGGAAGTGTTACGCCATTCTTTACAGAAAATAATAAAATAAGTGTAGGCGTAAACTTTAATTACTATGACTTATTGGGAAACAATAAAGACAATAGTAATAATGAAATTCCTCATGATAACTCCAAATATCACTTAGATGAAACTTGCCTCCTTAATAATGATGTACCAGCCATAGTCGGTGCAATGAAACAAGGTGATAGCGTTTTATATCTTGTGGTTCGTGCAAAAGTATTAGATGAATAAGAATATTCTATCCTGGCCAACGGGTCGATTAGACTTTACCGGCAAACCCATAATAATGGGCATACTAAATGTTACGCCTGATTCGTTCAGCGACGGTGGAGAGTTTTTCGATGTCGAAAAAGCTATTGCCCACGGCATTGAAATGGCAAACGCCGGTGCCGCAATAATCGACATCGGCCCCGAATCTACACGCCCCGGCTCGCAAAGGATTGCATCAGCCGAGCAGATAACTCGTGCCATACCAATAATCGAAAGATTATCGAAACAGCTTCAAATCCCCATCAGCATAGACACCAGAGATTACGAAGTTGCCCGCACAGCTCTTGACGCAGGCGCATCTATCATTAACGATATCACCGCTGGCTCAGACCCGCAGATGATACCGCTGGCAGCCAAACGTAATGTGCCGATAATCCTTATGCACATGCAGAATACGCCGGAGACGATGCAGCAGAGTCCCACATATAATAACGTTGTCGAAGATGTCCTGCAATTTTTGCTGGCTCGTGCATCTGCCTGCGAACAAGCTGGCGTAAAAAGGGAAATGATAATCATCGACCCCGGCATAGGCTTTGGAAAAACATTCGAACATAACATCGAACTGCTGCGGAACCTTGACAAATTCACCGCTACCGGCTACCGAGTTTTACTGGGCACAAGCAGGAAACGATTCATCGGCCAAATAACGGGACAATCGAACCCAGCCGACCGCATCTTCGGCACCGCCGCAACGACCGCCTACGCAGCAATGAAAAATATCGACATCGTCCGCGTCCATGATATACTGCCGAATCTTGAAGCTGTAAAAATGATAAACGCTATCAAGTTGACCAAGATTTAACAGGAATCAAAACCACCTTTTGTGTTTAAAGTAAAACAGCATCCCGATAAATGTCAAAATCATAACACCCCAGACAGACGCATAGCCCCATTTGTAGTCCAGTTCAGGCATATATTTGAAATTCATACCATAAACACCAACAATAAATGTCAATGGTATAAATATTGTGGCGATGATAGTCAGCACTTTCATCACAGCATTCATTCTATTGCTGACGACAGACATATACATATCCTTCAGGCCTGACATGACATCTCGAAAAGACTCAATTGTGTCGATTACCTGAATAGAGTGGTCATAAACATCCTTGAAATATCTTTCAGTGCTGTCCGTAATTAACCCTGACTCGCTATGGACAAGTCCATTTACAAGTTCCCTCAATGGCCAGACTGATTTGCGAACAGAAATTAATTCTCTGTGGAGCAGGTGGAGCTGACGCAAACACTGTTCGTTAGGGTCGTTGAGCAGTGCTTCTTCGACAGATTCAATTTTTTCAGAAAGTTTTTCCAGCACGACAAAGTAATTATCAACAATAGAGTCAATGAGCGAATAAAGAAGGTAATCAGGCCCCATCTTACGGATTTTACCTTTTGCTGTTCGTATCCTGTTTCTGACATGGTCAAATACATCGCCCGTATTTTCCTGGAATGACAAAACATAATTTGATGTAAGAATAAAGCTGACCTGTTCAGATTCAACACTCCCTGTTTCATCATTAAACGTAAGCATTCTAAGTACAACAAAAATGCAATTTTCAGCAACTTCATATTTGGGCCGCTGTGAAGTGCTCAGAATATCTTCCATTGTCAGCGGGTGAATATTGAACCCCTGACCTACTTTGCCGATTAAGTCCGTATCCCATAGGCCGTCAATATTTATCCAGCTTACAGTGTTGTGATTGTCGTATGCGAAGCAATCTTCAATTTTGTCAATTTGTTTTTCTTTGTAATCAGCATCATTATAATCAAAAATGGTTACAAGAACCGGCCGTTCTGTGCTTGTGCCTGTGTAAATGAGCGAACCAGGAAGCTGATGCTTCTTTTTAGCGTTTGCTCTATACAAATGTGGCATTCTAGGCGGCTTTTTTTTCTTCTTCATATCCGTCTTTCAGTAGAAAATTATATGAAATATTTCCAGAAGCTTGCGAAGACCAGATACATATTACAATAACTTACGGCGTTTTTAAATCTTTTTTTGGGAGGTTGTATGAATTACATAAAAAATATCTCGATTAATCGAACCACGCCGAGTCCGCATCCACGATATACCGCCGAATCTTGAAGCAATAAAAATGGTAAACGCAATCAAGTCTAATTCAGGCTCATCGGCAAAGTAATATAAAATATCGTCCCAGCCTGATTATTTGAGACAAATTCGACACTGCCTTTCAAAAAACGCTCCGTCAAAAATTTAACGCTGAACGTACCAAGCCCCCTGCCGCTTGATCTAGTTGAGAAAGACCGCTGGAATATCTGAAGCCGTACTTCATCAGGCATAACCGTCGAATTATGAACCCACAAACGAACCTGATTATCATCGACACTGCATCCAAGAGTTATCTTTTCATCTTCGCCGCTTGCCTCAATTGCATTTTTAATAAGATTTCCAAGCACTCGAATCAGCAGCGTTTTGTCGCTTACGAAATCGGTATTACACGCTAAGTCCTCGATTACGACGGAGCACCTTTTTTCTTCCATAAAATGGCTGTAAACGTTCGCAAGAATCTGCAGCGTAACAGACGTGTTAATTTTCACAGGTTTTACAACTAAGTCGTTGTTGACAGCATTTTTAAGGTCTCTCTGGGAACGTATTTCGTCAGCCAACTCGGTTATCCCATCCAGAAGTGCATTGATCATTTCCTTGAGCTGTGAATTTTCATCCGAAATCATATCCGTCAGCAGTCTGGATATTCCCTCTATTCCGCAGGCGGTATTAAGAACATCGTGGAAAAATATTTTCTCAAGCATCCTCAGCTGCTTTTGATGTCCCAAATCCTCAGCAGAAACAATCAAATAGTTTTCACCTTTCATATCGAATGGAACGGCCTTAACCCGCAAATTCAATGCGGCACCATCGGCTTTCCTTATGATATTACATTCGTTGACTGCTTCTTCACCGCCAAGACCTTTGAGTATGGCAAGAACCGCACCGCAATATTTACAATTGGGCGTTGTGCCGCAACCGCCTTCGGACTTACTGGCGTGAACACAATCGACCGCCTCGCCTGGCCGAAGACCAAGGACATCATCAAGACTTGCAATACCGAAAATATCAAAAAAAATGCTGTTAGCGTAAAGTATCTGCCGGTTTTCGTTCAGAAGAAACACTATCTGGGGCATTGCGTCAAGCACGCCCTTGACAAATGGCAGCTCGTAGAACTTTTGGGAATATTCTAATAATTCGTTTTTCGATGTCCGCTGCGCCGGCGCGAACTCTGTTTCCATATACATACCCTGCTCCTAATTTCATATTACCCTTGTTCTGTCTATATAATCGGCAGGTTTATGATAACCGCTTGAGCCAAAAACACAAATCAATGCGGATTCATCAGCTTTCCAGACAAAAACATCTATATCAGGAATTTACCATTTCTATAAATAACTTCGCCATCAGCGATAATTTGACTATCCTGTTTCATATCCGCAAGCAAGTCCCAATGTATGCTTGATTCGTTTTTGCCTCCGGTTTCAGGATATGTGGCACCGACCGCCATATGGATCGTACCGCCGATTTTTTCATCGAATAGCATGTTTCTGGTGAATTTTTGTATCCCATAATTATTACCTATTGCAACTTCGCCGAAATAACGGGCACCTTCGATTTCAAATACCTTGTCGAGCAGTTCCTGTCCTTTACCAGCAGTCCATTTGACAACCTGGCCTTCTTTGATTTCGAGGCATATATCTTCTATTTCCTGACCCATAAAAATACCAGGATAGCTGAATCGTACTTTGCCGTTGACCGAATCTTCTACCGGAGCGGTAAAGACTTCGCCGCTTGGCATATTATGTGTGCCGCCTGAGTTTAGCCATAATCGGCCTTCAGTTGAAAAACTAACATCAACATCTTTGCTTAGATATTGAATCTTTTTCTTGCCATTTAGATAATCGACAACTCCCTGCTGATCGTCATACAGCTTTTCCCAGCTTTTGATCGGGTCATCTTCATAAAGCTTGCAGGCAGAGTAAACAAATTCTTCGTATTCGCATTTGCTCATCCCGGCCTCTTGTGCCTGCGAATCAGTGGGGAAAACACAAAGCGACCATCGAAGCTCATTCCGTGCAGATCTGTCCATGAAAATTTTATTTATTTCCCGTCTTGCGGCGGCAGCAGCTTGCTTTTTGGCAGGGTCAACATTTTGAAGGTCTTTCAAATTGAATGGCGATTCGATATTCAGCAGAGCATCGTAATTTTCGGTGATATATTTTGAAATCGGCGAAACGTCCTTCAACTGGTCGTCGCTTGCGGTGTCGTAGAAAATTTTGCTCAGGCCATTGATAGCAATTTGCGTTTCCGGCAAAGCACCTTTTTCGAGGGCCGCCTTATAAACCTCCCTGACCAGTTCTTCCGCCAGGTAAGAGCCTTTAATAAGGAATCTATCGCCTTTTTTTAAGCTGAGAGAATAATCAACCAACAGTTTTGCGTATTTTCTTAAAATGCTTTCCATAAATGCTCCCAAAGTTATAGGACTATAAAAAAAAGACCCCTTTCTGCCAGTAACAACGTAAAAACCGGTTTTCGGGGCGAATTATCATTAAATCATAGTTAATCGCAAAGTTTTCGCAATTATATTTTTTGAAAGTTCGGATATTATTTTTATGCTTTAGATGTATTCTGATTTTAAAGCTGCGCATATTGCGTAATGGAGTTGGTAAAATGCTCAAAAAACTTATAATACTGGGCCTTATACTGTTGGCTGGCGGCGGGGTGCTTTTTGCCTATGCCGACTATCAGTACCGAAAACATATGCAGGCTGCTGCGCAATTTAGTCCTACAAATACCTACTGGGGCGATATGGACAAGAATATTGCTGCCCAGCAGAGCAGCAATCCCCTGATGAAGGTATTTATGCGGTCGAATATGAAGCTCCAGCTTGAAGAGGCCTATGAAAACAAAGTTGTCCAGAATCAGACAGCAGATTTAATTTATACCATTTCAATTCTCCTGATAATCGCAGGCGGCGGCGTATTTTTAATTGTATGTACTGATTGTATGGCCAAAGGGCTTATCAGTGGTTCATCAAACGTATGGCGCATAGTCACAAGAAAGAGCAGGCACAAAAAGAAAATAATTGACTTCAAGGCTATGCCCTTGGCACAAAAACTTCTCGAGCCTGAAACAATAGAGCTTTCTCAGTCAGCTCTTGACGAAAATTTTCAGGAAGAAATTGAAAAGCCTCAGGACTGGCAAAAGAAAAAACAGTATCTATCATCAATGAAAACTATATATAACCCTGATAAAATCGCCAACAGTTCATCTATGGTAAAATCTTTACAGGCACAGAGCAGTTCCCTTGAGGATTTAATTAAATCGCAGTTCGGAAGTCTCGAAAAACAAATTGCCGAAGTTCGCCAGATGACGAATTCAGCCAATAAAAGTGATGCCAATGACTCCAGCGTCTACGATAAAACCCTCACGCAACTAACAAGACAGGTAGCTGCGATAAATGATTTCGCATCAAAGCAGCAGGATAAAGTAAAAAAACTCCAGGAAGGCTACGACTGGAATATTATCAAAAACTTTACGCTGAGAATCATCCGATGCATTGATAATCTTGAAACATCGATTGCAAAGTTGAAGGAAGAAAATAAGGATACGTCAGTCCTTGAGGAAGCAAGGGACGATTTTATTTTCGCGCTTGAGTCAAGCGGCGTAGAGCAATTCAGACCCAAACCCAATTCCGAATACAGGGGACAGGAAAAAAGTGTCGAGGCGATTACTGAAAAACAGGTTACACCTGAACAGATACTCAAAGGCAAAATATCGAGAGTACTTCGGCCCGGCTACAGATTTATTATCGATGACGAAACAAGTAAAGTAGTTCGAACAGCGCAAGTTAAAATCTACGGATAATTTTTGAGGTCATAATGAGTACAATAGCAGGAATAGATTTAGGCACAACATTTTCAGCTATATCGATTTTGAATTCTATCGGAAAGCCTGAAATCTTACCCAACTCGGACGGCGAAAGAATTACGCCTTCGGCTATTTTCTTCGACGAGGAAAATCCTGATATTATCCGTGTGGGCATAGAAGCCATAAATTCACGCTATATTAACAGCAAACGCAGCGTACGCTGGGTGAAACGGCACATGGGCGATAATAATTATTCCGTTAACATCGATGGAAAAAACTGGACAGCTGTTGAGCTGTCAAGCCTGATACTTAAAAAACTCAAACAGGATGCCTCAGCGGAACACGGCCAAATAAAGGATGTCGTAATATCTGTGCCTGCTCACTTTGACGAAGTGCGAAGAAAAGCAACTATGGACGCAGGAAAACTTGCAGGGCTAAATGTTATCGGCATAATAAATGAACCTGTCGCGGCAGCATTGTATTACGCATCGACGCAAACAGTTTCAGGTAAAATAATGGTTTATGACCTTGGCGGCGGAACATTCGACGTAACCATAATGAATGTTGAAGGCAATAACATAAATATTATATGTTCTCAGGGTAATCATGAGCTTGGCGGCATAGATTTCGACAAGAGAATATACGAAAAAATCGTCGAATGCTATAAAGAGCAATATAAGGACAGCCTGATAAATTCAGATGAAGACAGCGCCAAATATGAAGATGAAGCAGAGGACATAAAAAAAACTCTTTCACGCAGAGAAATCGCAAAAAAAATGATATACGGCTCTTCAGGCAATTTACGATTCGAGATGACAAGAGAAGATTACGAAAAATCAATCTCGGATTTATTGGATCAGGCTGATATGCTGATTGATATCGCGCTCGAAGAAGCCAATCTTTCAGCAAAAGATATTGATAAGGTTCTGCTGGTAGGCGGCTCAACAAGAATGCCCGTCGTCCAGCAAAGATTGAAAGACAAATTCGGCTTTGCACCTGAAATATCTGTAAACGTCGATGAATGTGTCGCGCTCGGTGCAGCAATTCACGCAGGGCTTACGCTAATGTCGCAGGATTCTACAAAGGTATCTGCCGGCATTGCTGGCGGCCTTAGCAGCATAAATCTCAAGGATGTCTGCAATCACAGCTACGGCACACTTTGCGCACCTATCGACAGGGAGACTGGCCAGCGTATAATTGCAAATCGGGTCATACTCAGTAAAAATACGGTACTGCCCTGCCAGGCCACACAGATGTTCTACACGATGGAGGAAAACCAAAGCGAAATTGAAATCATCATCACTCAGGGCGAAGACGCAGACCCCAGATTTGTAAACAGGATAGCCCATAAGAAACTTAAGCTGCCTAAGAACCGTCCCGCCAAATGTCCTATTCGTGTTACATACAGCTATGACCTGAATCAGAGGATGCATTGCAGTTTTGAAGATGTCGAATCCAACAAAACATTGGAAGTTGACCTTTCGCTGGACGAATTCAGCCAGCTGGATGAAAAGCAAATTGAGGAAAATTCAAAAGACCTTGCCGGTTTTTGTGTCAAATAATTATGCATCGGATACTCGAAATAATTTCAGACCTTTTTGTCGGTTGGTTTTACAAAAAAACAGCCGGATATGGAGCATTGACAGATGACGATGCCCGCATAAACAATTTGGCCGTCGCTCTTGGCTTTGCAGCTAGTGCCTGTGATGGACAAATGTCCGAAGAAGAAATCCATACGATAGAAAGCTGGGCCAAAACAAATATAACGACCTCAAATGACACAAGAAATTTTCACAAAGCCATGACAGCCACGAAAGCTTTTTTTCACGCTGGCAACAACATCGATTGTTCCGGTATCTGCCGGGAAATAACTGTTAAATCACCTTTGGCGCATCGATATAGAATCATAGAACTATGCATGAAAGTTGTCTCTGCCGATGGAATTGCAAAGGCTTCTGAGCTTGAATTTCTGCGAAATCTTTTTATCTGGCTTGAGCTTAATCATACGACTGTCGCAATGATGATGGAAACTTTTGTGCCTGTAAATATACAGGAAACCCCGGATGCCGAATTTATCCTTGGCCTTGACGAAAGTATGTCCGAACAAGACCGATACGAAAAACTCAATCGTGAATACAAAAAATGGAACGGACGTGTAACTAACAACGACAATTCGATCCGAATTCAAGCAAAAAAAATGATAGAGCTTATATCATTGTTGCGAAACAATTCCACAGCCAATATAGCACAAAGAATATAATCCCGTGTTTAGTCGCTGTTATCCAGTATGCTCATAAACGCTTCCTGAGGAATGGTTACTCTGCCGATATTTTTCATTCGGGACTTACCTTCCTTTTGTTTCTTCAGGAGCTTCATCTTTCGCGTTACATCTCCGCCGTAAAGTTTTGCGGTAACGTCCTTGCGGAAAGCCTTGATTGTTTCTCTTGCCAGAACCTTGCCGCCGACAGCCACCTGCAAAGGTATCTCGAATTGATGTCTTGGTATTGCCTGGCGAAGTTTTATAAGCAGCCTTCTTCCACGATTTTCCGCATTATCCCGGTGAATAATCAGGCTAAGTGCATCGACCGGAATTTTGTTGACCAGAAAATCTATTTTAATCAGATCGCTTTTCTCAAAATCGACAAATTCATAATCCATTGTCGCATAGCCGCTGGTGATTCCCTTTAGCTGGTCGTAAAAATCATATACTATCTCCGCAAGAGGAGCCTTGAACTCCATTAGAACCCTGGTTGCGCTGATAAAATCGGTCTTGACCAGTTGGCATCTTCTTACCTCTGCCAGCTTCATAATTCCGCCGATATTATCTTTGGGCAAAATTATCTCAAGTTTCACAAACGGCTCACGAAGTTCTTCGATGTGCGAAGTATCCGGCAATTGGCTTGGTGAATCAATTCTCTTAACTTCGCCATTTTTCAAAACAACCTCATAACTTACCGTCGGCGCAGTTTGAATTATCTCGATATTGTTTTCTCGCTCAAGACGTTCCTGGATAATTTCCATATGGAGCAAGCCCAGAAAACCGCATCTAAAGCCAAATCCCAATGCAGGCGAATTCTGCGGCGAAAACGAAAAGCTCGAATCATTCAATGCAAGCTTATCAAACGCAGAACGCATCTTGTCATATTCGGTATTGTTGCCCGGATAAAAATCGCTGAAAACCATCTGCATCGGAGGCTCATAGCCCGGCAAAGGTTCTGCACAAGGATGATTTTCATCCGTTATCGTATCGCCAATCATAACATCGGCAAGCCTGCGGATATTAGCAATAACATATCCCACCTCGCCAGTGCCAAGCTCATTATACTTTATCATATCAGGCGTAAACTTACCAAGTTCGGTAATCATGTGGTTCCTTCCTACGCCCATCATTCTGATTTTCTGGCCAACCTTAAGCTTGCCGGAAAACACACGCACATAGCATATTACGCCGCGATATTCATCGAAAATGCTATCAAATATCAATGCTGACAACGGCTCATCGCTTCTATCGGGCGGCGGAGGCAGTAGCGTTATCACAGCTTCGAGCAGTTCATTAACTCCAGCACCGCTTTTAGCGCTGACCTTGAAACACTCGCCTTTTTTAATGCCCAGAATATGTTCAACTTCCTCAGCGGCAACGTCCGGCTGAGAAGCTGGCAGGTCTATTTTATTCAATACAGGAATAATCTCAAGCCCGGCGTTAATTGCAAGATATGCATTCGCTACAGTCTGAGCCTCTACTCCCTGGGTGGAATCGACCAGCAAAAGAGCGCCTTCGCAGGCAGCCATTGCACGGGATACCTCATAGGTGAAATCAACATGGCCAGGAGTATCGATAAGATTGAGCATATACTTTTTGCCTTCGTGGTGGTACTCCATCGTTACAGCAGAAGCCTTGATGGTGATTCCGCGCTCCCGCTCGATGTCCATGCTGTCAAGCATCTGATCTTTAGCTTTTCGCTTATCGAAAGTAACCGACTGCCCCAGAAAACGGTCAGCCAAGGTACTTTTACCATGGTCGATGTGCGCCACTATCGAGAAATTACGTATATGTTCGGTACTCATAAGAACTTAGCCTTTGTAAGAATGCATTAAAGCCTTGTATTATACACCGCCTAAGCTGCAAAATCAACTATTGTGTTGGAATAAGCCTGCCGACCATCGGTTTACGACGAAAATCCGACAGATTCGGCCGTCTGACTCCTTTTTTAGAGTGTTTTTTATTGACAAAAGCTAAATATAAACATAATATATCGCAATCAATGGGATTAAACTGGATTTAGAGTAATTCTAAAGAGAGGGAATTAATGGGAAAAATAAAGACAATTGTAAAATCTTTTCTGATAGGAATGGGAATTTACCTGTTTTTTTCAGTTCAACCTTTATTGTCAGAAAAAGTTATACCAAGTTCAATATCAATCATTTTTCTTTGGTTCTTGGCATATTTTCTGGTTTTCAACTCGGATAGAGTAGTGAACAGATGCTTTAAGGAGTTGGCTACGGAAAGTCAGACAGATAAAAAATTTACTATATACTGCATGAATATTTTCATAATTTTCTTTTCACTGATGGCACTTATTAAAATTATTCTTGGTTTTATCGGGTGCATACCAGCCATTTTATATTTTCCAAGAGCGGTAATCGACAGCTTAGTTTATAAGCAATGGCTAATCACAAATAAATACACAAGTATCGAATGGCTGCATACTTTTTTAATTGTGGTTTATGCTCTATGTCTGGCTTATCTGCTGATTAGGCCGGATCATTTCATTAAACTTATAAGAAAATCAGAAAGGCAATCCAATGTCCAATTATAAAAAAATCGGAAGCATCGCAGTTGGCGTAATATTTTTGTCTATCATTGTCAAATCACTGGCACCGACGATCTATACGATAGGACTTACCATACAACAATCTGGCTCATTTAAATTAGCTGGAATACTTTTTTCTGTCTTCATAATTCTCGTATTATTATGGCTGTTTATGGCACGAAGTGCGATCGCAAATAAACTTTTCAAGGATGAAAGCGATATTGAGATAGATAAGTCAATCACATTCCCGCAGGCTGTCAATCTGGTTTGTATTTTTGCGGGATTGATTGTATTAAGCGATGCCATACCATTGCTTTTAACCGGTCTTCCAGTATTCAACTTGATTAAAAACTTGGCCGTAGATGAAAAGATCACCAAACATGAAATAAATATTCTTCAATTTGAGCTATTCTTTGGCTCAGTTCTCAAATTTGCTATCGGTTTGTATTTGGTATGTGGTGCGCCGCATTTTGTAAGATGGCAAATCAAACGGATTAAAAAGCTGACAGAGGAAACCATAGAATAGAAGCCGAGCAGCGGAAGCTGCCGGATAAATTACTGTTGTCATTCCGAGCGAGGGCAGCGAATCTTCGCTAACTCAAAACTAAACACTTAAAACCAAAGACTAAAATGCCTTAACGTCTTCCTGCTCATCCCATGTATCGATTACGCTGCCAATCTTGATTTTAAGCTTCACGATTCCGCTTTCATCATCGATTTTCAGCCTGATTTTACCCTCATTCAGCGTCGGATGGTCAAAATCAAATCCCTCGAAATCCAAAAGTTTACCTGCCTGGGACGAATTCTGCGATAGCGTCGTAAGAACTATATTCATCGACTGATTCGGCAACATCCCGATATTGCCCATATCTCGGCTGTATTTTGTCAACTGCTGGATATCGGCATTGTAAAGCGCACGAACCTTTTTCAGCACTGCGATGGTTTTGGCATCAGCATTTGCATAGGCTTCGTCAAGCACCGCCCTGTCCATAACGATCTCCGCTTCGAAGCGAAGTTTTTCTTTCTTTACGAACCATTCTGTAGGCCTGTCATACGAACTGAGAAAATACTTTCTCGTCGATGTCAGCGATTCCTCATTGAACGCGGCTATATTGAACCAAGCTTTCTTTTGTTTTTTATCGCTGCCGTAAATACCGATTACACTTTCGCTTTGGCTAAGGGTATCCGAAGTATTCATATAGCTTTCAAGCACCTGGGCCGATGTGCTTTCGCCAAGCTTCGTCGCATAGAAAGGGATACTGAGTTCATTGCTTTCCGACGGAGTTTTGTGTATAGGCCGAAACGCCTTCTCGCTGCCTTCACTGCTAACCTGGTAGATAGCTTCACACCCTGAAAACACAACAGCACATACAACCAAAAGCAGTGCCGACAAAATCTGATTCCGTCTCACTTCGATTCCTTTCCAAAAGATTCAGACAAAGCAATAAAAACGGGGCGCTTCATAAGAAACGCCCCATGAAAATCGAATTAAACTTCTTTAGCGTTAACCCACTTCATCATCTTGCGAAGTTTTCTGCCGACAACTTCAAGCTGACAGTCGTGATCTTTTGCATACAGAGCATTGAAATTCTTCATGCCGCCCTTGTATTCAGCAACCCACTCTTTGGCGAATTTGCCGGACTGGATTTCGGTGAGAATTTGTTTCATCGTAGCCTTGGTTTCATCGGTGATGATTTTGGGCCCGGTGATCAAATCGCCCCATTCAGCTGTATTTGAAATGCTATACCGCATATAGCTCAGGCCGCCCTGATACATCAGGTCAACGATCAGCTTAACTTCGTGCATACATTCGAAGTATGCGATTTCAGGCTGATAGCCAGCATCAACGAGGGTTTGAAAACCTGCCTTGATAAGGCCTGACAATCCGCCGCAAAGAACAACCTGCTCGCCGAAAAGGTCTGTCTCGGTTTCTTCCTTGTATGTTGTCTCGATAATTCCGGCTCTTGCACCGCCGATACCGTTTGCCCATGCAAGTGCGATATTCTTAGCGTCGCCGCTTGCGTCAACTTCAACCGCGATAAGACATGGAACGCCGCCACCCTTAACATATTCGCTGCGAACAAGGTGTCCCGGGCCTTTAGGTGCAATCATAATAACATTGGTACCTTTTGGCGGAACAATGTATTTGAAGTGAATATTAAAACCATGGCAGAAACCAAGTGTCTGGCCAGGCTTGAGGTTCGGTGCTATCTCTCTTTCAAAGATGCCAGCCTGTGCCTCATCAGGAAGAGTGATAATTATCAGTGCCGCGCCATTGATAGCTGTTTTGATGTCGGTAGGATTAAAACCGTCTTTTTGGGCGAACTTGAAATTTTCGGTACCTGCAAGCTCTGCAACATTTACCTTAATTCCGCTGTCGCGAAGGTTCTGGCTGTGGGCGTGTCCCTGACTGCCATAACCAACAACCGCTACTGTTTTGCCTTTGAGCGCATCAATCGGTGCGCTGTCTTCGTAATACATCTTTGCCATAATAAAAATTCTCCTTTTCTTCAAGCAGCCATTGATGCCGCTCTTCGTAAATACTTTAACATCTATGTTTAATTACCACAAACTCTTAAAGATAGTCATTTTTAACAAAATCTGTCGGATTTTCAATAAAAAACCAAAATTAAATTGAATTTTTGAAAATTATCCGACCTAAATTGTCCTTTTAGGCCTTTTTCTGCGTACTCATCGCGACAGTTCCGGTTCTTACGAGGTTTTTAATACCATAAGGCCTGCAAGCCTCGATAAACGCCTCGGTTTTTTCCTCATTGCCGGAAACTTCGACCATAACATGCTTTGAGCCGAGATCGACAACCTTGCCCTCGAACATCTGTATCAGCGTCCATATCTCAGGCCTTTTTTCGGCTGGTGCACTTATCGTAATAAGCATTAAATCACGGGTTACTGCTTCCTGACCAACGAAATCCTGAACCTTTACAACGCTGATTATCTTGCCAAGCTGTTTGCGAACCTGCTCAACAACCTGATCATCGCCGATAACAACAATTGTCATTCTGCTAAGGTTTGGGTCTTCCGTCCTGCCTACCGCAAGCGAATCGATATTAAACGCCCTCGCCGCGAACATTCCCGCAACGTGAGCCAATACGCCCGGCTTATTCTGAACCAACGCACTTATTATATGCCTCATATTTTAACCTTCCACAATTTTACTTTTTAATTTTTAATCTTTGCATTTTGTTATGCCAGTCTTTCCAGAATATCCAGACCGCTCATTTCGTGTAAGGATTTTCCTGCCGCAACCATAGGCCAAACATTTTCTTCGCGCTCAACGTGGAAATCGGCAACGAACGGCCCATCGGACTTGAGCATCTTCTTTATCGCCGCTGAAACATCCTCTTTCTTGTTTACCGTAATTCCATCTGCGCCGAATGCCTTTGCAAGGTTAGCAAAATCCGGATTCTGCAAATAGCTGCACGAATACCTCTTGCCATAGAACAATTCCTGCCACTGGCGAACCATACCCATATAGCCATTATTCAGCAGGCAAACCTTAACAGGCAATTTATACTGAACCGCCGTCGATAACTCTGACAGTGTCATATTAAAACTGCTGTCGCCGTCAATATCAATAACCATCTCGCTGGGCTTTGCAACCTGCGCACCGATAGCCGCGGGCAATCCGAATCCCATCGTTCCTAAGCCGCCAGAGCTAATAAACTGCCTTGGCCTGCTGAATTTATAAAACTGTGCCGACCACATCTGATGCTGACCAACGCCGGTAACGATCGTCGCCTGACCTTTGGTCTGCCTGCACAATTCCTCGATAACATACTGAGGCTTGATAACATCCGCCAGATTATCATATTTGAACGGATGCTTTGTTTTGTACTCAGCGAGCCTGCTGAACCATTCAGCCCTTTCGGCATATTCGACCTGGCTGATAAGCTCTGTCAGGATATACTTTGCATCGCCGACGACCGGAATATCAACACGAACATTTTTACTAATGCTTGCAGGGTCAATATCTATATGAATTATTTTTGCATTCGGAGCAAAAGTCTTTATCTTGCCGGTTACTCTGTCATCAAACCGCGCACCGATAGCAATAAGCAAATC
>CAMDDF010000046.1 GCA_945890885.1 Candidatus Kuenenia stuttgartensis | reverse complement strand
GGCAAATTGCAGAAAGAGCAGTACAATAACTCCACATTTACGATAAGCAATCTTGGCTCTTTCGGTATAGATGATTTTACCGCGATAATCAATCCGCCGGGGTCTGCGATACTTGCGGTCGGCCAGATATGTAAGAGGCCTGTTGTTGATGCTGGCGGGAATATTGTCGCTGCTTCGATGATGAATATGACGCTAAGCTGTGACCACAGGGTTATCGATGGTGCTGTCGGCGCGGCATTTATGAGTGATTTAAAGCATCTGATTGAGGAGCCGATGTCGGCATTTTATTAATTTATTGGATAAGGATACAAATATGGAATATTCCATCGGGAAACCTGGCAGAATCATCGCGGTAAAGCTTGATGAAGGCGAAAACTTATACGAGTCTATCGAGAATCTTGCCCAAAAGGAAAACATAAGCTGCGGAGCGGTTTTTATTACGGGCGGATTTCGCAAAGCTGCTATTGTGGTCGGCCCAAAAGAGGAAAGGCCTATCGTTCCGCTGTTTAAGCAGTTTGAGGGGCCGGGCGAAGTTCTTGGCGTTGGCACGCTTTACAGAGATGATGAGGGCAAGCCTAAGATGCATCTGCATTGTGCGGCAGGGAAGGAAGATCAGGTTATCGCAGGCTGTCCACGGGGCGGCACTGAGGTATTCTTGATTCTTGAAATTACTATCATCGAATTTGAGGGAATCACAGGGGTTCGCAAATTCGCCGCTGAACACGGCGTAAAACTGCTGACCTTTGAAAAAAATAGTGGTATCTGATTGATTTAACATGGTAAATTATAATGCAAACAGAAAATAAATTATCGAGAATATGCTGGAATAAAAATAATTGGAAATTTCCTTCTGGTTCTGAAGGCAAAAGCCCTTCTACGAAATCTTACGAATCGGATAAACAATTTGGACATGAGGAATGGCTTCTTGATAGTAGCCGAATTATTGATGGGTTTCACTATGGTTTTCTACAGCCATTAATGACAAAAACAGATAAACATGCAGGCAAAATATACAATATTACATTGTTTACTATTCGAAATTCTACAAAGTATTTTGTTGGAACCATAAATAATGCAGTATGCATTTCCAGAGAAGAGTCCAAGGGAATTTACGAATTATACAAAAAAAAAGGATGGATAAAAGAAATGGAATTAGAGCTGGAAAAAGCCTGTGTGAATCCATATCCATTTAAAGAAACAAGTCCAGAAATCTGTTTTAATGTGAAATTTTGCTTCAAAGATTTTACCCCAACGCAATCTGGATATTTAGAAGAGATATCCAGCATAAAAAACCATAGGTATAAATTACTTT
This sequence comes from Candidatus Kuenenia stuttgartensis, assembly GCA_945890885.1. Taxonomy (GTDB): domain Bacteria; phylum Planctomycetota; class Phycisphaerae; order Sedimentisphaerales; family CAMDDF01; genus CAMDDF01. The sequence goes on along the minus strand of CAMDDF010000046.1, from coordinate 15,420 downwards.
CAAAAAAAGGTGATTTGCATTTCACCACAGAAGTTTTTGAAAATGAAGGCAATTTAAAGAATACCGAGATAGTAATAAGGAATTTGACAGGAGACACAATATTTGATCCAATTCACAACAAAATCCAAAATGCACTTTACATGCTATTAAGAGATAAATGTGCAAAATATAAGAATGTTTATATTGAAAAAAATAATATTGATGTTCAGGCTTTGACGCATGATAATAAGTGGCATTTTTATGAAATAAAAACTGATAACCCAAAATACAGTATTCGGAAAGGACTTGGACAATTATTAGAATATGCATTTTATCCTAAAAATGAACGTGCTCAAAAGTTGATAATTATTTCTGATTCTTTACCAGATCAAAGCATTAAAGAGTACATGGTACATATTAGAAGTAAATTTTCTATCCCAATCTTCTACCAAACATTTGATTTAGATAAAAATGAGTTGTCGCAGGAATATTGAAATTAACAATAATTTAATTTTCGATAGGGTATGCAAGTTCTGGCAAGCATTAGATTATCTTAAAACGGCATCGGTATCATTGCCAGAAAAACTATAAGCATAGATATAATTGCTGCGGTAAGTGCGATGGAAGACCATTTGTTGTATCGGGCGATGTCGGGCCTGCGGTCTTCAAACTCGTGATAGTAATCATCAAAGTCGTTGTCTTTGGGCTTGAATTTGATTTTGATGTAAAAATATCCCGCGACTGAAATCAAAAAAAGCGGACACCCAATCATCAATAACACAAGCCTCAATATCATCCCTGTGCATCCTTTTGCGGCATATCGACTTTTCGGCAGGTTATCCGCCGCTCAGAGAGAAACTTGTTATCTACATAAAGCTGGAACCGGTATTCGCCCGGCGAAGGCATAACTATTCCGTGCAGATTCAGTGCCAGCGAGACGACCTGCTTGACATCTGTGAATTCAATCGGTCTGGTCTGCTGAAAAAGCACCTTGTCGTTTTCATCGGATTTAACCATACGGACATTGACATCGCATTTGCCGTGGCCGTTGGTCATTTCGCAGAAGAAATTTATATTCTGCCTGATAGGAAATTCGGTCGAATTGACGTTCTGCACAATATCAATGATACTGGCCAACCCCGTCATCCGATCGAATATCACTCTCCCACAAGCCAGTATCGTCAGTACTATCGGTTGCATCTTTTTCCTTCTGAGTTTCAATCTGTATATATTCGTAGTATATGCCGGCAAAAATTGCCTTCTCGTATTTTTCCCACAGCCGATCAGTACCGAGCGTCTCATCGTCCGGCGTGAATTCAACGGTAATCATTGGAACAGCTTTTTCAAATCCTGCATATGTGCCGAGCGAGCCGGGGCGGCTGCCTAGTTTTGCTACCGGCAGCGAACACTGACTGCTTATTCGCTTGGCGATAGCTTCGGCGGGGCCGTCATAATCTATGCACGCTAGCGACGAATGAAGGCTGATGATTTTCGACGGGTTATAGTCGTAGATTATCTTTGCCAATGCGATTGATTCCGGCTCACTTAGACCTCTGTGTCCGTTATTGTTATTGTCAATTCGGTTAAACGTCGCGAAATTACGGTTGATGTCGATATTTCGTGCGTTAAAGCGTGAATTTTTGGCGTAGCCGTCGGGGTTTGCAACTGGAAGTATAACGATTGTTCTGCCGAGAGCCTTGTATGGTCTTTCAGCCAGAACGCTGTCAAGTTTATTGGCGATAGCGATGCCTGCTTTTTCGTTGCCGTGAATACCAGCTATTATCAGCGTTACTTCACCGCCGCTGCCATGCACCGTATAATTTATGTCCCGCTGTTCTACTGATTTGCCAGCGGATATTTGCCTTGTTTCGACGGCATAAGGAGGATTCTTATGGATACTGTCTCTGAATGTACCTTCTCCTGCCGGGCGCTGACAGCCAGCGATAACCAATGTAATCAGCAATAACGACAATACTGTAAATTTCGTACTCATTACTTTCGACTCCGTTCTACTTTGGCGACTTTTCTTTTCGCGTTCCTTCATATAGTTCATATCCTAAAAGCCTGCATTCGATATTTGCATTGAAAAACTGTATACGTCTGAATGTACGAAGGCCTATCTTTTTGGCAAGGTCCGGATTGCCTGTAAAAATATAACCTTTGTAGCCGGCACATTCCTTTTTGAACCAATCACCGATTCTCTTGTAAGTTTCCTCAAGTTCTGTTATTTCGCCCATTCTCTGGCCGTACTCAGGATTGAGCAATATTATTCCTTTACCTTCTGGTATCGGCGTTTTGGCGAAATCGCATACAGAAAATTCTATCAAATGTTCCACTCCAGCGGTTTGAGCGTTTTTCTTGGCCGCTTCGATGGCTTGCGGGGCGATGTCAGTGGCGATAATCGGCTTTATAGGAGCCTTTTTGGTGTTATTAAGCTGAATCCTCAAATTTTTGTAATATGCCTCGTCAAAGCCTTTTACGTGCTTAAAGCAGTAGTTATCCCGCATCAATCCTGCTGCCCGACCCTGGCCGATAAGTACCGCCTCAATTGCCAGCGTTCCACTGCCGCACATCGGCAGAACGAGCGTTTGCGAGCCGTTATAGCCGGTCGCCTTGATTATCGCGGCGGCAAGACATTCCTGCAAGGGGGCCTTGTAGGGCATTTTACGATAATTTCTATCCGATAGCTTCTTGCCGGAGGTATTCAGGTACACCCAGCAGTCGTCCTTGTTCCAGTACAGGTTTATCACGACATTTTCTCTGTCTGGGCCGCTGTCTGGACGTTTGCCGGTTTTTTCTATCATTCTGTCTGCTATTGCGTCCTTGACGACCAGCGAGGGATACATCGTGTTATCGACGGATTCCGTTTCGACCCTGCTTACGATGCTGATGTACTCTTCGGCGGTAATAACATCTTCCCATGGGATTTCCTTTATCTTTTTGTAAAGGTCTTCAGGGCGGGTACACTTGAACTGGCCAAGCAGATAATGGACATAAAGCCCGCATCTTAGGTTGAGGTTAAGCGTTACCGCGTCATTTAACGAGCCTTTAGTATGAATGCTGGTGTCTTTGACCTGGTCTATCGGAAACTTTAGCTCCTCAAGCTCAGCCTGAAGATATTCCGTCAATGCCGGGCTTGTTATTATTACTAATGTCTGCTTCTTATTGAAATCCATAATATCCTAGTTTTCTGCCTCGTCTTCAAGGCCGTATCGTTTCATTTTCTTATATAACGTGGTTCTGTTTATATCAAGTGCGCTGGCGGTTTCCTGTCGATTCCAACTGTTGGCTTCCAGTGCCAGTATAATATATTTCTTCTCCGGATCTTCCATCGCGTCCTTTAGTGTCAGCCCCTTATATGTCGGCTGCTGGGATTTCTGCGATGCATTCAAAATTTTATCTGGCATATCCTCTGGCCTGATATAGCTTTCTTTGGACAAAAGCACTGCGCGTTCGATTACGTTTTCCAACTCGCGGATATTTCCGGGCCAGTTGTATTGCTGCAAACACTGGATAGCCTCTGCGGTGATGCCTTCTTTTGCCCGGCTGTGCTGGGTGCAGAAATTTTTAAGGAAAAAATTTGCAAGCAGCGGAACATCGCTGATTCTTTCATTCAGCGGCGGCAAATCAATAGATACGACATTGATGCGGTAGTAGAGGTCTTCGCGGAACCTGCCCTGGCTGACCGCAGTTTCGAGATTTTCATTTGATGCAAGGACAACCCTTGTATCGACGGTGTATGTCTTGTTGCTTCCGACCGGCTCGAATTGTTTTTCCTGAAGCACACGCAACAGTTTAACTTGCAGTGCTGGCGTTGCTGAGCTTATTTCATCGAGAAATATTGTTCCGCCGTTTGCAGCCAGAAATTTTCCTTCTTTGTCGCCCACTGCTCCGGTGAAAGAGCCTTTTGCGTGGCCGAAGAGTTCGCTTTCAAGAAGGGTTTCCGGTATCGCTCCGCAGCTTACTTCGATGAATGGGCCGCTTCGGCGATTGCTTCGGTAATGGATAGCCCGTGCAAGCTTGCTTTTGCCTGTTCCTGATGGGCCTGTCATAAGTATTGTTGTGTTGCTTTGTGCGACAGCTTCGATAAGCTCGAATATTTTCGCCATCTTGTAATCCTGGCTGATAATGTTTTCGAGACTGTATTTATTTTCAAGCTGAGAACGCAAAATCATATTTTCGCTCATAAGCGATTGCTGATGGATCGCTCTTTGTACCGCTAGTATCAGCTCATCGTCGATAATCGGCTTTGTAAGATAATCGTATGCTCCCAGTTTTATCGCTTCGACGGCGCTTTCGATTGTTCCGTAGCCTGTGATGATTATTATAACGGTTTGCGGGAATTCTTTTTTGATGATTTTTAAAATATCGAACCCGTCGCCGTCAGGCATATTGACATCGGAGATTACCAGCGAAAAAGGCTGCTGACGAAGTTTTTCAAGTGCCTGCCTGAACGATGAAACACCAGTAGTCTCGTAGCCTTCGAGATTGAGAAATTCGCAGAGCGATTCGAGTATTATACTGTCATCATCGACGATTAATATTCTGGGTTTTTTCATTTGCGATTACTCCGGTGAAACGATGGTTTGGCTGGTGAGAGGCAGCGTTACTTTGAATTTGCTTCCGCCTTGAGGTATATTATGAGCGGTGATAGTTCCGTTGTATTTTTCGATGATGTCCTTGCAGATAGCCAGGCCAAGCCCGGTGCCTTTGCCCTGTTTTTTGGTGGTAAAGAACGGTTCGAAAATCTCATTGATAACTTCGGGGTCTATTCCGGGGCCGTTGTCGATAAATTCGATTATGGCGTTGTTGTTTTCCCGTTGGGTATGTATCGTTACCGTTCCATCGGTGCCGATTGCGTCGATGGAATTTTTGATAAGGTTGCAGAATACCTGATACAGACTGCCGCAGGTCAGGCGAGGTATATCATTTGCGTACTCTTTTACAATGCTTATGTTCTGTGCGGCGATTTTGTGTTCCATCGAACGAATCGCATCTTCGATAATATCCTGAAGGTACATATTCTCAAATGCATTGTGCGTGCTTCGTGAAAATTCCAGAAGTTCGCTGATTATCTGAACCATTCGCATCAGCCCTTTCCGGCATTGCGACAGGTATTCCAGAGGTTTTTCGAGATTTTCCTTTTCGAGTATGCGTGTGGTAAGGTTGATATACCGCAAAATACCGTCCATAGGGTTATTCAGTTCGTGTGCTACCTTGCCAGCCAGCTTGCCCACCGCGGCGAATCTCTCGATGCTTTCCATCTGCCTTTCGATTTTGATTCTGTCGGTGATGTCCTCTATGGTTATTGTGCCGCCGATTACATTGTTGCTGTTTGGGTCTTTGAGCTGTTTGCAGAATATCAGGAACAGTTTTTTTCCATCAGGTGCATCAAAACTTACATTTTCTATTCTTTTGAGCGAATCCTGCTCAATAGCCTCTTTCAGGATGCCTGTCCAGTTCTGCCAGATAGCGGGGTCAGTGCCTGCTGTTAGAATCATATCGAGCTGCCAGAGCTGAGTATCTATATTCAGCATCTTGCGGGACTGGTCATTTGCTCTGATGATTTTCAGGTTTGTATCAAATGCGACAATGCCCACCGGCAGGGAGTCCAGGATATGTTTGCAAATCAAGTCAAAATCAGTTAAATGATGTTGCGGGGTCTGCGGCGTTTGTGGATTATTTATGTGTTCCATTGGGGATAATTATTACGTTTTTGCCGGCAAAAGTCAAGAATTATGTTGTAAAAAAACAACATAGGATATTTTAAGATTTATATTGTCTGAACATTGCGGTAACTAATTTTAGAATATGAGCTTATGACATTCCAATAACGTCTTATAATAACGTATTTTGTGGTTTAAAAATTGTAATTGTAAAAATTACGTTGTTTTTTTTGAACATTCAAGAATTGCAGATAACTAGAGGTTTTTTTCTTTTTTCGTACCTAAATAGCTGTTTTAACAGGAGTTGAAGCTTTCTGGATATTTTTTAGGATTTTATGGTATATCTTTTGCAGTTATCCCGAACAACCCCAGTATTGGAGGAGAGATAAGGATGGATTCTTCTGAACGCAGGAAGCATACAAGGCTTGACTTGAAGCTCGAGGTGCTCTGTCAAAAAGTCGGAGCAGCCGAAGGAGGCATTCTGTCGGGCCAGACGGTTAACGTCAGCACCGGCGGCGTTCTGGCTAACACCAGCCACGCTGATATAGGTGTTGGCGATTTGCTTAATATCCAGCTATCGGTACCGCCGACAGATGGGTTGCTTGACTTTGGCGGCAGAATTGAAGGTTTTGCAAGGGTTACAAGAATAATCACCAGCAAGGGGGATTCAGATGGAAATTTCAAGGCCAGACTTGTCGCGATGCAATTTTGCCAGAGGCCTCAATTGTCAGTTTGACATAAACACCTGCCTGCATTATTATTGCCGCTTATGAAAAAATATTTTCTTTATTCTCTTATGTTGTGCGGGGCTTTACTTGCGGGCTGTGCTGAGCCGAGCTTGAAAGACGGCCTCAATGGCGTTAAGTTCACGGACATAAGGCCGATGTATAAAAAAGGTTCTATCACCCCACAGGATGAATTCGCAGCGGAAATTGTTTTTCTAACGGTGGATGTTCCGCTGGATAATTTCGTGATGGCCGATGACCTTTGGGACGTATTTCTTGATGATGGATTATTGCTGGCAAATTCGGATGCTTTCAGGGCAAACGGATGGTTAGCTGGCTTTGGCAGCGAGGGAAAATGGCTGGATTTTCAGAATTTCTTCCGGCAGGCAGGCTGTAGAAAAGCTGGAACAACTGTGATGATGGTAACGCCATCTCAGCCAGACTATGTTTATGTTTCAAAGCTGTCCGCCAAAACGGATATTTATTATTATGCAGGCAATGGACTCGTTGAAAATATTTCCGTCAGTGCCGGAAAAGCAGGCTTTAAATTTAAGCTTGAAAAAATACCCGGTGCCAGGGGATTGGCAGGGTTGAGCATAACGCCGTTCTATGAGGCAGATTTGCCGGGCGTGCAAAATCAAACACTGTTTAATCCAATGAAATTTGATGTTGATTTGAGTCAGGGGGAGTTTGTGCTGCTTGGGCCCGTTTTGTATGATTCAGAGCCGAGCAGACTTTCGGGTTTGTTTTTCAATCAGCCGGGCAGGACACCAGCGGCCAAAATGTACCTGATAACCTGCCGCAGAATTATCGAATAAAAAAGTGTTCTAATTATAAACGAATCTTGCCGCATTATTGGGGATGCAAGGGGCCTTGTGTTGCGGATTTTCAATATGATGATTTGCAAGGCTGACGAACTGATTCATCATAAGCTCGAAAATATCTTCTATCACCGGTGCAGCTTCAGCGGACAGATTGCGGAATACCACAATTGCGTAAAGCTGTGTATCCTGCCAGCGTGCAAGGTCAAATGCCAGCATCTGCTGTCCTGCAATAGTGCTTGTGATAGAGCCGCAGCCGTCGCCAAGCATATGAATAATTTTTTTGAAAATGGATTTCTTATTGAAAATGGTTTCCGAAACAGCCTTGTCACTTGAGATGGTTCTGCCGGCACTGTCGAACACCACCATAAAAATGCCGTCTTCAGGCAATACCGAGAAAATATTTTCTGAAATTTTAGTTTTCAGCCTTGGTTCAAAATCACTGATTTGCTCAAACAACATTGTAATCTCCTGCTAAATTATCAAGCTGTTGATATTTCGTACTTTTTCGGCATCAGCTTTTGATAAATCCGCCAAAACCGCTGTAATATTCCACAAAATAACTTCTGCTGATATTTATCGGACGATTGTTTAATCTTTTGCTTTACAAAGCCGGATATAAAAATTATCATTCAAACACAAAACCGCTGAGTGCAAGCGACACGATAGAATAGAACACGACAGGACTAAAGAAGATTGAATAACTATACCATCAAAAAAGCAGGCTGCGAGGATTTCTGGGACGTTTACAGCCTTTACAAAACATTGATGGAGACCGAACCGATGTTTTCCGAAGCGGATTACCGAAAATATATCGGCAACGGCTCAAACCATATATCTATCGTTATTGACAGCGATGGCAAAGCTGCGGCCCTTGCTGCATGGATAGTCTGGCCCGGCGCTCTTTCGTTTCCGCTGGACATATGTTTCATTCAGGATATGGTTGTATCGCACAATCAGCGAAAGCAGGGGCTTGGAAGTTTTCTTCTGGAGCATATAAAGCAGTGGACTAAAGAAAACAACATACACATCATTCATCTTCAGACCGATACCGCTGACGCTATCGAATTTTATAAGAAGAACGGCTTTGAAACTCGCAACACAGGCTTGTTTTGTTTTCTGGATTCGCAAAAAAGCTGAACGGATTATTGTTGGCCCTTTGCCCTGTCTTCCTGGCTGCGATGGCCTAACTTTTTTTCAAGCGATGGCAGGAAAAGCAGTACAATCATTGTCAAAAATGTAACAGTCAGTGCAATCGAATACATTCCTGTGCCGCAAGCCATACCGATAGCCGCTACTGTCCATATTCCAGCCGCGGTTGTCAGGCCGTGTATGCTGGAGCCGCTCTGGATTATTGCACCAGCACCCAAAAATCCGATGCCGGTTACAATCTGGGCAGCTATCCTCGTTGGTTCGGGGCCGCCTATTTTGGTAGAAATAATTGTGAACGCGCACGAGCCTAAGCAAATAAGAATATTTGTGCGAATCCCCGCGGGCTTATCCCGAAGGTACCTTTCACAGCCGATTATGCCGCCTAATAAAACCGCCGATACCATCGATAAAATTTCCTGCAAATGTGCTTCCATACTAAATTCTCCATCCGGTGCAAAAAATATTCATTGTTATCCTGCCAAATCCTTGCATTTATCAGCAGTTTTAGTTATAATCCGCCGTTTCGCGGGCGTAGCTTAGTGGTAAAGCCCTAGCCTTCCAAGCTAGTCATGTCGGTTCGATTCCGATCGCCCGCTTTTTGCAAAATCTTGCAATATCTAGACTTACAATCCACTTATTTCAATTTTATGGGCAAACCTTTATCCCTGGATTCGGCGATTAGCTTTCGAAGCTGCTCAAGGGCGAGCCGAAGTTCCTGCGAACTATCTACGAGATTTTCATAGAATCTGCCATCATTTATAAATTTTGCAGCGGTTCCGTCGCCGGAGTCCGCCTTTTTCAATACAATCTGAAGCTCATGCAGCGTCATCGCGAATTCCTGACTTGCCGTCTCGATTGCCGTTGCGATTCTTGTCATTTCCGTGTCAGCTTTTGCGATGGTCGTTTTGCCTGAAACGCTGAAATTCTGAATCTCCTTGAGAGTTTCCGTTGCTTGTGCCGCGGCACTTTCAGCATTTACAAGAAGTCCCTTGATGCTCTGGCGATTTTGCTGGTCGCCGATAATCAGATTCGCATTGGCAAGCAAATCGTTGAACCTGTTTATGAGTTCGTCTGCTTTTTTCTGGGTTTCTTCCGGAAAGAATTCGCTTGCCTGTCCGACGGTTCCTTGAAGTATAGGAAGTTTGGGCCCAAGAAAAGCTGTCTCAGGACTGTTGGGGTCAATCGGCATTGGCAGCTTTTTAGGGTCAGCAATCATTTCGATGTAGCTTGAGCCAAGTCCGCGTTTCATTATCCGGATGTGGACGTTTGACGGAATATCTTTGAATTTTTTATCTATGGCCATCAGCACAAGGGTCTGATGATATTCCAGATTCGGGTCATAAATATCCCGTCGAAGCTGTGGATAATTCACGCTTGTAACTCTGCCGACTTCATAGCCGCAAAAGCGTATAGGTGTGCTTTTAGATACACCCGGTGCCGACGGGAACTGCACTTTTACCGTGTACGACTTGGCCTGCGTAACGAACAGCGGCAAGTCCTGAAATTTCAGAATAAGAAAAAACAACGCGCACACGCCAATCACGACGAATATGCCTACGGTGAGGTTTCTTTTACGCTGCAATGTATAATAGTCCGGCACGTTATTCTCCTTTTGCTTTTCGGTTTTTTTCCAGGAACAAGTCGCGTATCGCCCTTAGCGGATACCCGCTATGATTGAGATTTTTAATGAGCTTTACTTTTTCGATAGTTTTGTCATCAAACAATCTTCGGCCTGAATCTTTAGTATGTGTCGGCTCAATAAGCCCGACCATCAGATAATACTGCATCGACTGGCGGGAAACACCTGCCAGCTTTGCAGCGGGGCCGATAGCCATAAGTTTTTCTGTATTTTTATCTTCGTTCTTATTCATTTTTTATCCGGATAATCGTACCCGCCTTTGGAAAGGGGGTTGCATCTGATTATTCTCCACATTGACATCACCAGCCCTTTGTACGGGCCGTGATTTTTTATCGCCTCGATTGAATATTCGCTGCACGACGGAGTGAACTTGCATTCCACGCCGAGCCAGAACGAAAACGTCGCCCTGTACAGCTTTACCATAAATATCATCGCCGCCGATATCAGCCTGCTCAGGATATCATTAAATTTTATAACGCTTTTTAGCATAGTTCACCAGCGACATCAGCGACTCTTTGGCCGTCTGCATATCCAGCTGGCCCGACATATTATTATTCGTCATTTTCGATGAATACAGTAAAATGTAATCGTATCCTGGCGGAAAATCGCCTTGAATCAGCCTGAACGATTCGCGGGCGAGCCTCTTGAGACGGTTCCGGACGACAGCATTGCCGTATTTTTTGCCTACGGTGATGCCGAGCCTCGGATGGTCGAGGCCGTTTTCGGCGAAATAGAGCATAAACAGGTCATTACGCACGCAAACCTTGCGGCTCAGCACGTTTCTGAATTGCTCATTTTTGGCCAATCTCAGTTTTTTAGGAAAAGTAAATCCGGATAACATTTATCGTTCTTTAAAATCGTTAAGAATTATAAATCATTATCGGCTATTTGGGCTGAAAATGCCAGTTTATAAAACACTGGTGGCTTGCCTGCACCGTGTGCACCGGCAACACCAGCAATTCCTTATTAATATAAATATCTTGAAACCTTTCTTATAAATAGAGTTTGGTGGTGTTCCTGGTGCAGGTGGTGCATCTGTGGACAATAAAGAATGAGAATATTGCTATTGTTCACCATGTCGCAACAATATCCTATTAATATAAATATATTCAAAACCTTTCTTATAAATAGGGATTTCTGGTGAACATGGTGAACACTTTCGACATCGCTGCTCTACAATCCCAGCACATCCGCCATCGAATACTTGCCGGGCTTTTTATCTGCGAGCCATTTTGCTGCACGCACCGCGCCAAGCGCGAATGTATCTCTGCTGTGGGCGTTATGCGATATTGTGATGGTTTCGCCAAGCGTCCCGTAGATTACGCTATGCTGGCCTACGATGTCGCCCGCCCTGATAGCGTGCATTCCGATAGTTCCCTTTTCACGCAGGCAGTCCCGTCCTTCTCTGCCGTGTACCAGGCAGGCGGGGTAATCCATATCCGCCGACTTCGCGATGCTCTCTGCAAGCGACAGAGCCGACCCGCTTGGGCTGTCCTTTTTGAATCTGTGGTGAGCCTCGGTTATTTCGATATCGTAATCAGGCCCAAGAGCCGCTGCGACCTGTCCGACGACTTTGAACAGAAGATTCATACCGACGCTGAAGTTGGTGGTCTGTATGACAGGGATTATCTTAGCCGCCTCGTCAACCTTTTTCATCTGCTCGGCACTTAAACCGGTGGTTCCCATAACAAGCGCGACCTTATTTTTCACGCAGTATTCTATTGTCGCATCCGCTGCTATCGGAAGCGTAAAATCAATCATCACATCTGCGCCAACCGGGAATGTATCCGTAAGCTTGACCCCAAGTTCATATATCCCCGCCAGCAAGCCCGCATCCTTACCTAAATCGCTATGATTTTGTGCATCAGCCGCGGCAAAAATATCAAAATTACCGGAATCAATCGCAATTGCCAGAATCCTTTTGCCCATCCTGCCGGCGGCACCATTTACGATAAGTTTCAGCTTCATTTGATGAGAACTCCAAAATTCTGATTTTTTTAATAAATTTAACGTAATTTATCAATTATACTAACGTCATATTGATATTTTGCAAGTCCTGACAAACAAACAATTTTCTCGAGAGTATAAAATATTTGATGTTTGAATATATTTTTCTTGACATTTTAAACAAGTGTTTTATATAATAGTTTTAAACTCATATTGGAATTTAATTTTCATATAGAAAAGGAGAGCAAAATGTTCAAAGGGTTATTAGTGCTAACAACCGTATTCATCGGGGCAAGTGCAATTTTTGTCGGAGGCTGCCAGAGCGATGCGGGGACAGGTGCTTTAATCGGCGGTGCCGCAGGTGCAGGAGCAGGACAGCTTATCGGCGGTAACACGGGCGGTACGCTTATAGGTGCAGGCGTTGGTACTGCCGCTGGTTATCTTATCGGCAATGAAAGCGATAAGCGTAAAGAGAAGAAAAAAGATGCTGCCAATGAGGCAGCACTAGCAGCACAAGCCAACTATGAAACGGTTTGGGTAACCAACACCAACAGTTCGAAGATATCCGTCAGACTTGCTAAGCAGGGCCCCGGCTTCATAGGCCCAAGAGGCGAATATTATGACCACCTGCCAACATCAGATGAATTGCGACCCGTTTACGGTTTCTAAAAACGATATTGTTTTCATGTTGGATTAGATTCAATGCCATCTAAAACAAAAGGGATGCTTCCGTGCATCCCTTTTTTATTGTAATAATCTGAATTTTCAGTTTTTTATGTGAATAGTCTATCCTATTGCATCACCTCCTTTTTCACCTGTTCTTATTCTTATACATTCACTAAGGTCAAGTATGAAAATTTTTCCATCGCCGATTTCACCTGTTCTTGCGCCAGCAATTATGGCGTTAACTGTCGTATCGACGAAAGTGTCATTGACCGCAATTTCGAGCCTGACTTTTTTGAGCAGGTTCACATCGAACTCAACGCCTCGATAGCTTTCATGGTAGCCTTTCTGTGCACCGCAGCCGAGACTGTTGGTTACTGACATCTTAGCGACATCATGCTTTGCAAGCTCTGTTTTTACTGCTTCGAGCCGATGCGGTTGAATATATGCTATTATCAGTTTCATTTTGTTATCTCCAAAAAACTCTATATTTTCCTTATACTTTAATGACAAGTTATAAAATTTTATTAACTTCTATGTTGTACTGAAAATCTGGAAACCACTGTATGCTTCCATACCGTGCTCGCCGAGGTCGAGGCCTTTAAGTTCTTCATCGGCTGTTACACGCAGCCCGACAGTAGCTTTAAGTGCAAGGAACAGCAGTATGCCGAGGCCAAATGCCCACAAGAAAGCCGTTCCAGCACCTATGGCCTGTACGCCGAGCTGTTTGAATGAGCCGCAGTAAAACAGTCCGGTAGTGGTATTGAACAGTCCGCAGGAAAGAGTTCCCCATGTGCCGCATACGCCGTGAACGCTGACCGCACCGACGGGGTCATCAATCTTGAGTACTTTGTCAATGAAGATAACACTTAGGACTACTAATGCACCGCCGATGGAGCCGATGGCAATAGCACCCATAGGGGATACAGCGTTGCAGGGTGCGGTGATGGCGACAAGGCCTGCCAGTGCACCATTTAGGGTCATCGATGCGTCCGGTTTTCCTACGATGATCCAGGCAACAATCATTGCAACTATAGCACCTGCGGCGGCAGCAAGATTAGTTGTTACGGCGATATAGCCGATTGAGGCGTTGCCGGCGAGTGTGCTGCCCGGGTTAAAGCCGAACCAGCCGAACCACAGGATAAATACGCCCAATGCGGCGATTGGTAAATTGTGGCCGAGAATCGGTTTTGACTTGCCATCTGCGCCATACTTACCAATTCTTGGTCCAAGAATTATCGCACCGGCAAGTGCAAGCCAGCCGCCGATACTGTGTACTACGGTTGAACCTGCAAAGTCAAGGAATCCAAGACCTTCGAGCCAGCCGGCAGCTTCAGGGCCTTTGAAGAGTGAGCCCCATGCCCATGAGCCGAATATCGGATAGATGACCAGGCTGATGACAAAGCTGTAAATGAGATAGCTTACAAATTTTGTTCGTTCAGCCATAGCACCTGAAACGATGGTTGCTGCGGTGGCTGCGAAGACAGTCTGGAAAATCAGGAAGGTGAAATCCCATGAGTTTGTTTCAGAGCCACTCATGCAAAACAGATTTGTGCCGCAGAACCAGCCAGTCTTGGTTCCGAACATAAGGCCGAAACCTATTACGAAAAAAGCAAGAGAACCGACCGCAAAATCCATAAGATTTTTCATCAGGATGTTTACAGCGTTCTTTGCCCTGGTGAAACCTGTTTCCACCATTGCAAAGCCAGCCTGCATAAAGAATACAAGGAAAGCGCCTATGCAAGTCCAGACTATGTTTATGTTAGTCTGGAGTTCTTGTTTGACGGTGTCCAATGTTGAAGGTTCGTCGGCAAAACATATTACCGGTGCCAACAATGAAACTATTAATATTAAAAATAAATACTTCTTTTTCATATCAAGTCCTTTCTGTAAGACCTTTCACTTTAAAATTTAAAATGCTTTTGATAAACTTAAGCCTGTGTAAACATAATCACTATCTGTTGAGTATGCGTCGGTTTCACGCAGGTCGCTGCTGGCGATTGCGGAATAACGTACACTTGGCGTAAATGTCCAGCCAACGATCTCCATCGGGAATGCTAGAGATACAGCGTAGTCGTTGACTTTAGCTGAGTCAACGCCCCAGTAGTATTCATCATAGGATGAATCGCCCCATCCAACACTTGCACCGATTTCCATTGCGATAGAAGTGTCGCCAATTTTAGCGATTTCATCAATGGTGTGTCCGACTGAGAAACTAACGTATGTCCCGTCTGCTTCGTCAATGTCATGATAAACGGTAACGGCAGGGCTCAGGAACGTATCCAGGTTGAAGCCCCAGTAAAGTTCTGTTGTCGCCTCAATGTCTGTGCTTGGGAAATCGTAGTATATCGCACCGACTGAAAAGCCAAGACCCTCGATGCCTGGGATAGAATTGGAATAGTCTATCGAATAGTCAAGCTCGGAGAATTGTTTGTCATTATCATTGATGCTTGTCATATCCCAGTTGCCCCAGATGCCGGCGGTGATTGAGCCGTACGACATCGATATGCCGGGTTGGAATACATAATCATCCGAAAGGTTCTGGCCTCGCCAGATGTACTTGCTCATAAAATCTGTGGTTATTTCAAAGCCGAGCGCAGGCGCGGTCTCTTCCACTTTTGTTGCGGCTTCTTCTGCTTTTGCTGTGATGGCGGTTGATAATAAAATTGCCAATGCTATTGATGCTGCTACGATAACTTTCTTCATTTCTTTGCTCCTTTTAGTTGATTCTGTTTTTTTTAATTTTCTGCCTGGCCAAGGCCTGATAATAATCAGTTGTAGTGTAATAAGCAATTGCGATGCCAGAAATATAATTTTTATTATTTTTT
>CAMDDF010000045.1 GCA_945890885.1 Candidatus Kuenenia stuttgartensis | reverse complement strand
AACGGCGGCACGCCAAGACGTGAACGTGTGGGTCATTCATATATGAAAAAGTCCCTGCGGGATTCGCACGCTATTTTCGGCGGCGAGCTTAGCGGCCATTTCTACTATCGTGATAATTTCTATGCGGACAGCGGTATGATTACGCTGGTGCATATGCTCAATATTATATCTGCATCCTCATCTCCGGTCAGCGAACTTGTTCAGCCTTTGCGTCGATATGCCGCCAGCGGCGAAACGAATTTCAAGGTCGAAGACAAAGATGCCAAGATGAAAGAGCTTTCCAGAATATATGCTGACGGCGAAATTGACGACCTCGATGGCGTAAGCGTGCAGTTTAAGGACTGGTGGTTTAATGTTAGGGCAAGTAATACCGAGCCTCTGTTGAGATTAAACGTCGAAGCAAAGGACAGCGAAATCCTTGCTGTCAAATTCGCTGAGCTTGTAGATGTCCTCGGCGAGCCTGCACAAGGCCACTAAGAACCGGATAGCTGGAATTTTTAGCTACGAATTGGCACAAATTTATTAGCCATTAGTGATTGGTTTTCTCGTCCTGAGCGAGCGTCCCTAGCTTGTCATTCCGAGTGAGCGAAGCGACGAGGAATCTGCTGTTTGTAACCGCAGATGATTCAGGATTATGCGGATTTTGTTTTAAAGTCCCGTAGGGACGATACAGTATTAGCCGGAGGCGTAAGCCTCCGGAAATGGTTATAGAATTAATTTTGAAGCCCTGTAAGGGGCGAAAGAAATGAATAGCCGATAGATAATACTCAACGAAGGGACTTATATATGGGGTTATTTTGGGATTTGATCCAGCAATCTGAAATTTATGACCAGCAAAAAAAAGCAGAAACCCTCGAAGAGAGGGTTATATTTTTAGAGAATGAATTGCGGAATACTCGCGAAATTATTGATAATCTTTTGAAATTGCTGGAAGAAAAATTTGGCCATGATTTAGATGGTGACGGTAAAGTTGGTTGAACGGTGTTGTTTTTTTCTAAAGCATTAATTATACGCGGCAATCATTTTTTCTTCTGCTCGCGCTGCATTGCACGGTATACGGTATCGAGCATTTTTGCCATACCTTCCTGGCATAATGTCTGCTGTTCTTTTAAATCGCCGACGATTTTGGATGAGTGCTTGTCGGACTCAAGTTCTTCTAAAGCCCTGATAGCCTTAGTAATGGATTTGTATTTATCGCTGAAATTGTTGAATTTCTTAGCCTTGGCAGGGGTTTCCATCAATTTAGCCAGCGCAGCCTTATATTCCTTCGATGTCAGCGGTATACATTGGTAAGTCATATCAATTCCTGAAAATATTCAAACTTCGCCAGATTATACTTAATAAAGATTGCAAAGCTATCTAAATTTTTCACCAGATTTTTTTCATAATATAAACAAGTTGTGTCAATTGGCCGTACAACTTTATGTAAAAACCGTTCGCTGGAGACTTTGGCGATGAAGATGAACCGTTGTTTTGCGATTGTGGCGTTTGTGGCTTTGTGTACGGTTGCTATTTTAGCAGTATTTGGCGGTGCTATACGGCAAATGCGTGCGGGTACGACAGTTGGAGAGGTAAACAGTATTAACAGGGGAAACAATATGTATAATAAGCTAACTCCGGAAGAAGAACGAGTCATAGTACGCAAGGGCACGGAACCGCCTTTTAGCGGCGAGTTCCATAATCATTTCGACAAAGGCATTTACACCTGCAAGAGGTGCGGGAAAGCCCTGTTCGAATCCTCATCGAAGTTCAGGTCTGATTGCGGCTGGCCGAGTTTTGACGACCAGATAGCTGGTGCTGTAAAACGGCAGCCTGATGCCGATGGTATGCGTACTGAAATTATATGTGCTAATTGCGGCGCTCATCTGGGGCACGTATTTTCAGGCGAGCGTCTCACTGATAAAAACACACGGTATTGCGTAAATTCCATATCTATGAATTTTATTGAAGCTAGTAAACGCCAAACTTCCAAGGCGACATTTGCAGGAGGTTGCTTCTGGGGTGTTGAGTATCACTTTCAGCAGATACCCGGCGTAATATCAACCAGCGCTGGCTATGCGGGCGGAAATCTTGAAAATCCAACTTATGAACAGGTCTGTACTGGTAAGACAGGCTATGCTGAGGCAGTCGAGGTATTGTACGACCCCACCAAAACCAGTTATGAGCAGTTAGCTAAACTTTTTTTTGAAATTCATGATTTTACTCAATCCAATCGTCAGGGCCCCGACATCGGCACACAATACCGCTCAGTAATTTACTATCTCGATAATCAGCAGAAAGAGGTGGCGGACAGATTGATCGAAACCCTTAGACAAAAAGGCTATGATGTAAAAACCGATGTTCAGCCAGCGACAAAGTTCTGGCCCGCAGAAAATTATCATCAGGATTATTATAAAAACAACGGAAAATTACCGTACTGCCATTCGTACAAGAAGATTTTTTAAGGTGTCCTTAATTTACATATTCTTATATCTTGGCCCGCCTGTGCCTTCTGGAACTGTCCAGCGAATGTTATCGAACGGGCATTTCCGTTGGCACGTTTTGCAATGCAGGCAGTTTGACGGATTTGCGGGCTTAACCTCGTCGTGTACCGTCTCATACACACCTGCAGGACAGAACGTAATACAAGGCCTGTTGAATTTTGCGGTACATTTATCAATACAAATCTTCGGGTCAAGAATCGTTAAATGGCTGGGCTGTTCCTCCCGGTGCTCGGTAGCTGCCATCGCTGTAAATGTATCCTTATCGAATTCCTTATTGCCTTTATAGCGATACTTTGCACTGGTCATCGCCTGATAATCTTTCTCGGCTTTCCATTGCGGCAGCAGATTTGAAATTATCGAAAACGGCATACCGAAAGTTGCGCCAAGTTTTACAAAGGTCTGCCGGAAATTCCTAGCTGAGTACATTTCCCTGTAAATATTGCTTGCATCGACGAGCCGTGTATAATCAGCGGCAATATTGTTGGTGTTGTGCATATTTTTAGCGATGGCTTTGCCAGCAAGCATTCCCGATTCGATAGCGTTATGCAGTCCCTTTATCTTGAGCATATTCACAAAGCCTGCGCTGTCGCCGACAATAACAGTGTTAAATTTTCCTATGTCGCCGGTTTCCCTGTCGCGCGGTATCGCATTGAGGCCGCCTTCGGGTATCATCTTGGCACCCGCTTCCACGACCTGACCGTCGCTAAGATACTGCCGGGCGAACGGCGTATTCTTAAAATGCGTCAAAGCGTCCTGCGGATTGAAATCACAATATTTAAAATCAAGCCCGACGATTACGCCGACAGCGATTTTGTTATCGCCCATCGCATACATAAAAGACCCGCCGAACATCGCAGGGCCGATGAATGGTGTCCATATCGGATAACCCATCGAATGAATACTTGTGCCGTCGCCGAAGGCTTTGTATTGCTGGTCGCTGACCTTGATAATTTCTTTTATGCCAAGCGAATATAGCTGGTTGTCTTTTCTTTGCAGGCCTGCTTTTTCGATGAATTTTTCTGTGATAAGACCATCGCATCCTTCGGCAAGAACCACCACATCGGCATAGATTTTTTCCGGTGCGGCATAGTTGGGCTGCTTATTGCCGTGCTTGTCAAGACCTTGCTCTTTAAGGAATACGCCCGCAGCTTTGCCATTTTCCAGAATAATATCTTCGACTGAAAAACCCGTAAGAACCTCAATGCCGTTTTGCCGTGCGATAGAAGCGAGCCATTTGCTCAGTTTGCTGACAGACACGAGATAATCGCCAGCGTGAACCATCTGGCCAAGACCGAGGCCGAGCTTCTTGGCAATTTTAATAAACGGCGTAATCTTAATTTTAATTTTCGGCAACAGGAACATATAAACATTATCATTATCGATTGTCCGTGCCAGTATGTCCTTTGCCTGTTCCGTGTCTTTCCATCCCGCCGCTGCTGAATCGAGAAGCTGATGTATCTGCAGTTTCTCCAGTGCCGCACCGGATAGATTATGATTGCCCGCATCGGCTCCTTTTTCGACAACGCAAACATCCAGATGGGGCTTTTGTTTTTTGATGGTTATCGCGGTAGCCAGTCCTGCCGGGCCTGCGCCGACGATAATTACCGAGACCTTATTAAAATTCTTATTGTCCGCCACGTGATATCTCCAAAATTATGCTTTGTTCAGTTCTTCAACCAGCTGGGGAATAACATCTTCCACGTTGGCAGCCATATAATAATCGCATTGCCTGAAAATCGGGGCTTCCGGATCGCTGTTAATCGCGAAAATCGTTTCAGTATTCGCAACGCCTATCATGTGCTGTATGGCGCCGCTTATTCCTAATGCGACATAAATTTTCGGCCCAACTGATGTTCCTGTCTGGCCTACCTGATGGGCGCGGTCAATGAATCCCTGTTCGACAGCAGCGCGCGAGGCACCTCGTTCGACATCGGTACCGAGTTTATTTCGCATTGCAGAAATCAAGCCGCCAAGGAGCTGCTCATAATTATCCCGTGATTGCATTCCCTTGCCGCCGCTAACGATGACTTCTGCCGACAGATTAACAGAACTGCCCGCATGGTCGGTTTTGAGAATGTTCAGGCTCAAATCATTTTCAGCGATATCGACAGGGCATTTGATTATCGTGCCAGCTCTTGATGGGTCGTCCGGCAATCGTTTTAATACGCCGGGCCTTGTGGTAGCCATCTGGCATTTTGAATCTTTTGTCGAAATTGTCGCCATTACGTTTCCGCCAAGTGCAGGCCTGGTCTGCATCAATATCGCTATCTGCTGCTTCCTGCTCGAATCCTTTATATCAAGTGATGTGCAATCAGCCGTCAGGCCGCAATTAAGCTTATAGGATACCATCGGCGCAAGAATTCTTCCTGTCGGAGTTGCCGAATAAAGCATGATCTGTGGCCAGTATTTTTCGACAATGCCAGCAACCGCCTTGCGGTACGATTTAGGGTCAAATTCTTTAAGTATCGGATGTTCCGTCATATATACAATATCAGCGCCAGCGGCAATAAGAGCATTGCTGAAATGTTCGACTTTATCGCCGACAATAACAACGCCGACTTTTGTTTCAAGCGAATCCGCAAGTTCCCTAGCCTTGCCGAGCAGTTCAAATGTCGCAGGATGCATCGCAGGGCCATCGTGTTCAGCCATAACCCAGACCTGACCTTGATAGCTTGGCTGTGATACCATAAAGCCTGCAAGCATATCTTCGAGAGCCTTTGCGTGAAATCTATTAGCCGCTTTGCTGATGATGATAGCCTTTTTTTCGTCCGTTATTTTCGACACGTCTTCTATGCCAAGCTCTAACAGAATATCGCCGAGCAGCTTGAAATCTTCGCTTTCCTTGGCGGTGCCTTCAAATGTCCTGTCGAAAGGTTTTCTCTTTGCCGGCAGAACATATTTTTGCTGTTGCTGCATCTGAGCCGATGCTTGCGACTGACCATGATTGCTTTCGAATATTTTCGCTGCAAAGTCTTTAACATCCGTTATTTTGCAGCATTTGCGGGTTGTCTTGCCCGGCGGGAACACGCGTATCACTCTTGTTTTTGAGCCTGCAACGCCGATACCGGTAGCGTTTATATCATCGGCTCCCCACTGAATCAGATCAATTTTATTTGCCTTGCGTGTTGCGGCAAAAGTCGCAAAAAGCGGATACTCATATTTGGCAACGGTAATTATGGCAGGCGTGGCTTTGGGGCTTACTGTTTGACAGCCGCCAGAGATTATCCGTTCAAATTCAAATAGGCCCTTATCATATTTTACATCCGTAGCGTATGAAACGCAGGATATATCAAGTTCCTGTGCTATTTGGCCCGGCACCTGTGCGGTATCTCCATCGACAGACTGCATTCCGCTGACGATGAAATAATCCTGATCCCCATATAATATTTCTTCTATGATTTTTCTTATCGCAAACGCAAGAGGATTTGCCGTTGCCCATGTGTCCGCTCCGCCGAGTTTTTTATCCGTAAGCAAAACAGCGGCATCGGCGCATCTGCTTAGCGAATATCGCAGCACCTCGGCTGCCATCGGAGGCCCCATTGTCAATGCGATAATTTTGGCCTGCTGGTCGCCTGAAATTTGTTTCATCCGGTTGGCAAATGCCAGTGCCTGACAATCAAGCTCGTTGATAACACTTGCCAGCCTGCTTCGTATTAGCGTGCCGGTTTCCGGGTCAAAAGCATTATCGGTTATCTGCGAAACATCGGGAACTTGTTTGACCAGCACGATATAGTTGCTCATATTTACCTCGATAAAGTTTTTGCCATGGATGATACGATTATTGTACCCTAATTTTCACTATTTTAAAGAAAATGAATATAATCTGAAGATTATTTTTTTGCAGTATCCTGCTGTCTGCGAGGAAGTTTGGGGCATTACCCGATCCGGCCACTTCATTGGCGGAGTTGTTATCCCTGAAGTTATAGTTTTTTACATAATTTGCCAACAATGATACAAATCTGCTGTTTTTTACGACAAAATCGTCTTAAAACGAAAATGAAAGCGAACTTTCTTGACTCAAAAAACGCAGATGTTAAAATTTTAGCAAGTGAAAGTGTGTGAATAATAATAACAATAAGTGAAAGGTTTTAGACATGGCAGATCTTAAAGCTCTTGCAGACGCAGTAATTCGGGGCGATCAGGCTACCGCGGTAGAAATTACAAAGGCAGCTTTGAACGAGAATATGGCTCCAGGCGAAATCCTCAACAACGGCCTTGTTGCTGGTATGAATGTTATAGGTGCACGTTTCAAAGCTAACGAAGTTTATATTCCTGAAGTTCTTATCGCTGCCCGTGCGATGAAAATGGCAATGGAGCATCTTGAGCCAAGACTCGTCGCTGCTGGCGTTCAGCCGATAGGAAAGGCTGTTGTCGGTACCGTCAAGGGCGATTTGCACGATATCGGCAAAAACCTTGTGATGATGATGCTCAAAGGTGCTGGATTCAATGTTATCGATGCCGGCGTTGACGTATCCCCTGAAAAATTCGTCGATGAGGCAAAGAAATCAGGTGCCAAAATTGTCGGCCTCAGTGCATTGCTCACCACTACGATGCCCGCAATGGAGCAGACCATCAAGGCTATAAAGGCTTCTGGCCTGAGTGTAAAAACTATGATTGGCGGTGCACCCGTTACGCAGGCTTATGCGGACAAAATCGGTGCCGACGGTTATGCGGCTGATGCTGCCTCAGCGGTTGATCTTGCGAAATCTCTTATTTAATGGCACATAATATCCTTAACACGCAAGGGCGTTTTCTATATAGAAAAACGCCCTTTTTTTTATTTTTTCTGATACGACACTAAGTAAGATAAGAAAATTTACTTATTTCACTTGACGGCGATTTGCGATAGTAGGATAATACTATTCGCAGTAGACAGTTCGGTTAGAGTATTTTTTATCTGGAAGAGTAAGTTTAAGGGGCCAGCAATGAAAAAGATTAAATCGCCGATGCTTTGTCAGCTTCTTCAAGACCTGCGATTCAGCCCGCAAAAGCAAAAGCTAAACCAATTGGTCGCTGCGGAAAAGCTCTATTACCTTATTCAGCCTCAGATAGAATATTCGTATGAATTTGTTTGTTGTCTTATTACTGGCTACAGACCCAAACAGAACTCCAGTATGCTGATAAAAGGCGAGGATTTAATACAGGACCTTTATGTTTTCATTTTGTCTGTCAGCTCAGAACTTGCACTGAACACCAATGATATAAATGAAAAGCTTTATACTATCGGCGAAGTTGCCCAGCAGTTTGATGTGTCCATAAGAACCGTTGAGCGATGGAAAAACAGGGGGCTTCTATCTGGCAGATATACTTTTCCTGACGGGAAAAAAAGAAATGCCTTTCGTCAAAAGCATCTGGACAGGTTTGTTCAGGATCATCCGGAGCTTGTAAAAAAAGCGGAGGGGTTTTCCAAAGTTGACCAGCCTGAGAAGGATAAAATTGTTCAGCAGGCAAGGCTGCTTGCGGAACAGCAGCATTTTTCACGACAGGCAGCTATCATCGAGATTGCCAGGCAAACCTGCCGTTCTCGTGATACTGTTCGCAGGATACTTATAGAATATGAAAAAGACCCTGCTGGTACACCTATATTTTCCAGACCGGCAGGCGTTATATCGTCCAGACAGGAAAAAGAGATTTACAGGCTGTTAAAAGCCAAAACGCCCATTGAAGAGCTAATGCAGAAATTTTACAGGAGCAAAAGCTCGATTTATAGAATTATAAACAAAAGGCGGATTAGGGAGCTTAAAAAAGCGAAAATCGACTACATGTCCAACGATGAATTTATGGCCGACGATGCGGAGGTAAAGATTCTCGCTTCGCCGCTGAACGGGCTTGCTGATCTTTACGACCATCCGCATGAAACTGAATTTACTTCGGATACACTGCCGGTGTACCTGAATAATGTCAGTTCAATTAAGCCGCTGACTCGTGAGGTGGAAGCTGACCTTTTCAAGCGTTATAATTATCTGAAGTTCCGTGCATCAATTGAAATCGCCAAGTTCAACAACATGCCGAGAGTCAATACTCACCAAATAGCCATTGTCGAAAAATATATTGAACAGGCAGAGCAAATCCGGAAAATAATTATCGTTTCAAATCTCCGGCTGGTAATCAGCATAGCAAATCGGCACGCTGGCTGGGGCACTCAGCTTTCAGACCTTATTAGCGAGGGAAACCTTTCGCTGATGCGTGCGGTCGAAAAATTCGATTACAGCAGGGGCTTTAGATTCAGCACATACGCCTCGTGGGCAATATCCAAAGATTTCGCTCGTCGCATACCGGCAGAGGCCTCCAGACCTGACAAGCCCACCTCGATGGACATTGACGAGATACAAACGGACTTTCGTGATAAAAACAGGACAGGCGTTAACGCTGTCGAGCAGGCCCACAATAGCCTTGAACACGTTATAGTGAACAATCTCACTGAACGGGAGCAGTATATTATCAATAACCATTATGGGCTGATAAAAATGGGGATGAAGAAAAAATACAAGAGTCTCAATCAGATTGGCGATGAAATCGGGCTAAGCAAAGAGCGTGTTCGTCAGCTTGAATTGGTAGCCTTGCAAAAACTCCGTCAGAGCCTTGGCCCTGAGGAGTTTGAGTTGCTCACGAAATAGCTTGAGCATTTTAATGTTCTCAAGATAAAAAATGAAAGCGTGGAGCGCGAGCGACACGAAAAACAAATTGCTCTAAATCCGAATTGGCCTATAAATTATCAAAAGCCTTTTCGGTCAGTTCAATCAGTTCTGCGTTATGCTTGCCGGTGTCTTCTGCGAAAATTTCTTTCAATTTTTGCGACAATATCTGCCGATTAACATTGCTCTGATTGGCCTTGAGCAGATATATCAATCCTGCTGCTGCGCCCTTGGCCATATTATTGGGTTTAACCCCGTACTCCAGAGCCAATTGCATCGTGCCGAAAATCCGGTCGGTTGGGCCAAGTTTCCTCTGTGGGTCTCGCGCTGCACGTTCGGTCGTATCATCCAGATAAGGATTGACTATTCGAACAAGCAAATCCTCTGCATATTTCTTATAGCCAGCCTCGGTGAAAAGTTCATCCTTCAGATGACTATACTTCTTTACTAAGGCCGCACCGGATTCTTTCAGAAAAGCATCTCTGGCGATTTGCATTATCGGCTTATCGTTGGCAAGTTCGGACATCTTCTTATAGCCTTTGTAAGCACCAAGATAACCCAATAGTGCATGAATTGCGTTATGGCCAAACAGCTTCACTTCTTCAAAGGAAAGCAGGTCTTCTTTTTCAAGGAAAACTTTGATGCCTGGGGTATAGTTTTTGATATTGCACTTTGTAACAAGAATCCGATTGAATTCTTCGACTAAAAATGCCCTGTCAATACCAGGCGATATTGTCTTTATATTTTTTTGCAGGATTTCGTCTTTGTCGGTTACGACCTGACTCATCTTGCCGATGACGGTATTTAAGAACTGAACATTAGCTGGGATTTTTCCAAGTTTTTTCTGGATAACTTCTTCGAGAATCTCAGCCGCGTGATTATTGTTCTCTGCGGTATAAACTATCGTCGCTTCCGCTTTGCTGTTGCTCAAGCCTGCCGATATAAGCGAGGCAACACTGTTTTCGCCTGCATCATAAAATTTAACCGAAGGCAGCGATGTAACAATCTCCGTCGAATGTGCCAATGCATCTATAATCTGGAGCCTGTCTTTCTCGACTGTTGGGTTGTAAATTTCTATGCCTTTTACTTCGACAGTTTCGATTCCGCCAACGCCAGCGATATTAATATAATATGTGCCTTCATTCGCGCGAACTGCGTCAACGAGTCTCTGGTCAATCTCGGCTATAACGATGCGTTTGAAATTACCGCTTTTAAATGCTTCCGCAACAAAAAGTCCGGACTGTATAGGCCCAAAACCAAAACCTGTTAATATGTGTTTTTTCATAGTATCAATCTCTAACTGCTGCAACTAATTCTTCGAAAGTTTGAATTTTTAAATCACGGCTGACAACATTGAACATTTTTTCATACTTGCCAATATTGCTGTAACGATTATTAAGAGGTGCCTTGACATACAATGACGCGAATAGATTTGCCATCTGAACCGCATGGGCAATTTCTATTTTTCCATTTCTGAATTTTTCTATATTTGCAATGATATACGTTACAAACCCTGCCCGAAATGAATCGCCTGCTCCGACTAGGTCTATGACATTGCCGAACATAAAGCGTGAAGTTACTTTTTCCGGGCCAGCCACGTTGCCCTGTGCGTCTTTGTAAATAACAAAGGCTCCGTCTTTCACTGTAACGCCGAAAACTCTGGCTTCTTTGCATTTTCGCCAGAATCTTTCAGAAAGGAATTCCAGAAAATGAACGATATATTTTTCTTCAGAAATATTTAAATACTTACCCTTTTCGCCAAGGGTATTTTCAATCATTCTTGCTTCATCATATGACGTGAAAAATATATCAAGTTCAGGCAGCAGTGGCTCCAGCATCTTATACTCTGCCACCGATGCCTTTGATTCGATTAGCTGTTCCGGGTTGCCTCCAAGAGTATGGCTGTCAGCCGTAGTAGTAATGCCTTTTGACCTGCACCACATCATAAAATCAGCAAGGTCTTTGCCGCCATTGGCATCGCCGCGATCCGAAAGCCCGGAATACATATAGTAAACCATCTTTGGCGAAAGTTTATCTACCGCGGCCTTGAAATATTTAAAGTCAAAATCATTATTCGCATTTGGAAAGTATGCAATCCCGCCGCGGTCGCCGCAGGGTTTGTCATAAACAAAGGTAGTACCGGTTGGAAGAGATGGATGCGCGACTGTCGCAGACATATCAACTTTGTTAGCTGTCATCGTATCATAAAAGAATCTGCCCGAAGCGTCTAACCCGTCAAAGTTGCCCTTGCCGAGGTTAACGCCTACTGCAGTTTTCAAGCCTGCCTTTGCAACTAGCGGGGCGGTGTTGCCCGGCCCGCCAGCTGTTGCCTTGCCAGAGTCTATCCAGCCTTTATATTGCTGCTGGGAGTAAGCGGGCATATCTTCGGTTTTGCATCTTGCAAGCCCGCCTTTGCCGGCAAGTTTTTCAACGAAATCAAATTCGCTGCTCCGGAAATCAGCAACAGCTGTATTCAAAATTAAAAGATCAGTTAACATCGGTATCCCTTACCTTTATTATTAGATTCCGTTCTGGCTTCTGCGCATCAGCTCCGATGTTGAACAGTCGCGTTTGACGCTGTATCCTTTCAACGGCATAATATGCTCATGCACCATATCCAGGAAATCTGACGGATATGGGAAGAACGCCTGCTCGATTTCGTCCGGCGGAGTAATCCAGTTCTTTGCGCCAAGCACCACTGGCGGAGCATCAAGCTCGTCAAATGCCAGAGTATTTATTGTCGAAGCCATTGTATGCAGGAAGCTGCCGCGTTCACATGCGTCCGAAGCAAGCAGAATCTTTCGTGTCTTTTTGACCGATGCGATAACCTTATCATAATTGAAAGGTACTAGCGAGCGAGCATCAATTATCTCACAGCTTACGCCGTACTTTTCCTGAAGTTCCTTAGCGGCTTCCATCGCTCTGTATAGCGTTGCACCGATAGTCAGTATAGTCATGTCTTTGCCTTCTCTGCGAATTGCTGGCTCACCGAATGGAACTTCATAATATCCAGTAGGAACGCCGCCTTCGACGAATTCTTCAGCGGTACCGTACAATCTCTGGCTTTCAAAGAAAATCACAGGGTCGGTTCCGGTCAATGCGGTGTACATCATACCCTTGGCATCATATGGTGTTGCCGGGAACGCAAGTTTCAGACCGGGTATATGCGCACAAAGTGCTGTCCAGTCCTGACTATGCTGGGCGCCGTATTTGCTGCCCACTGAAACACGCACGACTACCGGCATTTTCAAAAGTCCGCCGCTCATCGATTGCCATTTGCAAAGCTGATTGAATATTTCGTCGCCTGCACGTCCGAGGAAGTCGCAATACATAAGCTCAACAAGTGCTCGTCCGCCTTCAAGTGCATATCCGACAGCGGTGCCGACAATAGCAGCCTCTGAGATAGGCGAATTAAACAGCCTATGATATGGAAGAGCCTCTGTCAGGCCGCGATAAACCGCAAAAGCCCCACCCCAGTCGCGATTCTCTTCGCCATAAGCAATCAATGTTGGGTCAGTGTAGAACCTGTCGATAATCGCTTCGAAGATAGCATCTCTGATACCGATGCAGCGGGTTTCTTTTAGCTTCTGGCCTTTTTCATCAAATGCTGAACGGCTTCTTGAAGCTAAACCCTGAATGCGTGGATTTTCTTCGAGGCTCATCAGAACATCAGGCTTTCTGCCTGGTTCCATAGAATCCATCTTTTGATTCGAGTACAAAGTATTTTCAAGAAGATTATTTTTTGTCATCAGCTCTGCACGCGGCGAGATCTTAAGATCCACTGCTTTGCGGCAAGCCTTAACCATTAGCTGCTCGGAGTATTTCAGTATCTCTTCGATTTTGCCTGCGTCGCATATTTTTGCATCGACCAGTTCTTTTGCGAAATTAACGGTCGAATCATGTTTCTGCCAGTGTTCAACTTCGGATTTATCACGATAGCTGTTCTGGTCTGACGGTGAATGGCCGCTGTAGCGATAGGTAATCGTATCAAGCAGTACCGGGCCTTCTCCCTTTTCGAGTATTTCTCTTTTGCGAATGATCGCGTCAGCTACTGCCAGAGGATTGTACCCGTCAACACGTTCAGCGTGCATCTGTTCAGGGTTAATGCCTGCTCCAAGCCTTGCTAACATTCCAAAGCCCATTGTTTCGCCGGAGGGCTGCCCGCCCATGCCGTAGAAGTTGTTATAGAAATTAAGTATCAGGCATAATCCGCCACGGTGGGCTTCATCCCAAAGCGTTTTGAACTGGTCCATAGTTGCAAAGCAAAGACCTTCCCATACCGGGCCGCAAGCTGCCGACGCATCGCCGATATTTCCTATAACAATACCTGGCTTTTTGTTGACTTTTTTGAACAATGCGGCACCAACTGATATATCGCCTGAACCGCCGACGATTGCATTATTGGGATAAACACCAAATGGCGGGAAGAACGCGTGCATTGAACCGCCCATACCCTTGTTCCATCCTGCTTCTCTGCCGAAGATTTCCGCAAGAGTTCCATAGATCAAGAAATCAATCGCCAGGTCTTTAACACTCCCCTTTGCGTCTTTCTCGACGATTCGAAGGCATTGACCGCCGAAATAGTTTTCCATTATTTTCATCAGCGACTTATCGTCGAGCTTTTGAATAGCTGACAGGCTCTTAGCGAGAATTTCGCCGTGGCTTCTGTGGCTGCCGTAGATATGGTCGTCGATACCAAGGTGATATGCCTGGCCGACTGCTGAAGCTTCCTGACCGAGTGACAGGTGAGCAGGGCCGTTGTGCATATATTCAACGCCCATATAAGAACCGCGAAGTTTGATTTCGTTGAGCATAGTTTCAAACGTTCGGATAATTACCATATCACGCTGAATGCGGACAAGGTCTTCCTTGCTGTAGCGTTTCAATTCATCCTTGACTGTTTTTTTATACTGATTTACAGGGATTGACTTAAACTCGATGTGTCCGCTCTTTCGCGCTTCTTCGGGGCTTACATATACTGATTTTGGCATTTTTTGATACTCCTATCGATTCATAAATTTTCTGAAGTTTTTTCTGGATAAAGTACTTTTACGTTTTGACTATTAAAAAAATCTTCCCATTGGGGAGAAGGTCTTTTTTCGGTAATTACAGTTGAAACATTTTTGAAATCCGTAACTTTATAAAGTGATGGCTGGTCGAATTTGCTGCTGTCTGCCAGCAGAATACATTCCTTGGAATTTTTAACTGCCAATGCGAAAATATTGGCGCTGTCGATATCTACGGTAGTTAATCCAAAGTCCATCACAAGCCCGTCTGCACCGATAAAGGCCCGGTATCCTCTAAGTCTTTCGAGGACTTCAGCGGCCATTGGCCCGACGGCATCCATTCTGTCTGGCCGGTATTGCCCGCCGAGCATCAGGATGTTAAGCGATGGCGAATTAAGTTCCTGAGCTGTGCGGACAGAATTGACAATAATATGCAGGCTTCGTTTGCTTCTCAAAAACGTGGTCATCTCAAAGCATGTCGTTCCGGAATCCAGAAAAAGCTGATCCCCG
Organism: Candidatus Kuenenia stuttgartensis; assembly: GCA_945890885.1. GTDB lineage: Bacteria > Planctomycetota > Phycisphaerae > Sedimentisphaerales > CAMDDF01 > CAMDDF01. The sequence continues at coordinate 2,200 of CAMDDF010000045.1, read as the reverse complement.
TCAGAAATCAATTCGCATGCTATTTTTGCGATGGTTCTTTTAGCTTCTACATTTCGTCTGGACTTGGACAAAAACGAGTAATCCGAATTGCGTACCACCGATGCGCCGCCGTGAACTAATCCGATGAGTCCTTCCGATGCCAATCCGTGCAGGTCGCGACGAATGGTGGCATCAGAGACCTTGAGCTGTTCGGCAAGTTTTTTGACCGAAACATGGCTCTCCTGCCAGATAAGTGAAAGAATTTGTTCTTTTCTTGGTTCCATCGGTTCTTTTGACTCGTTTTTGGTTCTTTTCTTGAATTCTTAATGTTAATATGATTATAAGTAATCATAAATAAGCATTAAAATCAACAAAAAAATGAAAAAATATGCTTGATATTTGATTATTTCTGATTATGCTTGATATATGACTACTTTTGATTATATTTAATACAAATTATTATGTCAGAATTTTTACGGGAAAGCCGAAATGAGTAAAATACATTTACCTAAAAAGCTTAGTAATTTCAAGCAAGTCCTTTTGTATCAATGGCTTAAGGAAATTGGAGCAAAGGTCGAAAAAGACAGTGTAATCTGTGTCGTTCAAGCAGGCCGAGACCTCTTTGAGGTTAAATCCAATGCATCAGGTGTTCTTTCAGAGGCCCTGATTTATGCAGGGGGCGTTTTTGATGCGGATATGCCGATAGCCGCCATCGACGAAAAAACACAAAACACCACTTCAAACACTGAAAAATCCTCAAAATCAGGAGATACCAAAATGAATCAAAAAGCTGACACATCATCCGTTCAGGGAACAGTCATTCCTATATTAATGCCGCAAGCTGGCCAGAGCATGGAAGAAGGCACGATTTTGTCATGGAAAGTTGCCGAAGGCGACCGGATCGAAGTCGGGCAGATTATCATGGAAATTGAAACCGACAAGGCCACAATGGAAGTTGAAGCCGTTGACGCTGGGCGAATTGCTAAAATCGTCGCCGCTGAAGGTGCCATCGTTGAGGTAAAGGTTCCGGTTGCTTATATCGCTGAAGAGGGTGTTAATATAGATGCCTATCTTGGTTCATCGCCAGCCGAATCAACCGCGGCCCCCAAAGCTGCCGCTGCTGCTCCAAAAGCTGAAGCAGCACCAGCAAAATCCAGTGCCCCATCACAAAAACAAGCTGCTTCAATCAGCGAATCAGGCCGAGTTAAAGCATCACCAGCCGCTCGCAAAGCTGCAATAGATAAAGGTATAGACCTTGCTACTGTCGGCGGTTCAGGCCCGGGCGGACGAGTTATTTCGTCGGACGTTGAAAGTGCCGAAGCTGCCCCAACTGAAGCCCGCACTTATGCAGTTACCAAGATGCGAAAAGCAATCGCTACCAATCTGCTGTACTCCAAGCAGAATGTTCCGCATTTTTACGCGAAAACAACCATTGACGCTGGTGCGTTGTTCAGCACCTATCGCAAAACCAAAGAGCAGTTCAAATGCAGCGTGAATGATTTCATAACTTATGCCTGCGGAAAAGCCATTCGGCAGTATCCCGCTTTCAGGAGCCAGTACAAAAACCATGAGATTACCGAATACCCATCTGTTAATATTGGTATTGCTGTTGGTACCGACGATGGATTGACTGTGCCGGTTGTGCTGGATGTTGATAAAATGAACTTGCAGCAGTTGGCGGCAAAAACGCAGCAGGTAGTAGAATCTGCTCGCAAAGGCAGGATGGAAGGTTTAGGCCAGGGCGTATTTACCATTACTAACCTTGGAATGTTTGGCGTGGAAGATTTCTCAGCGATTATAAATCCGCCGGAAGCAGCTATTCTTGCAGTTGGAGCGATTCGCGAAGGCGTGGTCGTTGAAAACGGTGCGATACGTCCGACAAGGCTTATGTCGATGACGATCAGTGCTGACCATCGTGTAATCGATGGCGTACTGGCTGCGAAATTCCTGCAAACATTGAAAGAGCTTCTCGAAAAACCCCAGCAGTTGATTTCGTAGTTCGGAATTAAATCTTATCGTGTCGCTGACGCTCCACGCTATTGTTGACGCGGATAACAGTAGCCGAAAGCGCAAGCGACGGATAATAATATAGAAATTAGAATTTACAGAAAAAAATCTGTGTTAATTCGTGTAAATTAGTGGCTAAAAAAGAAGGATAGGTTTTATGTCAGAACATTATCAGGTTGCAGTCATCGGAGCAGGCCCAGGCGGTTATGTTGCC